>QHUA01000216.1 GCA_003221805.1 Gemmatimonadota bacterium
GGTGCTGAAGAAACGGCACGTTGCGGACGCAGAGCCCGTAGCTTGTGGCCAAACCTTGAAGGTCTGTCCGGTCCGTTGCCAGGCACCGCCAAAGGCACCACCATCCAGCGCAGCAATTTCGTCTGGGAATGCCGTTTCAAAATAAAAGTTCCAAGCCGAGTAGTAGTACTCCACCGCGTCGACCGGGCCGGATCCATCCGTCAGCGCGAGGAACGCGCCGCGGCCATGTGTGGCGGCGATGATCGTGTTGTCATCGAGCCAGGACAGTTCCTCGACGGGGACGTTGGCGGGGCCATCGTTGGACGCGGACCAACTCTGCCCGCCATCCTCAGTTGCAAACAACCCGACTTCGGTGCCCGCGTACAGAAACTGTGAGTTATGACGACCGATGGCGAGAGCAAGGATCGGTGCGGCGGGTAGTGCCGCGCCGACGCCGGTCCAGCTCGTACCCCCGTTGTCCGTGACGTAGAGATTGCCCGCCGTGAATCCCCCGAACGCCACATACACGCGGTTCGCGTTGGCCGGATCGAACACGATCCGCGTGACGAATCGCGCGGGCAGCCCGGTCACTGCGCGCCACGTGGGACTCACTGACAGCGCGTCGATCGAGACGTACAACTCGCCGTTGTTATGACCGATCCAGACGACGTTGGAATCGCCTGGTTGCACAGCGATTGCACTGATCCAGTTGCCACCACCAGATGCGGTCACGCCAGTCGATGGGACCTTGATAGAGTGCCATGTCGGCATCGGCACGCGGGCGTCGTCGGGGACCCAGAGCGAGTTCGCCCCGACCAGTAGTCGGCCGGGCTGGTTGGAATCGAGGACGGTCGGCGCGATGAAGTTCGCCTCGCCGCTGGTGCCGAGACCGCAGGGCGCGAATGTAGCGGTGGCAGTATGTGCGTCACTGATGCCGGCGCATATGTAATTGGCGTTGACGCCTCCGTCAAGCGAGCGGAACGCCGCGGCGTAAGTGAGTTCCCCGTACCACAGCGTCGGGTTGGTTGGATCGATCGCCGTCGATCCACCATCGCCGCCGAACCATCGGAACCACTGATTTCCGGCTCTTTGCAGCGTCAGCGTCCCATTGTCCTGCGTGCCGCCGACGAACAGGCCACCGGCGGTCGGAGATGCGGCACCGCCCCAGAACTGCACCGCATTCAGGCCGTTGTTGAGATTGGTCCAGCCGGACGTGGTGGTCGTCGCCAGGATGTTGTTGGCGAGATAAACACCCCCATCGCCGGCAATATATATGCGCGCGTTGGTGGTGCCGTCGTAACCAGGCTCGGCGACGAGCGCGTGCTGATCGGCGTGGGCCGACGTAGGCCATCGCTGCCAATCACTGATCTGCAGGAACGTCTGTCCTCCATCCACCGAACGCCACAGGTCTACACCACCGACGATGACATGTTGCGCGTTGACAGGGTCGACCCAGATCGCGTTGACGGAATTATTGCCATGCAGGTGGCCTGGCGTGCTGGTGAGCGTCCAAGTATGCCCCGCGTCGCTCGATTTCCACACCTCGCCACCGTTGCGAACGACGGATGCGTACGCCAATCCGCTGACGGTCCGCGCGAAGGCAAGCTCGACACGTCCGGTGCCGCGTTTATTAACGGCAGGCGCGATCTGCACTTTGGTCCAGGTGAATCCGGCGTCGTCACTGTAGGCGACTGCACTGTCTTCGAGTCCGAGGAGAACCTGGTTTGGATCGACGGGATTGAAGCGAACGTCGAGAACGATCGTGAAGTGTCCATCAAACGCCACGCGGCTAAATACCTTGGTCCAGGTGGCACCGCTGTCGGCGGAGCGAAGCGCACCAGTCCATGTGCCGGCGAGCACTACACCCGGCGCAGTTGGGTGAGCTGCAACGCGCATAACATAAGTCCAGTTGTTGGAGGCCACCGGATCGGTTGCGGGGAGCCGCTGCCACGAGCGACCGTCGTCGATGGACTTGAGGATGCCGATCCCCTGTGTGGCTGTGTAATAGTACTCACTTGTACCGGCGTAAATCACGCTGGGATTCCCGGCGTCGTGGGCAAAACTGGAGATCGCCAGTGATCCGAGGAAGTCATTGACCGGCAACCAACTCGCGCCCGCATTTTCGCTATGCCAGATGCCTCCGGTGGCGGCCCCGGCCAACAGAAGGTGTGGGTCGGTGGGATCAACATGGATCGTTTTGACACGACCACCGAGGGTCGTCGCCGGGCCCAGTGCGGTCCAGGCATTGCGTATCACGCCCCCCACCTTGGGCACGAGCTGGACCAACGCTTCGCGCTGGCGCAGGGCACGACTCATTGCATCCGGCGCGATTTCACCGCCGTCGTCGCGCTGGCGCAGCATCCGGAAGGCGCGTCCTCCCTTCGACGTGGCTTCGGGAGGCGCCGGCGACGAGGCCTCAGCATTTGCAGTTACGGCGCGATACGGCAACTCGACAAGTCGCAAGCTTTCGCTCAGCGGTGCGCACGCTG
>QHUA01000217.1 GCA_003221805.1 Gemmatimonadota bacterium
CAGGTCGGGCGCAATGTCCTTGAGGTAGGCGACGATCTCGTTGTAGACCTGCTTCGAATCGACGGTGAGGCTGTCGACCTTGTCGCTGAAAATGTCACGTACCAGTCCGCGAGTGAGTCCACTCTCGCGATTGACCAGTGACGGCGCTTTCTGGAAGTGCATTTTCCGTTTGATCTTCTTCCACTGGGACATCAGGCTCTTGAGCTCTCGCTCCAGCATCTCAGGCGTTACGTCTTCGCTGACGGTGCGGACGATCACGCCACCGGACTTGTCGGGCAGGATCGCCTGCACTTGCTCTTTGAGCCGCGCCCTTTCCGCCGACGATCCGATCTTACGACTGACGCCGACCTTCGATGAATCGGGGATGTAGACGAGGAAGCGGCCGGCGAGAGAGATCTGGGCAGTGACGCGGGGGCCCTTAGTCGATATCGGCTCTTTTGAGACCTGAACCAGAATCTCTTGCCCCCGCTTCAGCGCTTCCTGGATCAGCGGAGCTTTGGCGCGGCGGCTACTGCCGTTGCTGCCATTGCCGTTTTTCTTCTCGACCGGCTCGTCGGTCTGCTCTTCGTCGTCTTCCTCGTCCTCGGCTTCTTCAGCGGTTTCTCGAACGAGGTCCGACGCGTGGAGGAAGGCGCTCTTCTCAGTGCCGATGTCGACGAAGGCTGCCTGAATTCCGGGGAGCACTGCATCGACCCGGCCCAAATAGATGTCACCGACCATGCGTCGGTTGTCTGGACGATCGACGAGAAGCTCGACGAGTTTCTCGTCCTCCAGAATCGCGATCCGCGTTTCACGCGGGACCGCGTTAATGAGGATTTCTCTTTTCATTATTCACCGTCGCACTCATCGCTCGGCGACTCGGCGAGCGAAATGTGAGACGGTTCCAAAAAAGTCCGCGCGGTCGTGCTACAGGGCCGCGTTATGATTTTCCTTAGTTTCTTACCATCATCCCCTTCCCATCCATAGTTCCTGGATCCGCGAGTCGCACGAGATCCTCATGCATGGGAAGCAACAGTCAGTGCTAACAAATCTATGGAAGCACTCGGTGTTTCCGCAACGACGACAACGACTTACGAGTTGCGGTCGAACCACGCTTCCAGGATTGTCCTGCGCCACATATGTGACTGCTTACTCAGATTCCAGTCACGGTTCTATAGATGAGCCAGGCAATGACGGCTAAGTAGGTCAGTCCGGCTTTCCATTCACCGTGCTTCATGTACAGCTCGAGGCTGAAGCGGTTTTCATCCTCGGGATGCGTCGCCTTCCACGGCGTCGGTCGCGGCACGAACGCCGGGACGTTGGCGGCGTAGGCCTCGTACGCGTCTGGAAATCTGCCGGCGATATTGGCCCGCTCTCGTTGCATCGTCGGCGCGTAGATGAACACGAAGAAAGCCACGACCAGCAGCAGGAGCGCCCAGTGCGCGGCGATCGCAAAGCCAGCGGCGATCAGAAAGCTGCCAAAGTACAGTGGATTCCGCGTGTGCGCGTACGGTCCACTCGTCGCCAGCCGCTCGTTCTTGGAGATGTGTCCCGAGGCCCACGCGCGCATAAGCACTCCGATGAACGCGATCGCCCCACCGACAGCGAGAGTGAGCGGGGTGGGCCGAGCGAAAATCAGATAACTAATGCCGAGTATGAAGCCAAGTGGAAGTCGGAGTTGCTTGGCAACCTCGGAATAGGTCAATCCGCCAGCTCCTTGAGGAGGTTTCGAGCGATGACCATCCGCTGGATCTCGGAAGTTCCCTCTCCAATCTCGCAAATCTTGGCGTCGCGGAACATGCGCTCGACGGGATACTCCTTGGTGTAGCCGTAGCCGCCGTGGATCTGGATCGCTTTGATCGTCGTCCGCATGGCGAGCTCAGAACAGTACATCAAGTGCTTCCCCGCCTCGATCTCGGTGGCGATGTCGGCGAGCTGGAACTGGATGCCCTGGAAGTTGGCGATCGCCTGTCCGAACTGCTTGCGAAGAGTCGCGTAACGCAGCGATTGCTCGAACGCGCCTTCGGCGATTCCGAGCGAAAGCGCCGCGATGCCGACACGACCAGAATCCAGCGTGCGCATGAAATTGTTGAAGCCTTCGCCCTCCTCACCGAGAAGATTCTCGGCCGGTACTTCGACATCGTCGAAGATGAGCGACCGCGTGTCGGACGCTCTCCACCCGAGTTTGTCTTCTTTCTTTCCGGCACGAAACCCTGCCATCGACGGCAGCGAGTCGTCGTGACCGAAGCCACCTGATTTGTCGAGGTCGCTCGCTTCCTTGGTAACGATAAAGGAGCTGATCCCTTTGGTTCCCTTTCCTGGATCGGTGACGGCGGTGACGACAAATATCTCGCCGACGCCGCCGTGGGTGATGAAGATTTTGCTGCCGTTCAGGATGTAATGGGACCCTTTGCGTACAGCGGTCGAGCGCGTACTCGCGGCATCGCTGCCGGCGCTTGGCTCGGTGAGGCCAAATCCTCCCAAAACTTTTCCGGTGGCGAGCAACGGCACGTACTTCTTCTTCTGGGTAGTGGTGCCGAAGTTGACTATCGGCGACGTGCCGAGTGTCGTGTGCGCGGAAATCGTGATCGCGTGCGAGGCATCGACCTTCGCCATCTCATTGATGACGATCATGTAGCTCAGTAAATCGAGCCCGGCACCACCGAGCTCTTCCGGCCATGGAATGCCAAGGAGACCGAGCTCGCCCATTTTCCTGACGTTGGCCCAGGGGAACTCGGCCTTGGCATCGAGCTCTGCGGCAACCGGCGCTACCTCGCTGCGCGCAAACTCGCGGACCATACCGCGGACCGCGAGGTGTTGCTCCGAGAAGTAGAGCGAGTCGTCCATGGGATTTCCTACCTCGTTTCGGCTCCCGAGAAATTCTCCGGGTAGAGCGAGACGCGCACGTAATTGTCGGTCCGCAGGTACTTGATCGCCGCTTTCTGTAAATCATCGATCGTGAGCGCGGAGATCAACTTCTCGCCGTTCGGAATTTCAGCCAACGCCCAGCCGCTCTGATCGAACGTGGATATCTGCGCCAGCCAATACCCGTTCTGTTTCATCGCCGTCTCACGCGAGCGAAAAGCGGCTTCCTTCACCTTGTTGAGGTATTCGGGAGTCGTTCCAAACTTTTTCACGCTGTCGATCTGCGCGAGCGCGGCCGCAGTCAGCGCTTCCAAACGTTCAGGCGCCGAGCCAAAGCCGATGGTGAAGCGGTACGATGGCAACGGATCCCTGCTGGCGCTTGGATTGACGCTGACACCGTAAGTTCCGCCAAGGTTTTCACGCAGCGCCTCGCGCAACTTGATGTTGAGCAGCTCTGCGAGCGCGCTCAGCTGGTAACGATTTTGTCTCGTGTACTCGAAGGCACCGGTGAAAATCAGCGCCGTACGCGCTTTCGGCTCCGCACCCTTTTTGACGACTCGCTGCACGACGCCCGTCGGCGGACGAATGCCTGTGTCCCGCCAGGTTTCCTTGCGCCCGGTCGACGGTAATCCTCCCAGCCACTTGGCGACCGCCGGCTTTATCGAATCCGTGTTGAAGTTGCCGACGAAGACGAAAGTGAATCCGCTCGCGTTGGAGAATCTGTCCTTGTAGAAGTCGAAAGACTTGAAGGGATCGATGCGGTCGAGTACTGCAGCCGAAACTGGCAGTTCCCGCACCGAGTGCTGCGCCATCGTCACCTGGAGGGTGTCACTGAACGCAGCTTCCGGACTGGCGCTGCGGTTGGCAAGGACTCCCTTGAACCGGCCGATGAAGGTATTGACCAGAGACGTGTCTAACCGCGGCTGGGTGAAGTACAGGTAAATGAGCTGAAGCATCGTGTTGACGTCACGCTGTGATGCGCTGCCCGAGATGCCCTCGCTCAGATCATCGATCGATGGAAAGACGCTCACCTGCTTGCCGGCCAGGAATTTCTGGAGATCGATCACGCTGAACTTTCCGACGCCGCTCGTCGTCGGGATGAGATCAGCCGCGCTGGCCGCAATGTACGAAGCATCCGGAAGCAGCGACGCCCCACCGGGACTATACGACGTGAACATGATCTGATCGGCGTTGAAGTCTGTCGGCTTGAGCAGAACACGAACGCCGTTCGAGAGCCTCCACTCGGTGAGGCCAATCTCCTTGATCTGTTTTTCGGACACGACGCTGCCGCCCGGAGGCTCCTTGTCGACGAGCTGTTGCGACAGCGCGCTTTCGGAGTAAGCGGCGATGTCCGCGCCTTTCACGGCGTCGAAGGCGAGCATCAGCTCGCCGGGACTCGGCGTGACAATGCCCGGCTTGTCAGGAGACGTCGTCGCCAGCACGCGATTCTTGTCCGTCATCCACTCTCCGGCGAGTCTGTTCACTTCCGCCAGAGTTACTCCGGGCAGGAGCCTGGTGATGGCATCGCGATCGTACTGGATGCTCGTCGACGGTTCCGACTGCAGGAACGCTGAGACGTACGATTCCGCATATACGCCCGAGTTTGTCTTCTCGCGCTCGGCGTACGCCTGCTCTATTCCGCGCTGCAAGTCCTTCTTGGCACGATCGAGCTCAGACTGCAGAAACCCGAATCGCCTGACGCGCTCGCCTTCAGTGAGGAGGGCGTTGAGTCCGCGCGGAATTCCGTTGTCCGCCACGATCGCGGTCAACGAGAAAGACTCCGCTGTCCGCACCAGATCGCCCTGCACCGCGTAGGCGGTGATGAACGGAGGATTTGGCTTCTGTGTGATTTCGGAGAAGCGATCGTTGAACATCGACCCGAAAAGCTGCTCGACGAGGTGCTGTCTGTAGCTCGCCTCAGTCGTATTGAATCTCTTGGGCTGCTTGTAGAGCAGTCGGATGACTGATCTCGTTGCTTCCTTGTCGCTGTTGATGGAAACGAGCGTGCTATCGCGCGCAGGTACTGGGAAGAGCGGACGCGGTTTCGGACTGGTCGCGGCCGGGATGGCGCCGAGGTAGCGCTTGATGAGAACCTCGATCTGCTTTTTGTCGAAGTCGCCGACCGCAACCACGGCCATCAAATCAGGGCG
>QHUA01000190.1 GCA_003221805.1 Gemmatimonadota bacterium
GGCACCGCGCGACGCGATGTCGGTCTGGAAGATCAGCCATCTCCCGTCGGGAGACCAGCGCGCATTGTACAGATTCGACTTCTCATGGACCTGCATCACTGCCTGTGCGCTGCCATCGGCCCGCTGGGTCCACAGATCGGTGGCGCCTGTCGCGGGGGTGACGGTGGCGCATGTCGCGGGCGTGGAGGAGAACGTCACCGATTTGCCATCTGGGGTCCACGCGGGCATGAAATTGTCCTTCGTGCCGACTGTCAATTGGATGCTCGGGCCTCGGCCCAGTCGCTTGATCCAGATATTGCTGCGCGACGTGACATCATCTATCCTCGTTTCGGCGACCGATTTCCCATCGGGCGAGAGCGTTGGTGTGCCAAGGTAGAACGCCGCCCAATCAGAATCGACCGCCTGTTCTTTGCCGTCGCGCGTCACCCACGCCAGCTCCTGTTTACCTTCTCCCGCTCCAGTGGCGTAAACGAGCGTCCCTGTCGTGTCGACCGCGAGGTCTGCCGAGCCCAGAAGTCCCAGTCGCATCCCTTCCGTAAACGCGGTCGGCTCGCCCGCGATCTTCATTGAATTCTGATCGAAGGGCACTATCATCAAGGCCTTGTTCGTCGTGACATAGAGGAGGTAGCCGGGCGGCGCGTAGCGCGCGTACATCGCGTCGTAGAGAATCACTCGATGCTTCCCCGACGGGATGTCCGCCACGGCGATCGCAAACGAACTCCCACCTTTTACTCCGTTCCTTCCGCAGAACCCAACCGTAAACAGTACGCCCTTTCCGTTCGGCAACACGTCGGGCCACGAGTGATGGACCTCTCGACCGGCGGTGTCCAGCGTCGTAAACCAACGCGGCACAGCCCCTGCCTTCGCTTCAACGCGGACCAGACCATTACTGCCGTCTGCGTAGATGAATCCGTCCCGTGCCCATGACGCGCCCGCCACTCCCGTTAGGGAATCCGACACGTTGCTCGGTGGGCCCCCGCTGACCGAAGCGATCTGAACGATGCCTTCCCTGAGAAAGCCCACGTGCTTGCCGTCAGGCGAGAAAAACGGTGAAGCCGCCCCTTCTGTCCCCGGCACAACGATGGCATGGGGCTGGCTGCGGGGTTGTATCAAGAGCTGCGATCGGGGACCGCCGATGTAAGCCAGCAGCGATCCATCCGGTGAGATATCAATTCGCCCTGACCAGGGGGTACTTGGAACCATCGCCTCGTTCGAGTCGAGCCCCATGGTGTACTGCACTACCCGTTGGGACGGTGCGGGACGCATCCAACCCCAAATCGCCGCACCCGTCATCAGAATTGCGACTGGGATCACCGCGTAAAGCAGCGCCCTGTCGCGACGGCCGCCCTGTTTGCCTTTTACCCTTGCTGCGGCAACGGAAGCCGCAGACGAAGAAGTGTCCACACGATTGGGAACATGGTCAGCGGATCTGGACTCGTCCTGCGCCGTAGTCTTTCCGAGCGCGCGATTCTCGGGAATTTCGGTGATAGCGTGACGACCCAATGCCTTGGCGATGCTTTCAATCTCGGCATCCGGCTCGATCTCGAGGTCTTGTCGTACGAGCTCCTGATAAAGGCGCGCCTGTTTCATAGCGCCCGCGCGATCGCCAGCGGCTGCGAGCGCCAGCATGAGTTGTTTCGTCGCGGTGGCTGAGAGTGGATCGGAATTGGCGAGCCTGCGCCACCAGGTCACACTCCGCGCGTGGTCGCCCGCCTCGGCCGCATCTTTAGCAAGAAATTCGACGGCCTTTTGATACTCCCGCAGTAGCCGAGCGCGCTCCGCGTCTATCCACGACTCGGCCTCACGACTGTCGGTAAAGTGAAATCCGTCGAGCAGGGTCCCTTTGTAGCGCTCGACCGCCGCGGCCCACTGACGAGCGCGAATCGCTTCCTCGAACTCCCAGGCATCGACCTGGACCAGGTCCGGATTGAGGCGGAGCTCTCGTCCCGACGAGAGAATGAAGTCGCTGCCGAGGGCGTGTCGGATTGCGTAGACCGCCTGATCGAGCGAATGCTGCGCGAGCGGAGCCGAGCTCTCGGGCCAGAGGTAAGCCTCGATACGGTCGCGCGGAAATCCTTGCCTGCCAGCCAGGGCGAGAATTGCGAGCAGGCCCAACGACTTTTTTTGTTGCGCGGATACCGGGACCGGAGGAGTCGCGTTCCGCAGGGAAAGCGTTCCCAGCAACTCGAGGACCAACATTTTTCCTCGGAGTGAGCTTTTATGAGATTTCTTTGAGATTCGTTTGAGGAGGCC
>QHUA01000191.1 GCA_003221805.1 Gemmatimonadota bacterium
TTCATCACCGCGAATCCCGACGAGATCGCCAGCCTCGACAGCGGGGCCACTGCCGGCTGGAACCGCACGGGGCTTCAGTTCAACGCCTATGCGGCAAACGCGAGCGGTACATCACCGGTTTGCCGGTTCTTCAGCACCGCGTTCGCGCCGAAGAGCTCCCACTTCCACACGCCGTTCGCGTCTGAGTGTGCGGCGGTGCAGGCGAACCCGAACTGGTTGCTCGAAAGCGGTGCGGCGTTCTACATCGCGCTCCCAGTGGGCGACGGTTCGTGTGCGACTGGCTTGACGCCAGTCTACCGTCTGTACAACAACGGGCAGGGCGGCGCGCCGAACCATCGCTACACGACCGATGTCAGCGTGCGCGCGCAGGCGATGAAAGAGGGCTGGATGCCTGAGGGACTCGGTCCGGATGCCGTGGAAATGTGTGCGCCGCAGTGATATGGCGGCGCTATACCCCGCCGCACCAGGAGACCGACACGCTAAAGGTCATCAGGTTCGTTGCGATTGTCAGCGCGTTGGCACTGAGATGCACTGCAGCGGCGTAGTCGCCCGTCTGGTACCTCGACAAGGTTTACTCGAACGCCGATGACTCCGTCCAGTTCGAATGTATTTGATAGGTTGCAATCGCGTTCGCGCCGAGCACTTGGTTCACCAGCGAGAGCGAAGTTCCACAAGCAGTGCCTCTCCCAAACTCGACGGAGGTGAATCCATGCTTACCAATGCCACGTACATGGACTCAAGCGGCGGAGACGACAAGCAGGATGGCAGCCAGGCACACCCGGTCAAGACTGTCGCACGCGGAATAGAGCTATGCTCAATAGATGGGTGGAAGGCGCAGAACAAGCTCTTCGACATCACACCGGGGGGTGGAAATTTTGCGTTCCCGGGATCGGACCCAGCACTTTGGATCGGCCAGCCTCTCGGGTCTTTCGCTACTCCGTTTGCGATCATAGGGCAACTAGGAGACCTCTTCGGAACGCTCGCGAACGCTGTCGCCTCAACGACTCAGCTGCAGGTCCCGACTCCGGGAGCTGTGCGCGTCTCGACGACGGCGTCGATCGTAGCTGGCGCTCCCGCCGGTCAGATGCGTGTCAGTGGGGTGCCCGGTTACACGGCGGCTGACAACAACAGGCTCGTGAAGGTCTCCGGCGCTTTTAACGCCGTCAACAACGAGACGTTCATTATCATCAATGGGGCGGCCGCAGCAGGTGCGATCGACGCGCTCAATGCTGGAGCAATCCCTGGGGATAGCAAGAACGGCACGATCACCGTTCACGATTCCTACGACCTCGACACAGTGACGATCACGAGCGGTGCGCAGGCAGGTCAGACGCGCATTGTCCGCGACACGACTGTCGCCGGCGACAATCTGACGCTGGAAGTGCTCGAGCCCTTCGGCGCCGCGATCGGGATCGGGGACACTTTCACTGTCGGGGAGCCCATCACCAAGTTCGACATCCCCACCGGATTACTCATCATCTTCCAGAATGGCGCGGCGTCCCTCGGACTCAAGAATATCGTTTTCAGCGGAAACGTACTTTTCTTCGGCCGCATGAGCGTCAACGCGGTCAGCTGCTGGTTCACCAATCGTCCTGGCTCGGCTATGGCGGCCACGATGACGCTCAGAAACGCAGCCCAGCTTATCGGCGGCGCCGACGGCGGCGATTTCTGGACAGCGGACGGTCCCGACAACCCGTTCAGCTTCACTCAGCAGCTGCGCACCGGAGTCGGATACAAGAACGTCACGGTCCTGTCCGTCAACCAAGGGGCGCTGATGCTCAACGCCCACTTGTTCCGCTCCTGCGCAGTGACCGTTAACCGCGCCAAGGCGGTGTTCCAGCCAGGCGACGGGCGTAGGACAACCTTCACGTTCAACCCGGGGGCGATCGTGGACTTCTTAGGTACTTCGGCCCAGCCCTCCAAGTTCCAGGGGCAGCTTGCGACCAACGCCGCAACGGGCATCCTCAACTACAACGGTGCGGTCTCCCAACAGGTAGGCAACGTCGTGATCAACAACTCTGGCGGGCATGGTCTGCGCGTTGCGCAGAAGGGATTCGTGACTCTGACCAATCTGGGCGGCGCAACCCTTGGCGGTAACGGAAATGCAGGCGTTGGTGTGAAAGTGGTCGATCAGTCCGAGCTCATCATTCCAGCGGGCGCGGCGGGAATCAACATCACAGGCACCGGAGGAGACTCGAAGGCCGGAACACGCGATGCTCGTTTATGGTCAAGCTATACAACAACGAACCCGGTCGACAACGAATTCGACATGTCAGGCGACGGATCGCGCATCGCAGCGGCCGGTGCAACATCGAATGCCCTTCCGCAAGAGCCGCCGGGGACGGTCATTGCGTCAGCGGTGAACATCATGCTCACCAATACCGTCCACCACGTGTCCGGCGCCGCGGCACTTTCGGTGATGAAGCCTCCCGGAGGCGCTCAATTCCGAGGAGTCGTCTATCTCATCGCGGATGGAGACTTCACCTGGGACACCGTCGGCAACTTCGCAACGGCTGGCAAGGCCGAGAGCGGAAGAGTCTTCCCGTTCGTGTTCGACGGCGCGAAGTGGTGGCCGGTCAACGTTAAGAAGTAATACCGGTGGCAGAAAGGCCGGTCGCGCGTTCGATTCGTGTTCGAGGCGCCACAACGAGCGAGATCATCCAGCCAGGCGCGGCACGCAAGTGCCGTGCGAATCATGCCTTAACGTCGTAGCGAGACAAGGCGGCACCGGCGCACGATCTACCCGCTTCCTTCAGCCTCAGGCTCCGCTCCGAACGATCACACGAATCGGCTTCGGATTGTATCCGTTGCAGGGGTTGTGCATTTGCGGGCAGTTGGAAAGGACGGCGAGCACGTCACGCTCGGCCCGCAAGTCGACATAATGTCCGGGCTCCTCAGCCCCGGCGTCAATGCCGGCTTTGCCGACGTCATCGATGGGTACGCTCATGAAGAAGTTGACGTTGCTCACGATGTATCGCTGATCGAGCTCGAACTGCTTGAGGATCGCCGTGAAATTATCGTAGCAGGTCTCCGTTGTCTCGACGCCATAGCGCAACCGATTGTTCGCTCTGCTGCAGCCTC
>QHUA01000127.1:0-7128 GCA_003221805.1 Gemmatimonadota bacterium
GGGTCTGGCGTCGCCTTCCAGTGTGGCAGATACGCCAGCCAGACGATGACGCCTCCGAGGAATCCTCCTGCGATCTGCGCGACGATGTACATCGGGACCTTCGCCCAATCGAAAGCTCCGATGGATGCGAGTGCAATGGTCACGGCGGGATTCAAGTGCGCGCCACTAATGCTGTTCACGCAATAGACGGCGATGGTGACGCCGAACGCCCAGCCGGCGGTGATGACGATCCAGCCGGAGTTGTGTCCTTTCGTTCGTTGCAGCACGACGTTGGCGACGACGCCGTCGCCGAGCACGATCAGAATGGCAGTGCCGAAGACCTCAGCAAGAATGGGGGACATGGCTATGGCTCCTCGTAGAGGCCGAGCACATTTCCATCGGGATCCGCGAAGCGAGCTGTCTTTTCCGGGGTGTCGACACCGAGTGGTTGCACGATCCGACCGCCATTCCTGGTGATGGTGTCGGATGTCTTGACGACGCTGTCCACCATCACATACAGCAGCAGTCCGGGGTTGGGAGAGGAGGGTCGGCCCGTTACCCAGGCGCCGCTGACCTCGACTCCGTCATCGAAAGCAGTTGCTCCATCGCCGCGCTTCCTCGTCTTCCAGCCGAAGATCTTTTTGTAGAACTCGACCGACCGCGGAATGTTGGTCGTTGGAATCTCGAGGTAGCAGATCTTTCCGTTGGCACTCTTGGGCGGCATGGTCGTTCTCGTCTGGTGGAGTTGGCCTTCACGCTGGGCGAGAAGATGCCGATGCTTTTCCGCCGCGTCCATGCGGTCAGCGCGCTTGCTTGAGGATGGCGTTCACAAACGCAGTTTTGCCTTCGATGTAGGCTTCACGATCCTGAGGATGCCGAGCGGCGAGATCGCGCTTCAAGGCACTGTACTCGGCGGCGGCGTCGGGGTGCGACAGCAGATAGTCCCGAAACTTCCGATGATCTCGCCAGAAGCTGCTGTCGGTCGTGGTCAGATGCAGGTGGTACTGACGCGGCTCACCACGGCGGAAGAAATCGCGGCCGGGGATGCCCTGCTCGCCGCGATAGACATAGCCGGCGCTCACCAGAGCGTCGATGATCCGCTGTCGAGAATCTTCGGGGCGGCGACCAGCCAAAATATCGAGGACCGGTTTCGCCGCGACGCCGGGCACGGCAGTGCTCCCAGTGTGCTCGAGGACGAGCTGGACGCCGTGCGCGGCGAGGAGAGGTGTGAGGCGCTCGACCTCGGCCAGGTACAGCTCAGGCCAAGCGGAATCATAAGGCACGACACGCACGGTGCCCGATTCGAGTCCGAGAGAATTGCCCGTCACGCCTTCCCCACTTTTCTGACGCAACGTACGCCTAATGGATCAACACATCTTGCAGTCGACTCACCGACTCGCCATGGCGTTGATGTCCGGGTTCTCGAGCACGCGCTTGGAATAACCGGCAGCTGCGACTGCGATCATCGCGCGGCCCAGATTCTCCGACGTCGTCACGTGCCGCGGTGCGAGTCGCCTCAACACCGGAAAGAGCGGCCCCATGATCGCGTAAAACACGCGATAGACTCGCGTCTTCGAGCGGCTCCCCGAACGCGCCTGGATGTATCCGGGCCGGAACATGTACGCATTGAGCGGTAGCGCGAGGAGAGCATTCTCGGCCTTTCCTTTGACCCGCGCCCACATCGATCGCCCTCGCTCCGAGTTGTCTGTTCCTTCTCCGGATACGTAGCAGAAAATCGCGCCCGGCTTTGCGGCGGCGAGAGCACGCGCTGCCGCGAGGGTAAGGTCGAAGGTCTGTCGATAATAATCGGCTTCTGACATCCCAACGGCGGAAACCCCAAGACAAAAGAAGCAGGCGTCAATCGTAGCGAAATCGATCGCCATATCGGCGTAGCTGAAAAAATCCGTCCGGTGACGCGCTCGCAGCTTTGGATGCGTAACGGCGAGCGGTGAGCGGACGACGGCGAGCACGCCGGTGACGCACGGATCGGCGAGGCATTCGTGGAGCACACTATCGCCGACCATCCCCGTCGCGCCGAAGAGGAGTACGTTCATCGCTCGGAAGTGTTGCTTTGAATCGCCTCGCGGGATGAGGGCAGTTCGACGAAATGTGGTGCGCGCGGCACCTGCTGAAATGCGGCGAGCAGTTCCGCAGGCGGCGCAACGAGCTTTCGCGCGCGCAAATCGAGCCACCCACCAGTCGATCTTATGGTTGCGGCGCGCTGACCGCCTTCGGTCCAGATTTCGTTCTCGACGACGAACCGCGCGCCGTCGGGACTCATAGAAATAACGGCGTAAGTCAATTTCGTTCTCGACGACGAACCGCGCGCCGTCGGGACTCATAGAAATAACGGCGTAAGTCAACGCCATCCGCACATCGGCAGCGAGGTCGAGGTAGGCCGTGTTTGCCAGGTGGCCATTGATATCCATGGTGCCTCAGCCGGCGAGGAACTGCTTCGCGTAACGATTACTGAAGCGTTCGCTCATTGGGAGCCGTTGATCATGTGCCCGGACGAGGGGGTCCAATGTGGAGTGAATCGGCGACTGTGTGGGCCGCCTTATCGAGCGTGTCGAACGCGCTCGTGAGAAACCTTCCCAGCCAGTTCGGCTGAGCGAACGCCGTTACAATCGATCTGGGCTTTCGGTATTCAGGCTCGGAGCCCGGAGCTGCCGCACCGACCGCCGTCGGCGGTTTGCGCGATGGTGGGTCGAGAGCGCCCGATGGCTCGATCTTCGGTTCGAAATCGTCCTGCGTCATTACTGCCTCCCGCTTCGCAGACGTTTAACGATAGCTGATACGTGCAACTCGGTGGTGTCCAGCGCCGGGATGCCGGCGATGACGGGCGCTGGCAGGAGTAACGTCAGCTCGGTACCGCCCAAAATCACGCCGTCGATTTTTTCTTCATCCCTCAGTCGCGAGATTACGGCGATGACTCCCCGTCGGGTTTCCTCGCGAAAATCTCCCTTGAGCATCTCGCCGACGTAGCGCTGGTGGATCCACTCGCGCTCCTTCTCCTGTGGCGCTACCACCTTAATTCCATACCGCGCACAAGTCTCAGGGTAAAACGATCCTTCCATCGTGAAGCGCGTTCCAAGTATTGCCACTCGCTTCAGCCCTCGTCGCTGCGCTTCCTCGGCGGTTGCCTCGACGATGCTCACCATTGGAATCGGCGAGCGAGCGTCGAGTTCGTCGTAAACGACGTGTGGAGTGTTCGCGGCCATCGCCGCGAAGTCTGCTCCCGCACCGGCGAGCCGACGCAGTGATGCCGACAGATATTCGACGAGTGCCGGCCGGTCGTGCTCGACCAGGTGCAACCCGCGCTGCACATCGAGGCTGTCGATGACGATGGACGGCGATGTCGATGGATCTTCTCGCTTCCATCCCTCCAGGATGCGCCGGTAGTAGTCGATCGTCGACTCCGGGCCAAGCCCGCCAACGATCCCGACAGTTGCCATCGATGATCTCTACGCCGTGATCTTATGGGAGGCAGTCAAGTCCAGAATCATCGAAACAAAGTGCGCCCCGTTAACAACGTTGGTTAGGCCTACCTGACGAGTGCCTTGGTCTCGTAACTTAGATGCATGCCTAGCAAAAGGACGATCGCGATTCTAACCGGCGGCGGCGACGTCCCGGGTCTCAATCCGGCGATCAGGGCGATCACGATGCGCGCGCTGCGCGAAGGATATCGCGTCGTCGGCATTCGACGTGGTTGGGCGGGACTGGTCGACTACAATCCCGAAAACGGCGCCGACAATTCCGATAATGTGCAGGAGCTGTCGGAGGCCGAAGTGAATCGCGCCGGTCGAACCGGCGGGACTTTCCTCCACACCTCTCGCACGCGGCCAAGCCATCTACCGCGCGGGCGCGTGCCGGCGCACCTCACCGGCTACGACGAAAAGATCAACGACATCACCAAAGACGTCCTCAAAAACCTCGAGCACATCGGAGTCGACGTGCTGATCCCGATCGGGGGAGACGACACCCTGAGTTACGGCAAGCGACTGCATGACGAAGGGGTATGCGTCGTCGCCATTCCGAAGACGATGGACAACGACGTCTACGGAACTGATTACTGCATTGGCTTCAGCACCTGCGTCACGCGCACGATCGAGCTGACGCATCGCCTGCGCACCTCGGCGGGCTCTCACGAGCGCTTTCTCGTCATCGAGGTTTTCGGCAGATACGCAGGGTTCACCGCGCTATTGCCGACGATGGCAGGCGCCGCGGATCGCTGTCTCATTCCCGAGTACGCGGCCGACGTCGAGCATCTCGCCGAGCTGATGACATACGACCACAACAGAAATCCGAGCAAGTACTCTGTCGCCCTCGTATCGGAGGGAGCGAGCCTCAAGACTCAGGAAGGAATGAGCTTCGAGAGCGAGGAGGTAGACATGTTCGGCCACCGCAAGCTGGGCGGCATCGGTGACAAGGTCGCGGCGGCGCTCAAGGAGTACTCACCCAGGTACAACAACGGCCGCCGCATCGATGTCGTCAATCAGCGGCTCGGCTACCTCGTTCGATCCGGCGATCCCGATGCGCTCGACTCCATAGTGCCGATGGCCTTCGGCAATCTCGCGCTCGATCTCATTCTTAAAAAGGACTACGGACGCCTGGTGAGCGTGCACAAAGGATTTTACGACAGCGTGCCGATCACCAGCGTGACGTCCGAGAAGAAAGTCGTCGACGTCAAGAAGTACTACAACACTGAGCGGTTGCGGCCGATCTATGAGTTGTTCGACGGCGCGCCGCTATTCATCATGACGAGCGATTGAGGGGCGGGGGGAGAGGGGCGAGGGATGAGGGAAGCGAAGAGGTGCCAGACATCCCTCTTCCCTGATTCTCGTCCCTCGTCCCCCTTCCTTATCCCTCGCCCCTCGCCCCTCTTCCCCCGCCGCCTCGTTTCTCTAAAGTGCGCGTTTCAGGCCACTAATCATTCGGCTAATAGAATCGCAATGACTGCGTGCCTTGATTAGCGTCGGCGCTTGGACATAGCCGATCTGCTCGGCGAGAAATAACTGCACCTCGACCTCTATTGTGGAACCTCGCGCCACCGAGAGAAAGTTACGGTATTCACCACGGGTGCTGCGAGCGTGTCCTTCTGCAATGTTGGAGGCGATCGAAACCGCGGCGCGCCGCAGTTGGCTCGTCAATCCAAATCGTTCAGACTGCGGAAATGACTCGGTGATTCGGTACACTTCGAGGGTGAGCTCGACTGCAGTGTTCCAGACTATCAGATCTCGATAGCTTCGAACGGCCTGGATAGCGATTCGATGGGTTACCCAAAACTCACTCGGTGAACCATTTTTTCGCGGGAGAGGAGGGACGAGGGGCGAGGGACGAGGGAAGGGAACGCGCGCTGCTCTTCCCCTCCCCTCTTCTCTCCCTCGCCCCTCGTCCCTCGCCCCTCACGCCAGCTTCGTCCGCAGATGGTCCGACAACCGAAGGCTGAGCGCGACTAGCGTCAGCGTTGGATTCGCCGGGCCTGCGGTGGGATACACTGCGGAGCCGGCGACGTAAAGATTTCCGAGTCCGTGCACGCGGCAGTTGGCGTCGACGACACCCTGTTTGGGATCGGCGGCCATGCGCGTGGTGCCCATGTGATGCCAGCCGCCACTCAGGAATGACGGCCAGGTGCGGTCGTCGCTCAGCAGCCAATCCCGCAGCTGCACGCGACCCACTTCGGTGCGGCCCATCTCCTGACCGAGGATCTTGTAATAGGTTCGCATGGAGCGTTTATCGAGCTCCGTGAATTGCCAATCCAGGTTTGCGCGCGGCATCCCCATAGCATCCTTTTCGGTACTCAACGTCACGCGCGAATTAGGATTTGGCGCCTGCTCCTGGCGCGTCATCACGTGGAAGATCCGGGGTGGTCCTGCCGGAGGGGAGAGGGCCGACGGCGGCAACGAGGCGATTAGAGGAATCGGCCCGTGCCGCCCACCCTTGTTCCACTCATCGATCGCTTTCAGCATCGATGGCGGAATGAACTCGAAGGTGCTCTTTACCGGTTCGCCGAGCGCACCGGGATCGAGTGAAGCGGTTCCGTTGAGAATGCCGTATTGCTCCTGGACCCGCGGACTCAACGAGAACTCACCGCGCGCTTTCGTTGTGCCATAATCGAGCAGGTACATTTTCATCTTTGTCGACCGCGGCTTCTCGAGCACGAGTTCCCCGCACGGCATCTCGAAGTGCTCCATGAAGAAACGACCCACCAGGTCGTTGCCGTTTCCCAGTCCGGTGTTCGCCCGCCGATTGGACGCCAGCAGCAGCCGCGCGTTCTGGATCGAGCAGCAGGCGAGCACGTAGGAGCGTGCCTTTACGCGATACTCATTTCCATCGAGAGTTCGTACCCGCAGACCGTCCACCGCGGAGAGTCCTTCGTTGGCTTCGACCTCGCAGACGTTGGCGTGGGTGTACAGATGCACGTTGCGCGCGCTGACGATGGCATCGCGGTACTTGGTTCCGAACCGGGTCGGCGGACTGAATTGCCACATCTTCGTCCAGACGACATCGGGATCTAGCGGCAGCAGCGCGAGTTCAGGGTCGCGCTTCGCCCAATAATCCGCATCGTACTCGTACGGACATTGGCCATCCGCTGTGCGGCACCCACGACCGCGTCTCGAAATCGATCGGATCAAACGTTGCGCAGTAACCGGCCCAGTGACCCGTCGTTCCACCGAAGTAGTGAAGCCTTGCCGCCTCCAGCGGGTAATACGGGTGGCCGAGGATGTTTCCGCGGTAAAGGTCCTGCATTTCGGGCTCTTGATCGAATCCGCCGCCTTCCAGCAGGATCACGTTGCGTGATGAACTGAGCCACTGGAGCGCGATACTGATTCCTGCAGCGCCGCCGCCGACGATGCACAGATCTCCTTCGATTACCGTTCCGCTCGGCAGTGTTCTCGCATCGGTGTGCATTCGAGCCTGTTAGGAGTGCTGGACGACGAGCGAGTAGAGCGCGCACTGCCGCGCCTCGGTGGTTGAGAGGACCCAGCCATTTACGATTACTGTCCGACCAGCGGCGAAATCGTCCCGGATCTGTTCCTCTGTCGATCGCTTCCCGATCAGCGGGAACTGTCGTCGTTCCGACTCGGCGATCGCCGCGCGCAGAGCGGACGCAGTATTCTCCTTCGGCGCCGCGGCTCGATACCTGGT
>QHUA01000127.1:7215-18272 GCA_003221805.1 Gemmatimonadota bacterium
CAGAAAGCGTCGTCTATCCATTGTCATCGAGTGTCTCCGCGCTGGGCCCACTCAGAGAATGGCGCTTTCCAATTCTGCACACTCGGGCCGCGTCCGCAAGCGGCTCGGGGATAGCTTCGGGACTCTAGGCGCGTTCTTTGGGCGATACCTTCCGCTCGGCAGTCGCCCCCAAGCGCTCACGATCTGTGGATGCTGGGTCGAACCCATCGGCTCTGACATCCAGCACCAGTGCATACGGACTCTCAGGCACGTATTCCTCGCTGACCCGAATCGGCAAGCCGGGTTCGGCGGTGGCAAGTTTTGCTTCAACGAGCTCTGCGAGACGGGCGAGATCCGTCAGCGATCCACGGATTGCGTTGCCGTCGAATCCAGCGTCCGGCCACGTCATTATTTCCAGAGATCCGTACGGTCCGTAATGCTGCTGCGCCCCGTCTGTCGCGTTTTGTTGATCGGCGACGTAGCCGAGCAGGAGGTCGGGAAAGTAGAGCAGGCCTGCGCGCGACCCGGTGAGGGTCCACTCCTTCTTCTGGTCGTCCAGCTCGCAGAAGAAACCGAGTTTGCGCCAACCTTGCTTGATGCCCTCCTCGGTAATGTCGGCTGGCGGATGCTCTTCCGCCTCCTTGGTGCGCCGATACAGGAGCACGGCACCTACGAAGATCAGTGCGGCGAGTGTTAGTGGGAGCAAATTACGGCACCGGTGATGAAGCGTCCTTGACGGAATGATAGTCTAGTCACGACCGGATAAATTGATAGAAACGAGCCGGCACCGATTTCGCCGGACACCAATTCGCGCGCTTCGCCGCAGCACGGGAGTCGTCAGTCAGTGCCAAAACGAAAACCCCCTATCGTCGACGAGACCAGCAACGACGCCAAGAAGCTCGAGGAAAAGCAGCAACAGGAAGACCGCTTCTTCGAGAATGCAATCGACATGATCTGCTTTCTCGACTTCAATGGATACTTCCGGCGTGTCAATAAAGCCTGGGAGCGAACCCTGGGCTACACGCGTGAGGAACTGACCTCGCGCCGATTCATCGAGTTCGTCCATCCCGACGATCGAGAGCGCACCCTCAACCAGAACGCGCAGGTGCGTGGCGGCGGCAAGGCGCTTTCCTTCGAGAATCGCTATCGCTGCAAGGACGGCTCGTACAGATGGCTGCGCTGGAACGCCGCACCCGATTCGCCGCAAAACGTCATCTACGGCGTCGCGCGCGACATCACGGAGAGCAAGCGCGCCGAAGAAGAGCGCGAACAACTGGTGCGCGAGCTGCAGGCGGCGCTGGCTGAAGTGAAGGCGTTACAGCAAATCCTGCCGATCTGTTCGTACTGCAGAAAAATCCGCGACGACGAGAACTATTGGCACACCGTCGAGAACTACATCTCCCGGCATACGTCGACGCGATTCAGCCACAGCATTTGTCCGTCGTGCATGGCGACGAGGGTCGAACAGTAGCTGCAGGAAAGCGTCCTCTCAGCGTTCCCTGGCACCAGCTGGCGACGGCACCTTGAACAGCAACCAGAAGCCGAACACGATCTCGAACACGGCGATCGGGATCCACATCAAGTCGGTCACCCGTCCACCGACGAAACCCGCCAGCTGCAAAGGAAGTAGGATCACGATCAGCAGCGAACCGAGCACGCCCACCCACGCCAGCCAAATCGGGATGCTTCGCGCTCGCAGAAAGAGATAAGCGAAGATGGTACTCCCGACGGCGAAGCAGTTGGCGGCGGCGAGTGCCTTCCACGTCCCGATTTGGAGCAACAGGGAGCCGAGCGCGTTTACGGCGCCAACGTCCTGAGCGGTCGCCTTCGACGCATCCGTCGCCAGCCACAGCAAGCCCAGGGTCGACACTGGAATTGCGTTGAGTATCCCCTCGCCGACACGACACGAGAGCGCAAGCACAGCTAGCTCCTGATCCTCGTCGCGCGTCAGCCCGTATAGCGCAACGGCCAGCGCCACCGCGTCCACGAAGGTGATCAGCTCGAGGACGATGATCCAGCGCATGGTGGGGACGTGTTGGGCGATGCTTGCCAGCTTGGCGGCGATTCCCTCACCGCTCGCCACGCGATTGAACAAAACCATCTGCGGAAAGGCGCACGCGATATAGAAAAGGAACATGAAGCCGGCGAGCCGAGCGTTCGTCTTGCGAGTCATGTTTGCATTAGCTCCTTTGTGGTGGGCGTGCTGACGCCGACTAGTCCTCGGAGGCTCTGTTGCATGGCGCCAATACGGAATAACTGAGTCTTTAGTTTCTCGCAGGCCGGACTGAGCCAAAGGCGCCGGGAGAAGGGCGGGAAACCCGCGTAGAGCTTCTATCGTAGTGACAGAAAACCAATTACTTAGTTATCCGCCCGCATGCTTTGCATCCTCTACGTCAACATCGTCGGCTTCTGCCTCGGCTTCACCGGGCTCCTCACCGAGTGGGCGCTGCCGGCAACGTTCCAGCGACGGTGGCTATGGTGTCTCGTCCTGGCGATGTCGATCGCCGTACCGGGCTATTACCGGACGCATCACAACTGGTCCGTCGACACGGCCCTGGCGGGACAGGGAGCGCCGCCATCGACCGGCCAGCTGTCCGCCGCGCCGTTTGCTCCGCTGGATCCAGGGTGGTGGCAACACACCCAATCGTACAACCGGGCAATAAATCGGTTCTGGCTCACCGTGTCGGCGATGCTGTTCCTGTGGGGTGTCGCTAATTCGTTGCGAGTACTAGTCCTCGTAAGCAGCGCTCGTCGCCAGCAAGGCGGCTCGGCGGCTATTGACGGAGTGCCGGTCGTCGTCACCGACTCGATCGGTCCCGCTACCGCCGGATTGTGGGACTCCCAGGTGCTGGTGCCCCGCTGGGTCCTCGCGCTCTCCGGTGTGCAGCGGCAATACGTGCTTCGTCACGAAGATGAGCATCGCCGCTTGCACGATGCGCACCTGCTGCTGGTGACATCGCTGGTCTTGCTACTGATGCCGTGGAACCTCGCCGCCTGGTGGCAGCTGCGACGGCTCGCTCTCGCCGTCGAAACCGATTGTGACAACCGCGTTGTCGCCGCGCTTGGCGACCCGCACGGATACGGAGAGCTCCTGCTCAGAGTCGCACAGGCGACGAGCCACGCTCCGCGACTCCAGCCGGCGCTGCTGGGAGCGGGAATGCTCGAGCGCCGGCTCCGTGAGCTCGTCGGCCCGCCGCGGCAACAGGTCCAGCGATTCATCGCGGCGGCAGCGGCGTGCGTCCTGCTGGTGCTTGCCTTCTCGATGCCGCACCCCGTGCTGTCCAATGAACTGCATCGCCATGGCGGGACGGCAACCGCAGCGACCACGACCGCTCACACACAGCACCCACAACATTGACCGATCTGCGTCTGACCCAGCGCGAGCTGGACATCATGAGTGTACTCTGGGAGCTAGGCGAGGCGACCGTGTACGAGGTGCGGGATCGTATTGATCCCGACCTCGCCTACACGAGCGTCTCCAGCATGATCCGCATGCTCGAGATCAAAGGCTATGTCTCCCACCGGCGGGGGGAGGGGAAGACGCACGTCTACTTTCCGGTGATCGCCGCCGAGGCGGCTGGAGAGACGGCGTTGCGTCGCGTTCTGAACAAGATCTATGGCGGTTCGCCGATCAAGCTTCTCGCTCACCTGGTACAGCAAAAACGCCTTTCTGAAAAAGAGCTGGCGCGCATGCGCGAGCTTCTAAAGAAACCCACCAAGCGCCGCTAGGCTGCCAATGGTTTGGCGCCGGGTAGATTAGATCGCTACGAGCGCCAGACTATAGACAATGATCGTTCATCTGATCGACGGCACCTACGAGCTTTTCCGCCACTTCTACGGCCAGCGCAGCTGGAACCAGGGGAAAGACAAACCCTTCGGCGCTGTCGCTGGAGTGCTACACTCGATTCTGGAGATGGTCGAGACGGGAGCGACGCATGTCGGCGTCGCCACCGACCACGTCATCGAGTCGTTCCGCAACGATCTCTGGCCGGACTACAAGACGGGAGAGGGAATCGAGCCCGTCCTCTACTCGCAGTTTCTCCCGCTCGAGGACGCGCTCACGGCGATGGGCGTCGCCGTCTGGCCGATGATCGAGCTCGAAGCCGACGACGGTCTCGCCTCGGCGGCGCATCTCGCCGATCAGGATCCGCGGGTGGAGAAAGTCTGCATCTGGGCCAACGACAAGGATCTCGCCCAGTGCGTGCGCGGCAATCGCGTGGTGCAGATCGTTCGCAAGGGGATGCAGATCAGAGATGCGGCAGGAGTGCGGAAAAAATTCGGTGTCGATCCGGAGCTGATTCCCGATTTTCTCGCCCTCGTCGGTGACGCGCAGGATGGTTATCCGGGTATCCGCGGAATCGGTCCCAGCACCGCCGCGAACCTGTTGAATCGATTTGGTCCGATCGAGTCGTTTCCTCCGGAGAAACTCGGCGGCGCCCTGGAGAACGCGATTCTGTTCAAGACGCTGGCGACCCTGAAGACCGACGCGCCACTCTTTGCGAATGTCGACGAGATGGAGTGGAAAGGGCCGACCGCCGCATTCACAGACTGGGCGACCAGGATTGACGACAAGCGTCTGCTAGCGCGGGCTCAGGGCGCGATCGACAAACGCGATCACCAGCGTACCACTCCTCGTGACGAGGCTCCCAAAACTGTGATGGAGGAGCCAGCACCCTGAGAAAAAAAACGGGCGCGGGAGAATTCCCCGCGCCCGTCTTCACAGCGACTGCACCCGCCCGTAATCAGGTTCCGGCGGACGCAGCATCGATCGTACTGATTTGCTGACGGATGGCGCTCCACGCGTACTGCACCTGCGTGGACTCGCGTGCGCTCTGCATTGCTTCGTCAACGCGGCGCGCAGCGTTCGCCAGTGCGCGGCCGGCCATCACCGCTGCATCACGATTGCCACCGTTGTTCACGATCTGTTCGTAGATGGAAGCGTTGTCGGCGAAAGCCGATAGCGCAAACCAAAGATCCAAATCGCCCTGCGCGTAGGTCCTTGATGCATCCAGTCGACCAACGCCCGAGGCGGCCAGCTCGCTACGATACCGCGATACGAGCTGCTGGGCATCGCGCCGCACGGCTGATGCCTGCACCGGGGACAAAACTGAACCGGACAAAGTGGTGCCGAGGCTCAGTCCCAGCGCCTGCGCGGTGCGGCCATCGAGATTTCCGGTGGCGCTCAAATTCCGATCGACCTGGAACTGAAACAGCGCCCGACGCGTTGCGTCATCGACCTGACCAGTGATCGGCCCACGGTAGTAATTCAACTGCGCCAGGGCCTGCTGGGCCGCCCGCACTCGGTCGGTCGCTGTGTAGATGGTTGATCCTTCGACACCGCGCAACCGCCCACCGCCGCGCAACGTCACCGCGCTCTGGAGCTGGACGGCGATCGGAGTCCCGGCTGGGACGTTCACGTCGCGACCCTCGGAGAGCAAGCCGCCAAGTGCCGCAAAAATGTTGTTCGCGCTCTTGCTGGAGCCGGCACCGGCAATCGCCGCACCGATACCGCCACGTTCTCCGACGAGTACCACGTGCGCGTTCGGATCGCTCTCGATCTGGCGCCGTTCGGCGGAGTCAGTGCTGGTCAGCTTGCCACTGATCTGAAACGTCGAGCCATTGGCGAGCATCAAACGATCGAAGACGACATCGATGACGCCCGATTGCTGACGAGTGGCCGGCGTAGCCATCGTCACGACGCCGCGAATTTTGCTGCCGGCGGGAATTACCGTGAATTCGTCGACCCCAATGTTTTCTTCAACATTGGTTAGGAACGTCTGTCCGGGTCTGGCGGATGCAGACTGTAGTGCTTCGTTGGTGCGAACGATGATGACACTGCCCGCGGGGAGCACCACCCGCGATTGAGCAGAAGCGGCGGATGTCGCGACGAGCGCCAGCCCCAGCGCCGCTACCCCGCTTCGGAGTCGGTTGATTCGATGGTACCGCATTAGCACCTCCTGATGAGCTTTGACGGGTTCCTGCAAGAAGATGAAATACTTCAAGAGGCGTTCCGAAAAAGCTGCTCAGTATTGATGAGCCTTAAGTCACTGTCGGGACAGGGGTTGCCCGGCGAGTATTTGCACCGCTGAGCCGAGTGTCGAGACCCCGTTCTCGTCGAAGCTTTCGATCGCTACCCAGTATGCCTGACCAACGGTGAGCGCTCGCAATTCCAGGGTCGTACCTTGATCGGCGAAGCGTTGGTAGGTCTGGTAAAGCTTCGATGGCGAGATTCCCCAGCGAAGATTGTAGCCCACCGCTCCGGGTACGGGTTGCCACATAATCGTTGCATCCCGTTCATCGCGATTGCGTCGCGCTATGAGACCGGTGGGCGTTGCGGGTTGAGGTCCGTCGCCATTTCCAAAAATGCGAATGTCGCTGATGGCCAGGTTCGCTGCGCCGACGTGGATGTGCTCGTATCTCACGAATCGCGCGCGCGTCGGCGTGGCGAGCTCGATGTAGGCGTTGGGCCGATCGCGTTTATCGCGCGACAGATCGGCGACTGTTTTCCATTGCCGACCGTCAGCCGATGCACTCAGACGGAATCGTGTGACGACTGTCGAATCCGTTCCGTAAAGACCCGACTTGTAATCGGCGTAATTCACCTGGATCGCTTTCACTTCATAGGAGCGACCGAGATCGATCGTCAGCGATTCTCCGGGTCGATTTTCTCGCGCGACCCAGAATGTGCGATTGTCTTCGTCGGTGATGTTGCTCGCCGGAAAACTGTCGCGCGCTGAAGATGCGGTTACGGCCTTGTGGTACGACAACAGCATCCAGCCGGTAAAGAGGTTGTCGCTGGCACGATATGCTTTTGTCGGCAGCCAGTGCGGGAAATCGCCAAAGCGAGTGTCCACGTACATCTGACCGTCGGCGTCGAATCCCGCCGGATGCATGGCGATACGCCGCTCGAAGTTCCAGTTGTAACCGATCCAGGGCGTCCCCGTGTTCCACCAGTTGCCGTAGATGTCCTGGAACGTGTTGCCGTGTCCAGCGCCGTGCACGAATCCGCCGGGCCGGTACGCGACAGGATTGTATGTTGCGTAAGTGAACGGGCCGAGCGGATTGTCGGCGGTGTAGACGCCGGTCGCATAGACGTTGTATTCCGTGCCGGGCGCGCCGTATTGCAGATAGTATCGCCCTTTGTACTTCGTCATCCACGATCCTTCGATGTATGGCCTGATCGTGGTGTCGCGATGATCCTGACCGAATCGCTCCCACCCATGCTTCTCCGGATCGAGTCCGAATAACCAGCGTGGTGTCCCTTTGTACGCGAGCTGCTTCGACTTATCGAGCTCGATGACGTGCAGCGGATACACGTTCGACGAGTTCCAATAGAGGAACCAGCGATCCGTCGCCGAATCGTAAAAGAACTGCGGATCCCAAGGCCCTGGCTGCACCGAGTCCGGCTTGGCGAACACCGTTCCTTCGTTGGCACGCGCCATCGGCAGCCACGGCAGCAGCCGATTGTAAAACTCAACGCGACCCTTCGCCGGCTCGGTCAACATCAGGATCGGCAAAGGACTCGTCGTGCTCGGCAACACATAAATCGTATCGCGGACTGACAGCACCGCCGGCGCTACGATGTCAGTCAGCGGCCAGCGCGAGGGCGTGATGTGTTGCCAGCTGCTGAGGTCGCGCGAGCGCCAGTAGCCATCGCCGATCGTCTCGAAGAGGTAGTACTCGCCGCGCTGCACGACGATGACGGGATCGGCACCCGATCGATACGAGATCCCTTCGTTGTGCTGCTCGAAGTTGTACTTGTAATCGATGTCGATCGGGTTGGCGTAGGTGCGCTGGTGCGTCGCCTGCGCCGATGCGCCAGTGGCGGCGAATAGCAGAGTGACGATTATTCGCCGCCGTTTCATGACTCAGACTACTTTCTTCTCAGAGAGCTCGCAAGAAACGGATAAGCTGCCCTCAGGCCACTGCGGGTTGGGATGATTGCCACCTCGCACCCCAGATCAAGAGCCAGAACATTATCGGCAATTCGCCGACGCCGAGTATCATCGTGATATCGCCAACCAGATGTGCGTACTGTGGGGCAAGGATGACTGTTGCGACGTTGAGCAGATAGCCAAAGCCTGCCAGCATCATCAGGTAGCCGAGAATGCGCGGGATGAATCCCGATTCGATGACGAGCATCGCGAACGGGAACAGCCATAAGCCCCAGAAAATCGAAGCGACGTCAAGGCCGCGGCCGTGCAGGCGGATGAACAGGTAGGCCAGTGCGTCCTGCTGGGACTTGTCGAACACCGAGAGAAAATTCTGGCCGCTGACCAGCGCCAGCGGTGCGATCTCGTTGAGGACGTTGAGCATCACGACCGGAACGCCGAGCACACCGAGGACCACCATCAGGGTGGCTTGTCTCTTGTTGACCTCCGCGAACAAACGGAACAGAGCGAGAACGAGAAAAACGTTGACGACCTGGTGAAACAATTCGCTGGCGATGCCGATGCCGAGCAACGAAGGTGCGGCGCGAATGTTATCCGCCGTCGCCGTCGCGTTCCCTGACACAATCAGCTTGCCGGGAACGTACAAGAGACCGATGGGCGCGGTGATTCCCATCAGCAGATAGAGGAAGCCTGCGTACCGTGCCTTGCGACGCAGCTCGTCGATAGAGGCTGTCATGGACAGATGCTCCTCGCAGATGTAGTTCGACGTACGGATGAGTCCAGGGCGAGTTTCAGCACGCCGTTGGCGCCGATCTGATGTTTAGGAAACCTTTTTCAGTCGACGCGCACCTAACGTTTGACTTGGCGAGCAGACAACATTCCTACATATGCTAATTCGAAAGAGTGCGGGTGCTGATTTCGCAGGGATATGGGCGATCATCAATGATGCCGCGCACGCCTATCGCGGTGTGATCCCGGCCGACCGCTGGCACGAGCCGTACATGCGGGCGAGCGAGCTGCTGAAGGAGATCGCCAGCGGCGTCGTTTTCTGGGTGGCGGAAGACGATGGAAGCCTGCTCGGCGTGATGGGGATTCAGGACAAAGGGGATGTTGCACTGGTGCGCCACGCCTACGTCGCGCCGGACGCACAGCGATTAGGCGTGGGAACGAAGCTGCTTCACCACGTCGAGGAGCTAACCGACAAGCCGATTCTGATTGGCACGTGGGCGGATGCATCGTGGGCGGTCGATTTCTATCAGCGCAACGGATTCACCGTCGTACCGCCCAGCGAGAAGGAGCGTCTCTTACACAAGTACTGGTCGATTCCGGAGCGCCAGGTCGAGACGTCGGTTGTCCTTGCCGACGAGCGGTGGATGGACTCTCGGGGATAAGCTTCGGTTAGCGCACGACCTTATCACTGACTGGTCTGAGCACTTCCGGTTTTCTTCGAGTCCACATCCTTTTGCCAGGCGTCGATCATCGCAGCCAGTTTCTTCACCAGGTCCAAACGCTCGGCGGTCAGGTCGTGGCGCTCTCCCGGATCGGCGGCAACATCGAACAGATAGAAGTTGGCCCCGTCGTGAAGGAGCTTCCATCGTCCGAAGCGCACGGCTGTCTGAGGACTTGGCGCTTTCCGTCTCCAGAACAACTGGCGTTCAACGACCGGTGATCGCCCGGACAGGCTCGGAAGAATGTCGATACCGTCGAGTTTGTAACTGGAAGGAATCGCTGCTCCGGCCAGGGTCAGAATCGACGCCGTCAGATCCATCGTAATCGCAACTTGCTTCGAGGTAGCGTGCGCCGGAAGATGTCCCGGCCAGCGCAAAATCATCGGCACTCTGATGCCGCCCTCCCAGAGCGTGCTCTTGCGATTGCTTAGTGGATCGTTGTGGGAGAGCCACTCTCCACCGTTGTCATTGGTGAAGATGACGAGCGTGTTCTTCGCCAGTCCTTTCCTCTCCAGCGCGCCGAGAATTTCACCGACACCGGTGTCGGCGCTCTCGAGCATCCGGACATAATCGCTGCGCGTCGCGGGTGTGGGATCGTTCGGCCCTTGATAGAGCGTGGCGTCGCCGGCCGCCGCCGGCCGCGGCGGCCGATGAGTCTCCGCGTTGGGCATATGGGGCGGTTCGAAAGGCCAGTGAACCGCGTTGTAGGCGACCTCCAGAAAGAACGGGGCGCTGGCGTGTCGATCGACGAAGCTGACGGCGCGCCGAGTAATTTCGTCCGTCAGATAACCGTGTTCTTCGACGGGTTTGCCGTTTTCGTATAGATCCGGTGTTCCGTCGCCTCGGCGATGAGTGTAGTAATCAACCGCCCCGCTCAGGAACCCGAAGAATTCGTCAAAGCCGTGCGCGTTGGGACTGAATTCCGGTTTCCAGCCGAGGTGCCATTTCCCGATCAGTCCCGTCGCATAACCGGATTTCTTGAGAAGAGCGGGTAGCGTCGTTCCGGTGACGGGCAGTCCAAGCGCGGTGTCACCCGGCAATGATCCGAGCGGCCACTCGATGCCGTAACGCTGCTGGTATTGTCCGCTAATGAAACCGGCACGTGTTGGAGAGCAGTTCGAGGCGTTGGCATAGGCGTCGGTGAGACGAACTCCCTCGCGTGCCAGTCGATCTACGTTTGGAGTTTTTGCGTCCCGGCCTCCGTAACTGCCGAGGTCGGCGTAACCCATGTCGTCCATGAGAATGAGAACGACGTTTGGCTTCGAGGGAGGGGCTGGCGACTGTTGCGCAGCCAGTCTCATCGAAGAGACGGCAATCAGAAGAGCAAAGGCAACCACCTGTCGTGAATGGAAAGCCGGCACGGCGGATCCTCCTATTGATTCGAGTCGTTTCACCTGGACCTAACCTGACCCCACCGGCACGCTGGCGGAAGACAACTCGCTGACATAGATCGTAGCTTCCTACTACGATCTCTCGTCTAACAGGACGATGGCCAAGAAAGAAACGGGGGCGATTCTCTCGATCGACGGGCGCGAGGTCCGCATCACCAATCCGGACAAGCCGTGGTTCTCGCGTGACGTCAAGCTCTCCAAGCTCGACGTCGTCAAGTATTACCTCCAAGTCGCGAGCGGAGCCGTCGCCGGCGTCCGCGATCGGCCGAACGTGCTCAAACGCTTCGTCGACGGCGCGGAGAAGCCACCGTTCTATCAGAAGCGGGCGCCGGAGAATACGCCGGACT
>QHUA01000128.1 GCA_003221805.1 Gemmatimonadota bacterium
TTGCGTCGCGCCGCCACGGTCGCCGCCCGCACTGCGCATCGGCTCGGTGTCGGTGAGATGGTCTGGTACTCGGGACAGATCACACCCGAGGAAACAGAAGCCATCACGGTAGGATTGATTGCGGGTGCCTGGGAATACATCGATTTGAAATCGCCGCCACCCGAGGCAGAGCGCAAGAAGCCGCTGGAGAAAGCGAGTATTCTCACCAACAACACCGACGACACCCGCCGCGCGCTGGGCAACGGTCAGGCGATCGGCGCCGGTCACAGTCTTGCGCGCCGACTCGCTATGATGCCCGGCAACTTATGTACGCCGGAATATCTGGCGCAGACCGCAACGGAAATCGCAAAGCGGTACGATATGGAGATCACGGTACTCGGACGCCGTGAGATTGAAGCGGAAAAAATGGGATCGTTCCTGGCAGTCGCGCAGGGAACCACCCAGGATCCCAAGCTCATCGCCCTCGAATACAAAGGTGGAAAGCCCAGCGCCAAGCCGGTGGTCCTGGTTGGGAAGGGACTGTGCTTTGACAGCGGCGGCATTTCCATCAAGCCCGCCCAGGGCATGGAGTTCATGAAGTTCGACATGTGCGGCGGGGCGGGCGTGCTGGGCACGATGGAAGCGATCGGACAGATCAAGCCCGAGGTCAACGTCGTCGGCATCGTCGGCGCCACGACGAACATGCCGTCAGGCACGGCGATGAATCCGGGCGATGTCGTCAAGGCGCAAAACGGGAAGTCCATCGAGATCATCAACACCGATGCCGAGGGACGTCTCGTCCTCGCCGACTGCCTTTCCTACGCCAAGCGCTTTGAGCCCGACGTAGTAATCGATGCGGCAACACTTACTGGCGCGTGCGTCATCGCTCTCGGTCACACCGCCAGCGGCGTTTTCTCGAGCGACGACACTCTCATCGCGGAGATTCTTGCAGCAGGAAAACGCGCCGGTGAACCGGGATGGCCGTTACCGCTATGGGACGAGTACAAGGATCTGATCAAATCGGACGTTGCCGACGTCAAGAACTCGGGAGGACGCCCAGCCGGCGCAGTAACGGCAGCGATGTTTCTCAAGGAATTCGCCGAGGGATATCCGTGGGCGCATCTCGACATTGCCGGCACCGCCTATTCCGAGACCGATCTGGTTACGATTCCCAAGGGACCGACGGGAGTTCCAACGGGTACCTTCATCGAATTCATTCGCGGGAGAGCTCGCTGACCAGCACCATCTGGACAAGGCGCATCTCGACCCGCCTCGGCCTCGTGGCCGGGGCGCTTTTGTACGCGCCCCTCGCAGCAGCGGGAGCGCAGGTCGTTCCGCCTCCGGCGAGTGAAGTACCCATACCACCGAAGCCGAAGACAGACTCGGGGCCCGACACCGCGCGCGTAAAGCCCGACACGATCAAGGCCCCAATCGGGCGCTTTGCCGATCCGGCGCTTTATGAAATCGGACCGCAGTACGAATGGAATCGGTCGCAGCTTTTTGCCACTGGCGCGCTGACGGTTGTCGATCTGCTCGACCGAATCCCCGGAGTGACGACTTTCAGATCCGGGTGGCTTGCCACTCCGCAGACCGCGACCTACGGCGGGGATTTTCGTCGCGTCCGAGTTTTCTATGATGGCATCGAGATCGACAATCTCGATGGAAGGACTGGAGGCGTGCTCGATCTATCGTCCGTGCAGCTGTGGACGCTCGAGCATCTGAGCATCGAGAGAACCGGGAGTGAGCTGCGCATTTACATGCGCAGCTGGCGTGTCGAGAACACTGATCCCTACACCCGCGCTGACGTCGCGACGGGCAACGAGGACACGAATCTCTATCGCGGGTTTTACGGCAAGCGCCTCGACAACGGGGGAGTTCTCCAGTTTGCCGGCCAGCAATACGGCGTCACCAGCCCACGCTTCGCGGGGAGCGGTGACGCGCTTTCGCTGCTGGGTAGGCTCGGCGTCGCGAAAAAAGGCTGGAGCATCGACGGGTTCGTTGTTCGACATCACCCGACGAGAGAAATTGAGCGCGCGATCGCCGTGGAGGGTCGGCCGCCGGTTCTCGGGCTGGACGCTACTTACACCGATGCGTATCTGCGCGCCGCTGTCGGTGGTGTGAGCAGCGGCCCGTGGGCGCAGGTGACGGTTGCGTCTTTGGGATTCAAGGGCACGACGCAGCCCGACCGGGCCGTCGGTGCTGGCACGTTCGCTGACACGCTCGAACGCAGAGCTTTTGAGACCCAGTACACGCATTGAACGGCGTGACTTACAATGGGGCAAGCGCCCGTGCTGACCTGGTCAGCCCGATCGGCACCGTCAGCGGCTTCGTTGAGCACGATGGGTTCAGGAAAACCACCAATGCCGATGCGGGCATCCGCGCACAGCCGTTGCCGTTCTTTGCGATCTCGGGATCGGTTAGCCAGTCGGTGCCCAGCAATTCCGGCGGTTCTTCATTGCCCAGCCTCACGTCGATGAGGGGCGAGGCAGCGATAAAACTCTTTCGCCCCTGGCTGTCGGCCGGAATCATAAGCACCGACAACACGACTGGTCTGGCCCCGCTCGCGTACGACACGCTTCTGCTGCCAACGCCTCCAGGAAGGGCCTCGGCGCGCACCGCAGCGATTCGCGGTCCGGTTCTCGCCGGATTCGGCGTAGATGCCTGGGTCGCACAGTGGAACAACAGCTGGTCGTACCTCCCGAAATACGAGAGCAGGTCAGAGATCAACTACGCCAACAACTTTGCGAAGCGATTTCCTCGCGGCGATTTCGAGGTTAGGGCGGCGGGAGTTTTCGAGTACCGCAGTCACACGCAGTTCCGCTTGAGCGCCGGCACGATCGAAACCGGCGTCACGAAAACGCTTTCAGGAATCCTCGAGATAAGAATCCTGCGTGCCGTCCTCAGCTATCAACAGCGGAACATCCTCGGCTACCTGTACGAGGTCGTGCCCGGGTTTGAGATGCCGCGCGTGCTGGCGACCTATGGTGTCAGATGGGATTTCTGGAATTGACAAACCCATTGTCGCGCCGTAGGATAGCCCACCTCACATGATATCCAGCATGACCGGGTTCGGCGCTGCCGACGGCACCGTTGGCGACGCACCCGCCAGCGTCGAGATCAGGACCGTCAACCACCGGTTCTTCAGTCCGAACCTCAAGCTGCCAAGCGCCTTTGCGCGGTGGGAGGGTGAGATCCGCGAGCTGCTGCGGCAGAAAATCGCCCGCGGCCACGTGACGTTGACGGCTCGCGTCGATAGGCAGACAGCAAGCGGTTCAGTGATCGACCAAGTCAGGCTTGCCCAGTACGCGAGCGAGCTGAAGGAGCTGCAAAAGAAGCATTCGCTCGGGGGCGAGGTCGACCTGGCGACACTGCTTCGGCTGCCCGATGTCGTCAGCACGCCGAGCGAGGAGATGGATTCCGCCGCCGGCGAAGCCCTGGCGGCGATCGTCGCGAAAGCTGCCGACAATCTTATCGTCATGCGCCGCTCGGAGGGCGCGCTCCTCGCGGCGTTTCTCCTGGAACGAATTGCCGCAGTGGAGTCCCGCTTGGCGCGAATCGAAACCCGGGCGCCCGTTCGCCTCAGGGAGCATCATGAGCGAGTCAAGCGGACTGTCGGTGAGCTGCTGGGCGGGGCAGGAGCCGATCCGCAGCGAATCGCGCAGGAAATCGCCATTCTCGCCGACAAGCTCGACGTCGCCGAGGAGCTCGACCGATTTCGTTCCCATCTGGCAGCATTTCGCGAGACGGCTCAATCGAAGACGGCCGATCCAGTTGGCAAGCGCCTCGGTTTCATCCTCCAGGAAATGGTGCGGGAAGCAAACACCATCGGCAGCAAAGCCAGTGACGCGCAAATCCAGGAAGACGTGATCGCGACCAAGGAAGAGCTCGAACGAATCCGCGAGCAGGTCGAGAACCTAGAGTAATGCCGGTTCCGATTATCCTCTCATCGCCTTCCGGCGGCGGGAAGACGACAATCGCGCACGAGCTTCTCGCCAGCAGGAAGGACGTTGGGTACTCAGTGTCGTGCACCACCAGGCCACCGCGGCCTGGTGAGACAGAAGGGAAGGACTACTACTTCCTCACCGAGGAGAAGTTCAAGCAGCGGCACGGCGCGCGTGAATTTGCCGAGTCGGCGACGGTTCACGGCCACCTCTATGGAACGTTGCGGGCCGAGGTTGAGCGTGTGCTCGCTTCCGGACGCAACGTGATAATGGACATTGACGTTCAGGGAACCCGGCAGTTCGCGAAGGCTTTTCCCGACTCAATTCTCATTTTTATTCTGCCTCCGTCATCGGAAGCTCTCATCAGCCGGCTCGAGGCCCGCGGAACCGAGGACGTGGAGGCTCTGATTCGCCGTTTTCGGAGTGCCGAAGTCGAGCTGAAGGCGATAGATTTGTACCAGTACGTGATCGTCAACGACAAGCTCGACTCTGCGGTCGCTGCGGTCTCAGACATCATCGATGGCAAGGGCCAACGGTTCGAGCGCTCCAGAAATCCGGAGCTCGCTGGCCGCGTCAAGGAGCTGATGAAAGGCATCCAGCGCGCGATCGATCAATACTCAGCGAGGAAGTAATGCAGGTTTTTATTCCGAACGAAGTCGCCAAGCACGCGACGAACAAGTATCTGGGAGTTCTGGTCGCAGCCAAATACGCGCGCGTCCTCAACGAATTCCCACGCGATCGCTCAGCGCCGGGCGAAAAGAAGCTCACCACGCGCGCACTCGAAGAGCTCACCGATGGTGAGGTCGAGTATCGTGTCGTGCCGCGCCGTCGCACGGAGTAGTTACCGCGCGTCCCTTCGCCGGCAGTCGGATCCTCCTCGGCATCACCGGGGGCATCGCCAGCTACAAGTCAGTGTGGCTGGCGCGTTTGCTTACACAGGCCGGGGCTGAGGTCGACGTAGTAATGACTCGCGGCGCGCGCGAGTTCATCGGCCCAATCACATTCGAAGCAGTCACGGGCCGACCGGTCCACACGGAAATCTTTGGTCCCGGTCACGCTCTCGATCACATCCGCCTCGCGCGTGAGGCCAACGTAATTGTCGTTGCTCCAGCGACCGCTGACTTTATCGGGCGCGCCGCACACGGTCTGGCAGATGATTTGTTGACTGCCTGCCTGCTGGCGGCGACCTCGAAAATTCTGTTCGTTCCGGCGATGAACGACCGCATGTGGGCACACGCACAAACGGAGCGGAACGTGGCGCAAGCTCGCTCTCTTGGCTACGAAGTGCTCGAGCCGGCCGAAGGACCGTTGGCGGTGGGCGAAGGCAGCGGCCCGGGCAGAATGCCCGAGCCCGAAGAGATCATGAGTCAGATCGGGCGACTGCTGGAGAGCAAGTCGGGACTCAAAGGAAAGAAGGTCATCGTCACGGCGGGCGCGACGCGAGAGCCGATAGACCCAGTTCGGTTCATCTCGAATCGCAGCAGCGGAAAAATGGGCGTCGCCCTGGCGCGCGCTGCATGGAGGCGCGGCGCCGATGTGACTCTTATAACAGGGCACGTCGACATTCCATTACCGAGCGAGCTTCCAGTAATAAAGACCGATACCGTCCAGGAGATGGCACATTCAGTGGGCGAGGAGCTGCCGACCGCGGACGTTCTCATAATGGCGGCGGCACCTGCAGATTTTCGCCCGTCCAGCGAAGCCGGTGAAAAGATCAAAAAGGGGCGCAGCACGCCCAAGATCGAGCTCGAACCGACCGAAGACATTCTCAAATCGACGATCTCGAGACGAAAGAAGAACAGTGTCATCGTAGGATTCGCGCTCGAGACCGGCGACGGGGTCAAAAACGCCAAAGAGAAGCTGAAGTCGAAGAGCCTCGATCTAGTCGTACTGAACGATGCCAGGGAGCCGGGCGCCGGGTTCGGCGTCGACACCAACCGGGTCACGGTGATCGGTCGCAACGGCGAGCAGGAGGATTTGCAACTGATGTCGAAGACCGATCTCGCCGATCTGCTGCTCGATCGAGTAGAGGAGGAGTTGCGTGGACGCTAGGACGATGTTGCGGCGCTACCTCGAGCAGCGCCGTGAGCTCGGCGAGTCGGAGCTCGTTCTCGACAGCTTACACGTCGACGACGTGATGCGCCTCCTTGGCGCCGCCGGTCGTCCGACGCTGCCGCCCCACCGACCAAGCTTGCGCGAGCTGGCTGAAGAGATTTCGAGCGAGGAAGTACAGGACTGGCGCACGTCACTGCGGCAGGCTGGCGTGAATGTTGACGCCATAGTGACGGCGGCCAAACCTGCCGCACCAACCGAACCATTCGAATCAATCGAGCCAACGGCTCCCCCCGAAACCTCGAGCGACATGGCGTTCAAGAAGGGAATTGTTGTAGCCGCTGAAGAAGCGGAGCTGATTCCAAGCGCAATCGACAAGCTCGACTCGCTCGACGAAATCGCGAAGAAAGTGAACAAGTGCACCCGCTGTCCGTTGTACGAAACAGCGACCCAGGGTGTACCCGGAGAAGGAAACGCGAAAGCGAAGCTGGTTTGCGTTGGCGAGGCGCCCGGAGCAAAGGAAGACGAGACCGGCCGACCCTTCGTCGGTCAGGCGGGACAGCTGCTCACCAAGATTCTCGCAGCCATCGACCTAACCAGAGAGCAGGTCTTCATTTGCAATGTTCTCAAACATCGGCCGCCGGGTAACAGAAATCCCCGACCAGAAGAAGTTGCAGCGTGCAGTCCGTATCTGATCAGACAACTCGAGCTGATCAAGCCAAAAGTCATTGTTGCTTTTGGAACCTTCGCCGCGCAAACTCTCCTAAACTCAAAAACTCCGATCGGTCAGCTCCGTGGGCTCGTCCACCAGTACCACGGCATACCGCTCGTCGTCACCTATCACCCGGCTGCTCTCCTGCGCAATCCAGGCTGGAAGCGACCAACTTGGGAAGATGTCAAGCTCGCCCGTAGAATTCTCGATAGCAGCGCCCGCTCGTGATCCTTATCGCGACAGACGACCGCCCTACTCCGAAGACGCGGAGCAGGCGGTGCTCTCCGCGATGCTCATGGATCCCGACGCGATCCTGCGCGCAACAGAATTCCTCGACGACTCGATGTTCTACCGCGAGGGTCATCGGCGGATTTATCGAGCCATGCTCAGTCTCTCGGAGCGTGGCGACGTAGTCGATCCTCTCACGCTCTCGGAGGAGCTGCAGCGCTCAGGATCCCTCGAATCCAGCGGCGGTAAGGACTATATAGGATTTCTCGTCGACGCCGTTCCGACGGCGGCAAATGTCGAGTACCACGCCAAGATCGTTCGCGAGAAAGCTCTCCGGCGCCGATTGATCGAAGTATCGACGGCGATCGTTGCCGAAGCGTTCGAGTCGGGATCCCCTGCTACCGAGCTGCTCGACGAAGCCGAGCACAAGATCTTCGAGGTCAACCAGAGCCGCGGCGCCGAAGGCTTCACGCGCATTAAAGAGCTGCTGTGGCCGACGATGGAACGAATCGAAGAGATTCAACGCGGCGGCGGATCGATTACAGGTGTGGCGAGTGGATTCAAGGACCTGGACGAGCTGACCGCAGGTTTCCAACCGTCTGATCTGGTGATCGTGGCCGCCCGGCCTTCGATGGGGAAGACGGCTTTCGTGCTCAACATCGCCCAGAACGCTGCGCTCGATAACAACGTCCCCGTTGCTTTCTTCTCGCTGGAAATGAGCAAGGAGCAGCTGGTGCAGCGGCTGTTGACGTCAGAAGGGCGCGTCGATGCGCAGCGGCTGCGTAAAGGCAAGCTGCACGACGACGAGTTCGTTCGACTTGGTCGGGCGGCGGGCATCTTGAGTCACGCGCCGATCTGGATCGACGACACGCCGGCGATGAATCTGCTCGAGATGCGCTCCAAGGCGCGGCGCCTGAGGATGGAGAACAATATCGGAATGGTTGTCGTCGACTACCTCCAGCTGATGCAAGGCCCGTTGAATACAGAGAGTCGGCAGCAGGAGATCAGCTACATCTCACGCTCGCTGAAGGCGCTCGCGCGTGAGCTGCGCATTCCAGTCGTCGCGCTCTCACAGTTGTCGCGCGCCCCCGAGCAGCGTACGGGTGAGAACAAGCGACCACAGCTGTCGGACCTCCGTGAGTCAGGCGCAATCGAGCAGGATGCCGATCTGGTGATGTTCATCTATCGCCAGGAGATGTACGACGGGCCGATGGACAAGGATGGTAATTCTCTCGAGGGACGCGCCGAGATAATCGTCGGCAAGCAGCGCAACGGACCGACTGGATTCGTCAATCTCTACTTCAACAAGACCTACACCCGCTTCGAGAATCTGTCGCCTCGTTTGGCGCCTCAGTGAGTCCCAAAGCAAAGACCGTTTATCGCTGCACGAACTGCGGCGCGGACCACCCGAAATGGGCTGGGCGCTGCGACGTGTGCGGGGAGTGGAACTCTCTGGTCGAGGAGATGGCGGCTCCTCGTGCGGCGGCGACTGCATCCGGCAGACGCGTCCAGGGCGCGAAGTCGATGGCGGAAGGCGGAAGCGTCGCACTCATTCAGCGGCTCCGCGATGTGAAGAGCTCCGCCGGCCGGCGACTCAAGACGGGAATCAAGGAATTTGATTTCGTCCTCGGCGGTGGAATCGTTCCCGGCTCGATGGTTCTCGTCGGTGGAGAACCAGGGATCGGGAAATCCACGCTGTTGCTTCAAGTTGCTGGGCGGCTGCAGGAGCTCGGTCACTCCACGCTCTACGTATCGGGCGAAGAGTCTGCGTTGCAGGTGAAGATGAGGGCGGAGCGATTGGATGGCTCCGCCGAAGATGTCGCGCTGCTCAATGAGACGCTGCTGGAAACGATCATCGCTACGGCGAGTGCGCAAAAACTCGACGCAGTTGTAATTGATTCCATCCAGACAGTTTTTACTTCCGATCTGGAGGGTGCTCCGGGCAACGTCGGTCAGGTGCGCGAGTGCGCCGCGCGTCTAATGCGCTTCGCCAAGGAAACCGAAACGACGGTCTTTGCCGTCGGCCACGTGACCAAGGGCGGTGGCATTGCCGGTCCGAAGACACTCGAGCACATCGTCGATACTGTCCTTTACTTCGAGGGCGAAGGGATGCTGGAACACCGCGTCCTCCGCGCCACCAAGAATCGGTTCGGCAGCGTCGACGAGATCGGCGTCTTCCGAATGACAGAAGAGGGACTGATCGCCGTCGAGAATCCATCCGAGCTATTCCTCGGGGATCGCCTCAGTAATTTGTCCGGGAGCGCTGTGACCGCATTGCTCGAAGGCACGAGGCCAGTGCTCATCGAGATCCAGGGCCTGGCAGCCAAAGCGAATTACGGAACGCCCCAGCGTGTGAGCACTGGTTACGACGCGCGTCGTCTCGCCCTGCTGCTGGCCGTGCTCGATAAACGGGCTGGTCTATCTTTCTCTCAGCACGACGTCTTCCTCAACGTCGTCGGAGGCGTGCGGATGCAGGAACCCGCTGGAGATCTGGCGGTGGCGAGCGCGCTGGCGTCCAGCGTCTACGATCGTCCCGTCGCCAACTCTGCGATTTTCCTCGGCGAAGTTGGACTGGGCGGCGAGATCAGACCCGTATCACAGGCAGAGCGCCGGCTTGGTGAGGCTGCCAAGATGGGAATGACGACGGCATACATGGCAGAGCGCGGAATTCCGAAGCGCAGTGCGCGCGGGATCGAGGTCGTGGGCATTCGAACGATCAATGAGCTTTTCGGGCAGCTTTTCAACACCTAAGCCCGGGCGAGGGGCGAGGGGCGAGGGGCGAGCGACGCGCGAAGACGGATTCGCGCCCACGTTCTCCGCCTGGTTCTCCACTCGTTCCTCGTCCCTCGTCCCTCGTCCCTCAAAATGACTCGCGATGTCGGTGTCATAATCGTCGCCGCCGGCAGCGGATCACGAACCGGATCGAAAGAGCTGAAGCAGTTCCGCTGGGTCGCCGGGAAGCCGATGCTGCTGCACAGCATTCAGACTTTTCAGGCGCGTCCCGATGTGGCGATGGTCGTTTGCGTCCTGCCGCGAGAGTACGTCGGCGACCCACCACCGTGGATTTTCCAGAGCGACTCCGATCGCTTGCTGCTTTCTGTCGGCGGACGTCATCGCGGCGAGTCGGTCGCCAACGGTCTCGAGGACCTCCCCAGTGAATGCGAGATCGTCGTGATTCACGATGCTGCGCGTCCACTCGTTTCGAGTGATACGATCGCGCGGGTGATCGAGGAAGCTCGCAAGGGCAATGGCGCCGTCGCCGCGTTGCCGGTGTTGGACACACTGAAGCGCGTGGATTCGGACGGGCATGTGGTAGTCACGGTCGATCGCTTCGGTCTTTGGAGAGCGCAGACCCCGCAGGCATTTCCACGCGGGGTCATCGAGCGCGCCCATCGCGAAGCTCGCGAGGCAGACAGGGTCGCCACCGACGATGCCGCGCTCTGTGAGCATATCGGACTGCCGGTGGTCGTGGTTCGTGGTAGCGAGCGCGCGGTCAAGATCACCGACGAAAACGATTTCGCATTGGCGGAGGCGCTAAGTATCTTCCGCGAATGAAGCCCCAGCCGATGGTCGTGCCGTTCTGGTCGCCGGAGGAAGTTGAGGCTGCCATCAATGGAACGCTCGCCCATCTCGCCGCCGGAAAAGTGCTCGCGTACCCGACAGAAACTGTGTATGGATTTGGCGGCGCAGTCGATGAGCGCTCGGTACAGCAGCTCGTCACCCTCAAGGGACGCGCCCCTGGGAAGCCGTTTTTGCTGCTCGTCGCCAGAAGCGAGATGATCACTGGACTCGGACTGCGCCTTACCGGTTACGCCTCAACGCTGGCGGCGCGATTCTGGCCCGGGCCATTGACCCTGGTCCTCCCCGGTGGCGACAAGCGAGTGCCCGATCGACTGCGCGGGCCGGAGGGGGGGGTGGCGGTTCGCTGGACGCCGCAGAAATCGCTGGCGCGGCTCATTCTCGCGCATGGCGATCCGATCACCTCGACAAGCGCAAATCGCCCTGGCGTGCCTCCCGCAACTTCCGCCGATCAGATCGTAGCGCAGTGGAACGAGGCTATCGTGCGCGGCACGCTGCGTGTGCTGGACAGTGGCCGATTAAAGGAGTCCCATCCGTCGACGGTGGTCGATTGCACGGGACGACTTCCGCGCGTCATTCGCCCCGGCGCCATTCCGGCTGCTACTTTGAGAGAAAGCGTGCCCGATTTGGTCGGCGACGCCTAAGCGATGAACCTCCTCTTTGTCTGCAGCGGCAACACCTGCCGCAGCCCGATGGCCGAAGCCCTGGCGCGCAAGATCGCCGAGCGCCGAGGAATCAAAGACCTGAACGTCTCGAGCGCCGGGACGAACGCGTGGGATAACGTTCCCGCCACTGACGAAGCGCTGCTCGTCGGAATGGAGCGAGAGATCGATCTCACCGGTCACCGCGCCCGAAAACTCACACCCGCGATCGTATCGGAGGCGGATCTGATTTTTGTCATGACGCCCGGACACCTCGACCAGGTGAAACAACTCGGGGGCCGGGGAAAAGTTCACGTTATTGACGAGTACGCTTCAGGCACCACCAATCAGGGTATCACCGATCCGTATGGTGGCGACCTGGAAGCGTATCGACAAACCGCCGACCTACTCGAGCGCGAACTGGAGAAGTTGTTCGATCGCCTTGCCACCTGAAATTGCGGTACGTGAGCTCCCTGGCCGACTGGTGTTGCTCGGCCATCCCGTTGACCACTCGTTGTCGCCCGTTTTTCAAAATGCAGCGCTGCGAGCGGCGAAAATTCCACTTACATACGAAGCGCTCGACGTGGCGCCGCGCGAGCTGCGCCTCCTGTTGCGACAGCTGAAGGATCACAACGCCGCCGGCAATGTCACCATTCCGCACAAGCACTCGGTACATGGGAGTTGTGACGAGCTTACCGACATCGCCGCCCGCGTCGGAGCGGTGAATACCTTCTGGTTCGAGTCGGGCCGACTGCATGGAGACAACACCGACGTCGGCGGGTTCGAGGCGGCGGCCAAGGCGCTGCTTGGCGGCGATCCGGTCGACTCGCATGTCGTCCTGCTGGGAAGCGGCGGCGCTGCGGCAGCGGTGCTGGCGGCCATCGAACAATGGACAAATGCGCGCGTAGCCGTCGTGGCGCGCCATCCGGACCGCGCCGCGAAGCTGGCGCGACGTTTCCGCGATGTCGCCCGAGTGGAAAAGAGTCTGGACGTCGCCCTGGCCGATGCGACGTTGGTCATCAACGCTACGCCGGTCGGCCAACACAACGATGAGATGCCCACTGACATCGCCAAAATCCCCAAGACGGCAGCGGTGATGGACTTGGTCTACCGGCGCGGTGCTACGCCGTGGGTCAGGGCGGCACGGAAGCGCGGTAACCGCGCCGCCGATGGCCTGCCGATGCTTATAGAGCAAGGAGCTCTGTCGTTCAAGAGATGGTTTGGCATAGAGCCCGATCGGGAGGCGATGCGGCAGTCGCTGGTCTAAAGGGCACAACACCATCACCGATCGGATCACTCGTCGCGGGAGCGCTGGACCTTTTGTTGCCGCGCGCGTGCGTTTCCTGCGACCGGCTCATGTCGGCGCTCGACCACGGCCTCATATGCAGCTTGTGCTGGTCGCGGTTGCCGCTCCTCCCGTCGCCGCAATGTCAGCGTTGCGGCCATCCGCTGTTGACGGACACCTGTCGCTGGTGCGATCTGTTGCCGGCGTTCGTACGAGCGGTGAGATCGGTCTGCTGGATGCCCCTCGAGCCGGCGTCGAACATTGTTCACGCCCTCAAGTACGAAGGCTGGGCTGCGGTCGCGACCGAGATGGCGGTGCGAATGGCGAGGCTATCCTGGCCGCGCGATGTCGTCGAGGAACGCGCCGCTCTCGTTCCAATTCCGCTCGCTTCAGCGAGAAAACGCCAGCGTGGCTATAATCAGAGTGCGCTGATCGCTCGTGAGCTGGGCGCGCTGTGGAGAGTTCCCGTTTGGGAACATGTCATCGCTCGTACGCGTGAAACGAGCTCCCAAACGCGGTTGACACCCGAACAGAGGCTGGACAACGTTGCAGGCTCGTTTTGTGTGATGGGTGAAAAGCACGGCGGGCTCCGCGGTGCGCATGTGCTGCTCGTCGACGACGTGGTGACTACCGCTGCCACGCTCAACACCTGCGCGAAAACATTGTACGAGAGTGGTGCGCGAATAATTTCTTACGTCACTTTCGGCCGGGCCCACGCGAGCGGTGACCGGCTATAACCGAATGGAGCAAGAGGAATGGCAACAAGGATAGGCATCAACGGCTTCGGAAGAATTGGCCGCCAGGTCGTGCGCGCGGCAAAAAATGACGGCGTCGCCGATCTCGATTTCGTCGCCGTCAACGACCTGACGGACACGAAAACGCTGGCGCATCTCTTCAAGTACGACTCGGTGCACGGGACCTATCAGGGAGACGTGGAGGCGGGATCAGACTCGATCGTGATCGACGGCGACGAGATCAAGGTCCTGGCGCAAAAGGATCCCGGTCAGCTTCCGTGGAAGGATCTGGGCGTCGATATCGTTCTGGAATCCACTGGTCGCTTTACCGACGCCTCGGCGGCGCGCAAGCACATCGAATGCGGCGCCAAGAAGGTGCTGATTTCTGCGCCCGCGAAAGGTGAGGACATCACCATCGTCATGGGCGTGAACAGCGACAAATACGATTCGACGAAGCACACCATCG
>QHUA01000129.1 GCA_003221805.1 Gemmatimonadota bacterium
TCTACATCATGGACGATGAGAACAACACGCCGTTCCTCAAGCTCATTGCGAGCTACGCCTACAAGGAGCGCAAGCACGTCGGCAATCGATTCTTCCTTGGCGAAGGGCTGGTCGGACAGGCAGCGCTGGAGAAGAAGCCCATTCTCCTCACCAACGTTCCCGACGATTACATCACCATCACGTCGGGTCTTGGCGAAGCGCCGCCCCGCAACATTCTGGTCTTGCCGGTGCTGTTCGAGGGTGAAGTCAAGGCAGTGATCGAGCTCGCCTCATTCCTGCCGTTCAGCCAGATCCACCAGCTTTTCCTCGACCAGCTGGCCGAGACCGTCGGTGTGGTGATCAACATGATCGCCGCCAACATGAGAACGGCGGAGCTGCTCGAGCAGTCGCAAGGCCTGACTCTCGAACTACAGAGTCAATCCGAAGAGCTGCGCAAGCAGCAGGAAGAGCTCAAGAGATCCAACGCCGAGCTCGAAGCGCAAGCGACCACGTTGCGCACGTCCGAGGAATTGCTCAAGGACCAGCAGGAAGAGCTGCAGCAGGTCAACGAGGAGCTCGAGGAGAAAGCTTCGCTACTGGCCGAGCAGAATCGGAAGGTCGAATCGAAGAACGAGGAAGTCGAAGCAGCACGTCTCGCTCTCGAAGAAAAGGCCGAACAGCTGGCGCTCAGCTCCAAGTACAAGTCGGAGTTCCTGGCCAACATGTCGCACGAGCTGCGGACGCCGCTCAACAGCCTGCTCATCCTCGCGCGACTCCTCAGCGAGAACAAGGATGGCAATCTCACGCCGAAGCAGGTGGAGTTCGCGCAGACGATTCTCACCTCGGGCAGCGACCTGCTGAATCTGATCAACGACGTGCTGGATCTGTCGAAGGTCGAAGCCGGCAAGATGGACGTCAATCCGACCGATGTGCGACTGGTAGACGTAAAGGATTTTGTCGATCGCAGCTTCGCGGCGGTTGCCGAGCAGAAGGGACTCAACTTCCACGTCGAGGTCAACGCCGATCTGCCGCAGACGATTTACACCGACGGCGGCCGGCTGCAGCAGGTGCTGAAGAACCTGTTGTCCAACGCGGTCAAGTTCACGCAGGAGGGAGATGTCGGTCTGACCATCCGCCGCGCGGAGAAGGGCCGCCGCTTCCAGAACACGACCCTCGAAGCAGCCGCCGAAGTGATCGCGTTCGCCGTGGCAGATACAGGAATCGGAATTGCCAAAGACAAACAGCGTCTCATTTTCGAGGCATTCCAGCAAGCTGACGGCACAACCAACCGCAAGTACGGAGGGACAGGACTCGGACTTTCCATCAGCCGCGAGATCGCGCGACTGCTCGGCGGCGAGATTCGGGTGGAGAGCACGGAGCACCAGGGAAGCACGTTCACGCTGTTCCTGCCGGGTCGTTACACCCCGCGTCAGGATACGTCCAATCGAGACCCGAGCGAAATTCGGGAATTCGAGCCGATGGGCCGGGACTACGGTACGAGTCGAGCCAATCCCGCGGGCCGTGAGTACGGTGCGGCATCATCTCGCAGCTCGCCCGCACCATCATCCAGTGCACCGGTGAGAGGTCCGCTCCGACGCGATCAGCGGCGCAAGCTTCCGGGCGATGCACTGCAGTATCGGCCCGAGCGGCGAGCGGTGCCGCAGACGGTGATCGCCGACGACCGCGACCACGTCGAAGAAGGCGACCGCACGGTGCTGGTGATCGAGAATGATCAGAACTTCGCCAAAGTTCTCCTGGACATGGCGCGCGACAAGGGGTACAAGGGCGTCGTCGAGCTCGATGGCGAGGCGGGACTCAAGGCGGCACGTGAAGTTCGGCCGGACGCGATCACGCTCGATATCGACATGCCGGGGATGGATGGACTCCAGGTTCTCGATAGACTGAAGCGTGATCCGGAAACGCGGCATGTGCCGGTGCACATCATCTCGGGTGTCGAGCAGAGACGAGCAGGATTGAAGGCCGGCGCTATTGCCTATCTGGAGAAGCCGGTGAGCAAAGAAGGCCTCGACACCGCCTTCGCGCGCATCTCCTCGTTCATCGATCGCATTCCGAAGAACCTGTTGGTGGTCGAGGACAATGAGACACAGCGGGAAAGCATCGTCGAGCTGATTGCGCATGATGATGTCGAGATTACCGCTGTCGCGTCGGCAGAGGAAGCGCTCGCCAAGCTGCACGAGAAGCATTTCGACTGCATGGTGCTCGACCTCGGCCTGCACACCGGAGACATGAGCGGCTTCGATCTGCTCGAGAAGGTGAAATCCGACGCCGACAATCACGACCTCCCGATCATCATCTACACCGGCAAGGAGCTGAGCCAGGACGAGGAGACGCGCATCAAGAAGTACGCGGAGACGATCATCCTCAAGGACGTCAAGTCTCCCGAGCGACTTCTCGATGAAACGGCGCTCTTCCTGCACCGGGTAGAAGCAAAGCTGCCCGAACAGAAGCGGAAAATGCTCGAGCATCTGCACGACGCTGACTCGGTGGTAGCGGGCAAGGCCGTTTTGGTGGTGGATGACGACGTGCGGAACATTTTCTCGCTGACGAGCATGCTCGAGGACCACGGGATGGTGGTGCGCTTCGCCGAAAACGGGAAGCAGGCGCTCGAGCAGCTGAAACAGGATCCGAACGTCGATGCAGTTCTGATGGACGTCATGATGCCGGAAATGGATGGGTACGAGACCACGAAAGCGATTCGCGCGATGGAGCAGTTCCGTACGCTTCCGATTATCGCGCTGACCGCAAAGGCTATGAAGGGTGATCGAGAGAAGTGCATCGCTGCCGGCGCCTCCGACTACATCACCAAGCCGGTGGATACTGAGCAGCTGTTGTCGCTGCTACGCGTATGGCTCTACAGGTAGCGGAAGCGCCTAGTGCAGGCGGAGACTCCGACAAACAGGAGTTCAAGCCCGATTTAGAGAGAATCGAAATCGAGCTGCTGCTGGAAGGAATTTTCCGCCACTACGGATTTGATTTCCGCGCCTACGCGTATGCGTCGATCAGGCGGAGACTGTGGAAACGCATCGAAGAGGAGGGGCTGGGCAGCATAAGCGCCCTCCAGGAGCGTGTGCTCCACGAGCCGGAGATGATGGAGAAGCTGCTGCTCGACCTCTCCATCAACGTCACAGCGATGTTCCGCGATCCGGGTTTCTACGTCACATTCCGCGAGCAGGTGGTGCCGCTGCTGCGCACTTATCCGTTCATCCGGCTATGGCACGCCGGCTGCTCGACGGGCGAAGAAGTGTACTCGATGGCGATCCTGCTCCGCGAAGAAGGACTCTACGATCGATCGCGCATCTACGCGACGGACATCAACGAGGTAGTACTGCAGCGGGCCAAAGCAGGAATCTTTCCTCTCGACCGCATGCAGGAGTACACCGACAACTACATTCGCGCCGGCGGCAAGGAATCGTTCTCCGAGTACTACACGGCGAAGTATGGCGGCGCTTTGTTCGATCAGTCGCTGACGAAGAACGTGGTGTTCTCGCAGCACAATCTGGTGACGGACCGCTCGTTCAGTGAATTCAACGTCATCCTGTGCCGCAACGTCCTCATCTACTTCGACAAGACGCTGCAGTCGAAGGTCCATGGTCTCTTCTACGACAGCCTGGTCATGTTTGGCGTGCTGGTGCTCGGCAGCAAGGAGACGCTCCGGTTCATGTCGCACGAGGATTGCTATGAGCAGATCGCTCCTCCGGAAAAAATCTTCCGGAAGGTGAAGTAGCGATGTACTCGGTCGTGGCGGTGGGAACTTCCTGGGGTGGCCTCTCGGCGATGAGGACACTCCTCGGCGGCCTGCCGGAGGATTTTCCAATCCCGATCGTGATCGTACAGCACCGCGGCAAGGATTCCGATCAGATGCTTTCACGGCTGTTGCAGGAGGCAACTGCGCTCTCCGTGTGTGAGATAGAAGACAAGGACGTTCTCGAGCCGGGAAGAGTTCACGTCGCGCCGGCGGACTACCACGTGATGCTGGAGCCGGGTTTCGCGTCACTCACCATCGAAGAGCCGGTCAGGTTCAGCCGCCCATCGATCGATGTGATGTTCGACTCCGCGGCTGCCACCTACGGTGAGCACGCAGTCGGCGTCGTCCTCACCGGCGCCAACGAAGACGGCGCGAGCGGACTGGCGCACATCGTCGGTCGCGGGGGACGCGCGTTGATTCAGGATCCGAAGACCGCGGAGGTTGCAATCATGCCCCAGGCGGCGATCCGCGCCGTTCCATCGGCTGAAGTGTTGCCACTCGCCAGGCTGGCCCCCCGACTCGTCGAGCTCACACGCGAAGAATCGAAGCCGCGCCGGACGAGGAGTACCGTGGTATGAGCCAGGATCCGGTCAAGATTCTTCTCGTCGACGATAAGCCCGAGAATCTTCTGGCGCTGGAGGCGATACTGGAGCCGCTGGGCCAGAAGCTGGTGCGCGCGAATTCAGGTCCCGTTGCTCTGCGGTGCGTTCTCGAGTGGGATTTTGCGACCATTCTGCTCGACGTGCAGATGCCGGGGATGAATGGCTTCGAGGTCGCCGAGATCATCAAGTCGCGCGAGAGGTCACGCACGATTCCCATCATCTTCCTCAGCGCGATCAGCAAGGAAGACTCCTACGTCTTCAAGGGCTACTCGATGGGGGCGGTCGACTACGTCTTCAAGCCATTCAATCCGGACGTGCTACGGTCGAAGGTAGCGGTATTCGTCGATCTGTTCATCAAACAGCGCGAATTGCAAAGACAAGCCGAGCTGCTGCGCGATGCGGAGAAGCGCGAGCTGGAGCTGGAACATCGCACGTCGCTGCTGGAGACAGAAGCACGGTCGGCTGCCCAGCTCTCCCAGATGAACGATGAGCTGCATCGCCGTCAGATTGCCCTCGAGCAGGCGATGGGCGCGCGTAACCGCTTCTACGCTTCGATGAGCCACGAGCTGCGGACGCCGATCAACGCCGTGATCGGTTACAGCACGCTGATGCTCGACAACATCTACGGCCCGCTCAACGGCAAGCAGAAAGAGGGGCTTCAGCGCACGCTGGCGGCAGCGCGGCATCTCCTCGAGCTGGTGAACGACGTGCTCGATCTCTCCAAGATCGAGGCGGGGAAGATCGAGCTGTCGTTGCAGCCGGTGATGTTCCCTTCGCTGATAGAAGATCTCTTCGTGACTGTGCGTCCGCTGGCCGATGAGTACGGCTCTACGCTGAGCCTGGAGATGGAATCAGTGCCGTTCAATATCGTCAGCGATCCACGACGCGTGCGGCAGGTACTGCTCAATCTGCTATCTAATGCGATCAAATTCGGCGAAGGAAAGCCGATTCGAGTCAACTGCAAACAAACCGAAGCTCACGGTGTAGAGATAGCTGTAATCGATGAGGGAGTAGGAATAGCGGCGGACGACATCCCGCGGATTTTTGAGGAGTTCGTGCAAGTCTCCGAATCCAAGCAGCCAGGCACCGGCCTTGGACTCCCGATCTCGAGGCGACTGGCTCAGCTGTTGGATGGGTCTCTGACCGTGTGCTCGACACCCCGCCAAGGGAGCACTTTTCGTCTCACTCTACCGGCCTCTCTGGAGGACGACTTGGCGCCCGAGCCTGTGTTATCTGCCGCTACGGTAGCCTAACTAAACGTCTGAGATGGCACATTGTCTGCCCTTCTATAGAGGACCGTCGCAATACGCGGGGGTCATACCTGGAGGCTTTAAAATGTTCAAAAAGTTACTAATCCTTCCGGCCGCGTTCCTCGCGTTCGCCTGCTCCAAGGGCGACAACAAGACGAGCGCTGCGGACAGTGCTCTTAATTCAGATCTGTCTACCGCAGCAGCGAGCCGGCCGTACACTCCGCTTGACAGCATCACCGCTGCCGAGCGCGCGGGTGTAGCCACTTCAACTGCGCCCACAGCTCTGAGAAGCACGTCGACCGCTCCGCGGACGACTGTTCGCAGAACCAGCACGGCGCGTCGTACCACCTCACGCTCGTCCGGTACCTATTCCTCGGCGCCGGTTTACAGTGCTCCCGCTCCGGCACCTCAGGAAGTGAAGCACACCAAGCGTGACGCTGCGATCGGCGCTGGCGCCGGTGCCGTGATCGGCGCAGTCACCAGCAGGAACAAGGTGAAGGGCGCGATCATTGGTGGCGCGGCCGGAGCAATTCTCGGCGGTATCATCGGCAACAACGTGGACAAGACCAAGAAGTAACCGCACTTCTGTTGAAGCGTCCTGCACTTGGCTGTGCAGGACGCTTTTTTTTGCCGTCGCGCTTGTGCTCTCGACAAGCGTGGCTTACGATCAACCCCGCATCGATTTCAAGACAGGATCAGTGGCACCGCAGCAAACAGCATCATCAACTCCCCTCCGCGCATTATGCATTGCGCGCCATTGCTTCCTCAGTGAGCACATCGCGCGCTATTTCGCCCACATGGGGCTCGTGACGACGAACGCAGTCGGGCTCGATTCAGCTGCCGAATCGGTGGGCGACGTTGCACCCGACGTAGTCATCTGCGATTACGACGTGCTGGCCGATGTCCCCCTGGAGAGATGGGAGCGCAACCCTCTCCTCGCCAAGACTCCGGTGATAGCGGTGAGCCTCACCCGCCACGCCGAGGAGCTGCACCTGCTCGACATCACCGGGATCGCCGGTTTCCTCTATCTGCCGACGCTCGAGGAGGCGCCTGCCCTACAGATGTTGAACGCGGCGGCGGCGCGTCCGAAGTACACGCTTGGCATTCGCAGCAGTGCGCCGAGGGTGGTGGAGCACCGTTAAATTTAGAGGTATGAGCTCCGACCCCATTACGGGCGTTTTCAATGACGGATATATAACCGAGGCCTACGAAGCCTACCGGCGCGATCCTGCGTCAGTAGACGAATCGTGGCGCCAGTTTTTCCGATTTGCGGAAACTATCGCTGGCGCTCCGGCACCAGCCGCCGTTGGAGAGCCTTCTCAAGCGGGACAACTCGATCCCGCTTTTCTTCGCGATGTCGCCGCCGCGGCTGAGCTCGTGGATGCGATCCGCAGCTACGGGCATCTCGCCGTCCCGCTCGATCCGCTGGGAACGCCCGCGGAAGGCAATCCCGAGCTCACTCCGGAATTTCACGGCCTGACTGAGGAGCGTCTGGCGGCCATTCCGGGCGAAGTGCTCGGCGCGTCGGCTGGAAGTGCTGCCGATGTCGTGACGCGCCTGCGCGAGCTCTATTCGTCCAGGATCGGATTCGAGATCTCGCACGTCGGCAAGGTCGAGGAGCACGAGTGGCTGCGCCAGCAAATCGAGAGCGGGCGTCTCAATCAGCCGTTGAGCGAAGAGGAAAGGCGGGGGATTCTCAATCGGCTGACTGAGGTCGATGGACTGGAGCGCTTTCTCGGTCGCGCCTACCAGGGTTACAAGCGCTTCTCGATCGAAGGCAGTGATGTGCTGGTGCCGATGCTCGATGTCGCGATCGAAGCAGCTGCGACGCATGGGGCCCGCGAAGTCGATCTTGCCATGGCGCACCGCGGGCGAATCAACGTTCTGGCCCACACGCTCGGCAAGCCTTACGCGTCGATCTTCGAGGAATTCGAGGGCAAGCACGCCACCACCAACGCCGTCAGTGAGACGGGTGACGTGAAATACCACCTCGGCGCCAGCGGGACGCGGCAGGTCGCGACTGGCGGCCAGGTCGAGGTACTGCTGGTGCCGAATCCGAGCCATCTGGAAGTGGTCAACCCGGTGCTCGAAGGAGTTGCCAGAGCCCGTCAGGTGATTGCCGGCAACGGAGAGCGAGACGAGGCAGCGGTGCTGCCGATCTGCGTGCACGGCGACGCTGCGTTCCCGGGTGAAGGTGTTGTCCCTGAGACTTTCAATCTTTCCGGCCTGAATGGATTCAGGACGGGCGGCACGCTTCACATCATCGTCAACAATCAGGTCGGCTTCACTACCGATCCGATCGATGCCAGATCGACGCGCTACGCGAGCGATCTGGCCAAGGGGTTCGAGGTGCCGATCGTTCATGTCAACGCCGACGATGCGGAATCGTGCATCCACGTCGTGCGGCTGGCGATCGAGTACCGCGCAAAATTCGGCAAGGATTTCCTGATCGATCTCGTCGGCTACCGCCGTCACGGACACAACGAGACCGACGAGCCTGCGTTCACTCAGCCGACGCTTTACAAGAAGATTCGCGCCCATCCGTCGCCGCGCGAGGTGTGGGCAAGTCGCCTCGTCGCCGAGGGGATTGTCACCGCCGAAGAAGTGAAGAAGATCGACGCCGACGCCGCCGCAGAATTCGATCGCATCCTGACGGCGATGAAGGCGGGCGAGATCCATCCACCTGAATACAATCCAGCCAAAGACGCCGAAGCGGACCAATCCGGCGCTGGCAGCGGCGACACGGCGGTCGATGCGGATCGTTTGCGCGACCTGAACGAGCGGCTGCTCAAGTGGCCTTCGACGCTGAAGGTGAATCCACGTCTCGCCAAGACACTCGCACGGCGCGCCGACGCCATGGGAGATGCCGGCGGAATCGACTGGGGACACGCTGAGGCTCTGGCCTTTGCGTCGTTGCTGACCGACGGAAAATCGGTGCGACTCACCGGTCAGGATTCGGAGCGGGCCACGTTCTCGCACCGACAGGCGGTGCTCCACGATTCTGAATCGGGACAGATTTACGTCCCGCTGGCGCATCTCGCCGATGGTGAGTCGCACGGCAGGATCGAGATCTACAACAGTCCGCTCTCCGAGACGGCGGTGCTCGGCTTCGAGTACGGCTACAGCACTGCGGCCGAGGATACGCTGGTGTTGTGGGAGGCGCAGTACGGCGATTTCGTCAACGTCGCGCAGCCGATCATCGATCAGTTCATCGCCGCCGACAGGGCCAAGTGGGGACAGGATTCGTCGATCGTATTGCTGTTGCCTCACGGCTACGAGGGACAAGGGCCCGAGCACTCGAGCGCGCGTCTGGAGCGATTCCTCCAGTTGTGCGCCGAGGGGAATCAGCGCGTAGCGTATCCTTCGACGCCGGCGCAGTACTTCCACATTCTGCGTCGTCAGGCGCAGCTGTACGAGCGTCGCCCGTTGATTCTGATGCAGCCGAAGAGTTTGCTTCGTCTGCCGGAAGCGGCGTCGAAGCTGACTGATCTCACCAGCGGCAGCTTCCGTCCGGTTATCGACGATCCGGTTGCTTCACAGCAGCGAAAGTCGATAACGAGGCTCGTCTTCTGCACCGGGAAGATCTACTACGATCTTGCCGCCGCGCGCGCGCCTCACATCGCTCTGGTGCGCATCGAAGAGTTGTATCCGTGGCCAGGTAATCAGATTGCGCAGATCGTCGATCTCTATCCGGCGATCGAGGAAGTGGTGTGGGCACAGGAAGAGCCGAAGAATCAAGGCGCCTGGTCCTACGCTTCGCCGCGACTGCGGATGTCGACGGGGAATGCGCTGTTGACGCGCTACGTCGGTCGTCCCGATCGCGCGAGTCCCGCCGAGGGTTACGCCGAAGCGCACAAGAAGGAGCAGGAGCGGATCATCGCCGAGGTGAACGCACCGGTGCCGCAACTGCCCGGTGCGAAGCGGCGCGGCGTGGCGGTCAAAACCTGAGCACCAGCTCGAGACAATGCAGAAGTCGGTAGCCCTCGCCGCGCTGGCAGCGACTCTGGTCGTACCATCGTCGGGAACGCCGTCGACTCGTGTTTTTGCCGAAGTGCGGATGGCTGACTCCGTCGAGCGCATGCGTGTGCTATGGATCGCGGCACATCCCGACGACGAGGACACCAACATCATTGCCTGGCTGGCGCGCGGGCGCGGTGTCCAGACGGCGTACATGTCGCTGACACGCGGCGATGGCGGCCAGAATCTGATCGGCAACGAGCTCGGAGAAGCGCTGGGTGTGATTCGGACCGAGGAGCTGCTTGCCGCGCGCCGGATCGACGGCGCGCACCAGTATTTCGGGCGCGAGTACGATTTCGGATTCTCGAAAACTGCGGACGAGACGAGAAAGCACTGGCCGCAGGACTCGGTGCTCAATGACGTGATGACAGTGATGCGCGCGTTTCGACCGCACATCGTCATCACAACTTTCTCGGGAACGCCACGCGATGGCCATGGCCATCACCAGATCTCGGCGCTCGTTGCGCGCGACGCGTACAACATGGCCGCGGACACGGTGCGATTTCCGGTGGCGCAGTTCGGCAAGCCGTGGACACCTCTGAAGCTCTATCGGCTGGCGCGGTTCTCGCCGCAGGACCGGACGCTGGCGATCAACGTTGGCGAATACAATCCGTATCTCGGCGTGTCGTATCAGGAGATTGCCGCCGACAGTCGGTCGCAGCATAAGTCACAGGGCCAGGGTACGGTCCATCAGAAGGGCGTCGTCTGGGATTATCTGATGCGCGAGGATTCCCGTGTCCCGGCGCCGCCGGCGAAAGAGGAGCAGTCGATTTTCGCCGGGCTCGATACCGCGAAACTGCTGGTGCGCGACGGGAGAGTGACACCGCCGACTGTGCCGACGGTGGAGATGGAAGCAGTGGCCGATCGGCAGGCACTGGCGCTCGGCGAGACCGCGCGCGTGACGGTGACCATGTACAACCGGGGACATTCGCCGATCGAGTTCACGCACTTTTCCGGCGGCCCAAGCGAGTCCAGAACTCTGCTTCCTGATTCCGCCTATCGGTGGACCGATGACTACAAGGCCACGGTGATCTCGCAGCCATGGTGGCTCGCCCAGCCACGCAACGGTGATTTATTCTCGCCGCGCATCGACGGCGTGTCTGAGGACGAGCGCAGCAAAAAAGATTGGGAACGGGCCAACGTTACCGTCGATGGTCGCACCTTCACTCTGGCGACGCCGATTGTTTTTCACTACGTCGATCGCGTCCGTGGCGATGTCCAGCGTCCGCTGATCGTCGCGCCCGGGATCTCGATTACTCTCGATCAAGCGGTTGAGATGACGCGGACACACGTGCCATTCAACCAGCTCATCAAAGTCAATCTCCGCTCCGCGTACGTCGATTCCACGCCGGTCAAGGTTACTCTATCGGTGCCGCAGGGTTTGATCGCTGATTCGATATCTCGAACCATCATGA
>QHUA01000189.1 GCA_003221805.1 Gemmatimonadota bacterium
AAATCCCCGACGGTGTGAGCGCAGCTCCACGTGCCGACAAAGAATTGTGCGACTCGCATCTCATCGCTGGCGGTGGTCGCTTGCCCGTGAGCAGAAGAAGCTGGTGCGAGAAGCGCTAATGCGGCCAGCGCAAATGCAGTTGAGTTTCCCTTCATATCATCCTCGTGTGAAGAAACGCCTTCTCATCGTGACAGAAGGCTGGCGAAATAGGACAGGTACCGCGCGATGTGCCTCATAATGCGAGTATGACCACTTTCATCACACGAAAGGTTGCTTCGATCTCGCTACCCGAGCTGAGGTCGTAAATCCCGCACCTGTTTTCCGTCGCAGCACTATGAGGTGGTGTAATCCTGCTGCAAGGTGAGGCGGCACCCTCATTGCTCTCGGTGCGGAGACCGCTACCTCACATAATGCACATATCCAAACTTCGTTCGCGATCATTGATCGCGCTTTTCGCTACGGCGTTTCCGCTTCAGGTCGTCGATGCGCAGCTGGCTATACCGTCGCCCGACACTGCGCACGGCGCTCCGCTCTTCACTGGTCGCGACATTATCAGAGCGGTGGGCTTCACCGGTCTGACCATCGCGATGTTCCCGCTCGACAGGTCGATCGCCCGCCGGCTTACCAACGAGAGATCGAAGGCGAACCGGTTCCTGAACGGATCATCAAAGGGAGTCGAGTATCTGGCCGATCCCGGCTCGATCGTGATCGGCACGTCACTCTATCTGATCGGTCGCTTCACCAACCACCCGAATGTCGAGGACCTCGGTTGGCACGGTACCGAGGCAGTCCTATTGGGCGGTGCGACGGCGTGGGTTCTCAAGGGACTGACGGGCCGCGCAAGACCGTTCGTCACTGGTGACACCACTGCCCACGACTTCAAGTTCGGCGGTGGTTTCGGCAATGCCGATCGCCAGTCATTTCCGTCCGGTCATACCACAGCGGCCTTTGCAGCGGCTTCAGCCGTCACGAGCGAAGCCGAGCGAATGTGGCCGCATCATTTCTGGTTGGTGGCGCCCGTGATGTTTGGCGGCGCCACACTGGTCGGCCTGTCGCGGATGTATCACGATCAACACTGGGCGAGCGATGTTGCGCTGGGCGCGGCGATCGGAACGTTCAGCGGATTGAAGGTCGTCCGGTATGCGCATGCGCATCCGAAGAATTTCCTGGATCGCGCGATCCTCCGTGTCGACGCCAGTCCAGTCTCCAACGGACACAGCGTGGAGCTAACGATCTCACTTCCGCTAACCGTACATTGACACGGTCCTACGAATTCGGAGACTCAATGGTCATCGCTGAGTCGCACGCGGCCGAAGCGATCCATCAGGAAGTGACTTTCAATGCGACAGCTCGCCGCGTTTACACGGCGCTGATGGATGCAAAGCAGTTCACGGCAATGATGGCGTTCAGCAGCGTTCCTAATGCTCCGCCGGCGCAGATCGCTCGCGACGTCGGCGGCACGTTCTCCGTCTTTGGTGGCCACATCTTCGGCAGACATCTGGAGCTCGTGCCGGGCCAGCGAATCGTGCAGGCGTGGCGAGTGGTGGATTGGGAGCCGGGTATCTATTCGATCGCGCGGTTCAAGCTTAAGGAGCAGGGCGCCAAGACGACGATTCTCTTCGATCACACCGGATTTCCCAAAGGGCTGGGCGAGCATCTCGCCAGTGGTTGGCATCAGAACTACTGGGAGCCGCTCAGGAAATACCTGGGGTGAAGAATGGATCGCGTCGGTGAGACCCAGGCGATCTTTCGCTGGGCTGGGCGATCTAAAAAAGCGTCGGCTGTTGAGAGCTCGCGGTTCCGCTCGGCGGGTTGAAGCCGAAGTGGCGATAGGCCTGGGCAGTTGCGACGCGACCGCGCGGCGTCCGCTGTAGAAATCCGTTTTGCACAAGGAATGGCTCATAGACTTCCTCGAGCGTGCCTACATCTTCGCCGACCGCCGCGGCAATCGTGCTGACGCCGACCGGCCCGCCGTCGAACTTCTCGATGATGGTCTTGAGGATGCGCGAGTCCATATCGTCGAGCCCGAACTGGTCGACCTCGAGCAGTTGCAGCGCATCGGCGGCGACCTTGCGATTGATGTTTCCGCCGGCCCGCACCTGCGCGAAGTCGCGGATGTGTCGCAGCAGACGATTGGCGACGCGCGGAGTGCCGCGTGATCTCTTGGCGATCTCCTTTCCTCCGTCCTCATCGATCTCCACCTGCATCACCTCGGCGGTGCGGTGGACGATTTGCTCGAGATCGGCGGGCGGATAGAAATTGAGCCGCATCTCGATGCCAAACCGCCCGCGCATCGGCGGTGTGAGCATGCCGAGCCGCGTGGTGGCTCCGATGAGCGTGAACTTCTCGATCGGCATGGTGATCGTCTGCGCCTTCGGTCCTTCAGAGAGGCGGATGTCGATCTTGTAATCCTCCATCGCCGGATAGAGGAACTCTTCGATGATTGGACGGAGGCGATGGATCTCGTCGATGAAGAGGATGTCGCCTTCGCGGAGATTTGTTAGCGTCCCGACTAGATCGCCTGGCTTCTCGAGGGCG
>QHUA01000130.1:0-11091 GCA_003221805.1 Gemmatimonadota bacterium
GCCCTCATTCGCCAGCTGATCGAAGTGAGAAAAATGCTACACGGCCTCTTGAGGAAGCTGAGTCAACCGCCGACTACGTAGACGATTAGCCCTCGAATGCGAGTATGAAAGCTCGGGGCTAAGAAGCTGACTAAGCTTAAAGCTCCCTGCTTTGGTTTTGTGGATGCTATTGCGCACCAAGATCAACGGCCGGCCTTGATCGCAGACTAAGGATGTAGATCGCAACGCCAATCAGATTGCCCGCGACGATCACGCCGACGATCTTCGCGGCGAACGTCTGCCAGCTCGCCACGTCGATGATCGGGAACACCGACAGCGTCGAGTATAGAAGCGACACCAGAAATCCGGAGCCCGCTGCGATGCGCAGCCACATTGGCGGCCGGCGCTCCAGCTTGGCCGCGCCGAAAATTGGAATCGCAAACAGCGCCAGGTACGCGAATGCGTAGAGAATGCCAGCCGCGTTCTCCAGCAGCTGAAAAGCTTCCTGCACTCCCACGCCTGCCTGACCCGCCAACGAGAACGCAATCGTGATCGCGCTCACGAACAGGATCGAGTTCACCGGTGTCCTGAATCTCGGATGCAGCTGCGTGAACCAGCGCGGCAACAGGTTGTCCCACCCTGCCACCAGCGGAAGGCGGGTGTTGCCATTGAACAACATCGTCACCACTCCCAGCTGCCGCAGCAGCAGGAGCAGGATCAGCGCCGGCACTATCAGCTGCGCGATACCCGATCCCTCGAACCCGAGACTCAACGTCTGCGGAATCGGACTCACCAGATCGATGCGATCGCGCGGCACCAGCGCTATCACGCTGTCGGTCCCGAGTATGAACATCAGCGCGATGATCGGCGCCGCCAGAAAAACCGAGCGCGTGATCGTGCGACTGGCGCTGCGGGTCTCTCCCGCCATGATGGCGACGTACTCGAACCCGCTCAGCGCGCCGAGCGCCATCTTGCCGAAGATGTTCAGGCTGTACGGCGTGAACGCTGGCGCCGAAACGTCGAGCGGACGGTACGAGACCGAGCGTCCGTGTGCGACCGCGACGAGCGGCACGATCAACAGCGCGGCGAACGTGAGCACGTGCGCCGCGCCACCTACATTCTGCACCCAGCGGCCGACCCGCAGGCCGAGCACCGAGATCGCCGTGACTAGAACTAGCGCGAGAGTGCTCACGATCGGCGTGTACCACCACACGTGCGAGAGTGGCGCGTTGCTTCCGCCGAGCAGGTACGCTGCATTCGTGGCGATCGTTACGCCAAACGTTGCGCCGATAAGCACTGCGTACGCCCACAGATTCCACGCCAGCATGAACCCGGCGAAGCGACCCAGGCCAATCGTGGTCCACTGGTACAGACCACCTTCGACTGGCATCAGCCGGGCGAGATAGATCACCACCGCCGCTTGCGGCAGATAGTAGAGCGCGATCGCCAGCAGCCAGAAAACCGTGTGGGAGGTGCCGAGCTTGGCCGCCGTTCCGACCCAGCCAGACCCTACCACGTACATGATCTGCATCAGGACTAAGTCGATGAGCCCGAGCTCTTTACGGAGCCCGGCACTCCTCGCCTCGACCTCGGCGACGCGCTCTACTGCGAGTTGGCTGGACAAGGCCTTAAAACTCCCCTATTGACAAACTCCCGCCACTGTTGAAAATTCAGCACAGTTGATTTTTCAACATACCGCGGACACTTGCTGAAGTCCGCGACCCACAGGCAAACCAATGGCTGCTACGCTGATGCCGAACAAACCAGACGAAACACCGGCCGCACTCTCTCGTAGAGAGAGACAGGTTATGGACATCCTCCACCGCCGTTCCGGCGCGACAGTCGCCGAGATAATGGCCGACCTTCCCGATCCACCCACGTATTCGGCGGTGCGATCAGTGCTCCGCATTCTGGGCGAGAAGGATCTGATCAAGCACCGCGAGGACGGTCCCCGCTACATCTACTATCCGGCCAAGCCGACGGAGACGGCGCGCGAAGATGTTCTGGCGCACGTAGTCAGGACTTACTTCGGTGACTCACCCGAGCAGGCTGTCACCGCGCTCCTTCGGATGTCGGACGTCGATCTGACGGACGCCGAAGTCAAGCGCCTTCGCACCAGCATTCGACGCGCTCGTCAGAGCGGGAGATAACAGCAATGATCTCTTTCTCCAGCTTTGCGATGAGTGGCTCGAGTGTCTCGATGCTGATGCTGCTCGTAAAGGCCACTCTGATTCTCGTCGTCGCACTCGGCATTACTCTGTCGATGCAAAGGGCGTCCGCCGGTGCGCGCCATCTTGTCTGGCTCGTGACACTGGCGACGCTGCTGCTCGTTCCGGCGCTGACGGCGTGGGGTCCGATTCCGTTGCGAATCCTTCCGCCGACGGCGAGCGTTGCGCCTGCCATTGCCCCTTCAGTCACTGGCAGCCCGCCAAAGACTGAGCCGCCAAAGTCCAACAAGTCGGCGACGAACGCTCCCAGCGCGACTGCAAATCGCCCGGCCACCTCGCTCGAGCAGGAAATTGCGAGCTCTCCGGTTCTCAGTGGTATCTCGATGGTACTGCTGCTCTGGGCCGTCGTCGTCTTCGCCATCGCCGTGTCGCTCGGCTACGCCTCGATGATGGTGAAGCGCATCGTCAATCGTGCGCGTCCCCTCGACAGCGAGGACTGGCTCACTCCGCTGTGGGAAGTCTCGGATCGGCTCTCACTGGACGAGCCGCCGCGACTCCTCCGTAGTGAAGACGCCAAGATGCCGTTTGCCTGCGGAGTCTTCAGGCCGACGATCGTTCTTCCCTCGGAGTGCGACACGTGGTCGCTCGATCGGCGCCGTGCCGTCCTGCTCCACGAGCTGGCGCACGTTCGGCGTCACGATCTCATCGGTCACACGCTCGGCCGCCTCGCTTGCGCTGTCTACTGGTTCCATCCCCTCGTCTGGACCGCTGCCAAGCAGCTTCGTTCCGAGAGCGAGCGCGCGTGCGATGATCTGGCTCTGGCCTGTGGCGCACGTGCCGCCGATTACGCCGAGCATTTGTTGGACATCGTGACCAGCGTCAAGCGCGATGCGACGCCCTCAGTGGCATTGGCGATGGCGCGTCGCAAGGAGTTCGAGGGCCGCATGCTTGCGATTCTCGATCCCGATCTCCGTCATTCGAGCCCGAGCCGGAAGCAGGCCATCGCTCTGATCGGGTCGCTTGCCATGATTTCCATAGTTGTTGGCGCGGCTGCTCCATCGCCGCGACCTGCGGTCCCGGTGACGAGAGCACCAGTGTCGAGAGATGCGGATCTGCAGCTCGCCAGCTCACAGAAAACGCATGCCGAGAAGGGGTATCCCGATTCGCGTGAGATCATCGGCGGATCGATGACCCATCAGTCCATGCAGACGACCACGTCTCAATCCCAGCAGACGGTCACCGCGCAGCAACAGACCGTGACCAGCTCCGTTCAGGACGCGATCAGTATTGGGATGAAAGCAGGGATGAAGGCGGGCATGAACGCCGGCGAAGCAACCCTGGCTGCGATTCTGGGTAAGCAGGCAGCCAAGGACACCGACGAGCGGCCGGTGTTGCTTGCTCGGATTCTTACCAACGATACAAGCGCCAGCCTGCGTCGCATCGCTGCCTGGGGGTTGAACGACTACGCCAACCGTCAGGTTGCTGCGGAGGCACTTGCCAAGGCGCTGCGCAGCGATCGGGACGCGAGCGTGCGAGAGATGGCGGCCTGGTCCCTTTCCGAGGCCGACCACTCGGCGATCGCCATCGATGGGCTGACGGCGGCGCTCCACGACTCCGATACTGACGTCAGAGCGACAGCGGCATGGTCGCTCGGCAACGTCGGCGACCGTTCCTCGTCAGACGCTCTCGCCGCCGCCTTGTCCGACCCGAGCGCTGAAGTGCGGAAGCGCGCGACGTGGGCGTTGGGCAACACAGATCTCAAGCAGGCGCCGCCGCGGCTCATTGCGCAGCTGAGCGACAAGGATCCGGAGACGCGGGAGATCACTGCGTGGGCACTGTACGAGATAGAAGATCCCGCCGCGATTTCCGCTCTTCAGGCGGCGCTCGCGCGCGAGCAAAACAAAGAGCTGCAGATCGCGTACATCCGTGCCCTCGCCGCGGTCGGCGAGAAATCCGTCGATGCGTTGAAGGGCCTGCTCGAGTCCAACGATCCGGAAATCAAGAGCATCGCTGTGCGCGCACTGGCGGGAGGACACGCGACCGGTCCGTGGCCGCGACCATGGCCGCAGCCGCGCCCCTATCCGAACTAGTTGATCGGAGAGGGCGCTGAAAAAGGCGCCCTCTCTTTTGAAGGTTAGTGCTGATTTTTCAACCTACCCCGCAACAAAGGCGGGCACGATGAACGGAGTAATCATGCAACGAGTACTTGGGTTGGCCATCGCAACTTTCGCCTTCTCCTCACTGAGTGGAGGGCCCGCGGTCGCCACTGTTGATGGTTCGAACTTCAGCGGTACAATCGATCAGGGTCGCCACCGCGGCGTCCCCATCGACGTGACCGCGCTACTGACTGCGGCGAAAGGCGCGCCGCCCATGATTTGTTCGCTGGCCGCGAACTCCATTCGCAACTGGGGATGGGGCGACTGGAACGACGCGCCGGCGACGCCACTTTCCTTCGCCAAGGCGATAACGAGTAACAACGATTTCAGCTCGGAGGCATTCCCGGCTGCGGATATCCAGCAGCTGCTTGCCGGACTTTCCGCTGACGATGCGTGTGTTCGCGAGTTGTCGGTGCGGTTGATCGGAACCCAGAAACCCGAGACCGTCGGCGGCGAGCTGATTACCCGATTGAGCGCCAGCGACGCAGGCTTGCGCTCAGTCGCCGCGCTTGGACTGGGACTCGTTGAAGCTCAGAACGGTGTCGATCCGCTGATTCGCGCGCTTCGCGACGCCTCAGTCGACGTGCGCGCCAATTCGGCCTGGGCACTGGGACGAATCGAGAACGGCCGTGCCCTGCAACCGTTGCTTGGGCTATTCAGTGACGACGCCGAGAAGGTGCGACTAGCGGCAGTGTCGTCAGCCGGACACCTGGACTCGATCAGCTCGGTGCCGGCGCTGATACGGGTGCTGCGTCAGGACACTTCGCCAAACGTGCGCAGGGTTGCGGCCTGGGCGCTTGGCAATCTCGAGGCCCGCGACGGAGTCACAGCACTCGTCGATGCACTGGCGCGTGACAGCGATGCGCGGGTGCGCGAGATGAGCGCCTGGGCACTCGGCAACATCGAAGACAGGCGTGGTGTTCCAGCGCTAGGTACGGCGATCCGTGGTGATGCTGAAGATCGCGTCCGCGAGACCGCAGTCTGGGCCATTGGTAAGATCGAAGATCGATCGGCGATGGACCTCCTTGCCTCTGCGACTGGCGATCGCAGCGCCAATGTTCGTGGCACGGCGGCCTGGGCGATCGGGCAGCTCGATGCGGAGGGCACGCGCGCGCCCGCTGGATTGCTGCGCCTGCTTACCGACGAGAGCACGGATGTCAGGCTGAAGGCGGCCTGGGCGCTCGGCCAGCTCCAGGACAGCAACGCTTTGGTGGCAATTCGCGACGCTCTCAAGGTCGAGAAGAATGACCGAGTGAGAAAGGCGCTCATTCGCGCACTGATGAAATCGGGCGAGAACTCGCAGCAGACGCTGACTGAGCTACTCAACTCCAGCGATCCACAGGTTCGCGAAGCGGCGGTGCGCGGAATCGCCGGCGCACGCTCCTTTGATCCATGGCCCTGGCCATGGCCACGTCCACGTCCATTTCCGTGAGATCGGTTATGGGCAATCTCATATCCGTAGCGAGTCGTGGTTCAGTGAGTCGAGCGGCTTTGTTGCTGGCTTCAGCGTTGACGTTTGTGATGGCGTGCTCGACAGATTCGTCCGTCGCACCCGCTGCCATCCGGAACACGGTGGCAGCCGCGCCGGAACGGAACTACTCGTTCTCAATCGCGCGCGAGAGTCGCACCGTTAACGTGCGCTTTGCTCGAGTCAGAAGCAACGGACAGGAATCGGTGAGCGTGTTCATGGAGCGCATGTTCGCGAGCGCTGATGCGGCAGGAGCTACGCGCCTGGTGCTCGACCTGAGCGGGACAAGAGGCGGCGATAGTTTTCTCATCGTTCCGCTGGTGAAGGGAATCATATCGCGTGAGCAGTTTACGAGGCATGGCGGTCTGGTGGTGATCGTCGGGCCGGACACCTTTTCGCCTTCACAAAACGCCGCTACTGTCCTGCAGCGTTACGCGCAGCCTATCTTCGTCGACCGTCCGGTTACCTGAGGGCGCGCTTTAGTACCACACCGTCGATCTTTTCGCCTGGCTTCACTCCCGCAATCGCGGCGAGAGTAGGCGCGAGGTCGACGGTCCGCACGAACTCGGGGTAATGCGCCGGTACGAACCACCCGCCGTAGAAGATCAGGGGCACATGCGTGTCGTAGTCGTACGGCGAGCCGTGCGTGGCGGGGAGGCCCCCAAAAATACTGAGTGGTGTGAGCGTGATCACCATCTCGGCGTTGGGTCGCGCGGGCAACTGATGCACCCAGCGACGTGCGATGGGATCGTTGATGGTGTCGCCCTTCAAGAGATCCTGAAAGCGATCGACCCTGCTCACTCCCGGCAGCGCTCGCACCTGCTTCGCGAACAATGCCAGAGCGGTGTCGAGAGCGGCCGTCCGGTCCCTCAGCGCATTGCGATCAGCGAGGACAATCTGCTGATCGAGATCGACGAGATTGGTGTCGATGTTGGCCGCCGCGACGATCGAGCGCAGGCCACTCGCCAACTCGCCGGCGTCAAGGCGGACTGGCGCCGGCGTCACTGATTTTGCCAGCTCGGGAATCGTGCCGATGCCGTGATCGGCGGTGAGCACGATTGCCACCCGGGCGAAGTCTCGCAGCTTGAACAGCGAATCGAGGAACGCGCCGAGTATACGGTCGACGCGCACGATGTTGTCTGCCATCTCCTGTGAATCGGGACCGTAGCCGTGGCCGATCAGGTCGGTGGCGGAAAGAGAGATCGCCAGCAGGTCCGTTCGCGACTCCGCACCCAGCGAGAGCGCCGACAATCCGTCGAGTGCCAGAGCCAGCGTGGTCTCGTCAATATCGGTGATGGTGTGCGGCAGGTTTCGAGCGTTGAACCGCTTGACCCAGTCGGGAAGCGAGTCGCGATAATACCGGCTGGTAGTGAAGTGACCGTCCGCGAAATACCAGTAAACGTCCGAGCGTGAGCGTCCAACCGGCAGAATTGCGGCGCGATCCTTCATCGACACCGAGAGCGTTTGGGAGCGTGGGTCCTTGGCCCGCAGCCAATCGACGAGAGTCGTCCCCTGAAACCTCCGCGGCGATGCGCCGTTGCCGCCGGGCACGCCAACCAGAGGCGCGGAGTCGTCGATGACTCCCACGCGATTCGCCACAATGCCAGTCGAACGTGGAAAGCGCCCCGACAGCAACGTCGCGTGCCCGGGGGCCGTCTCCGTGATCGCGTGATCGTGATGGGCGTTGGTGAACCAGGCGCTGCGTTGGGTGAGTCGCGCCAGTCCGCCATGGAGCTGTGGGGCGAACCGATCCAGATAATCGGCACGGAACTGATCGATCGTGATCAGCACGATGAGCGACGGCGGCGACCTCTGCGCCACGGCCGGAACCGCGGAGCAGACGACAAAAAGAAAGGCGAGGAAAACGCGAACCAGGTGTTTCATTAGGCCAATCATACCAGTAATTACCGTCGGGGCGAAAACTATGGCGGGAAACTGCTGGTAGCCCGATATTCGAGCGGGTTCTCCGGGGGCAGTCCGTGCCGGCTGAAGCTCCACGACCACATAGCGCGCCCATCGCCAAGGCCCTGACAAAGGTCGTCGTTTACTACGTCGTCCTTCTCGTCATCGGCTTCTTCGTCTGGGACGAGCTCCCACGATCGGGGGGTTTTGCGCAGTCGTTCGACCTCCTGAGCGGCGCCGCGGCCGCACCGACGGTTGGGGCGGGGAAGAACGCTCGCTTCGCCGTCGGTGAGATGAATCTCTCCCTGACGGTCACGCTGGCAATGGTCTCCGCCATCCTGCTGTCCATCCCAGTGGCGTGGGTCTACGTACTCACGCGCGCGAAGCGGGGTTATCAGCAGTCGGTCGTCCACCTGCTGATCGTGCTGCCCCTCGTCGTTTCGGGGATCGTAGTGCTGGTGCAGTACAGTCTCGCCCTCGCATTCAGTCTGGCCGGCATCGTCGCCGCGGTGAGGTTTCGCAACACGCTCGACGACAGCAAGGATGCGGTTTACGTGTTCCTTGCGACTGCGATTGGTCTGGCCGCCGCCGTCAATGTACCGGTGGCGACTGTTATCTCGGTTCTTTTCAACGGCACTGTCGTCACGCTCTGGTATACCGATTTTGCGCATTCACCGGTGGAGTTGGAAGGAAGCATCGCCGAGAAACGGCTCAAGCGTGCCCGGCAGCTAGCGCGCACTGGCACCTTCGTCGCGCAGATCGATCACGAAGTATTCAAGAACATGACGCGCGAGCAGCTCGAGGGCGTCGCCGCGCGCGCCTGGCGCCGAGCGCTCGACCAGCCTGGTGCAACGATAAGCGGAGACGGCCAGGCGGAAACGCGCATTCGTGTTCGCACCAATGACGTCGCCGCCATGCGTCGCAGCCTCGAGCCGCGGCTCGAAGTTCAAGTCAAGAGCTGGCGACTCATGTCTCTGGCGCCCAAGCCCGACGGATCCGAAGTCGCGGAGTATGCCGTGCAAATCAAGAAAAAAACAACGCCGGAAGATCTCCTCAATCTGGTGAGGGTAGCCGGCGCACCCCACGTCACCGAAGCGGAGCTCGTATAGCCATGGTAATCACGGTGCGTAGACTCGTCGCGTTTCTAACCATCTCGCTGGTGGCGCTGGCGGGCATTCTGTTATACGGGCGAGCGCTGTCGGGTCAGACACAACTGCAGGAAAACCCGACCAAAACGGTGCACGTCCCCGTCTTCTTCGAGTCAGAGGATCCGATCGAAGTCACGCTCACCACCAACATCGGCAAAATCCGCGGCGATAAAGGGGAGCATTCGCCGTGGCGTCCGGCGACTCTGAGTTACAAGGGTGCCGATGGGAATGACGTGAATGTCCCCCTCAAGGCTCGCACGCGCGGGATCTGGCGACTGCACAAGTGCGATTTCCCCCCGATGCGTCTCAATTTCAGCGGAGAGACGTCGAAGCGAAGCATCTTCCACCACCTCGATAAACCGAAACTGGTCAGCTACTGCCAGGACCGGGACAATTACGAGCAGTACATCCTCGAGGAGTTTCAGCTTTACCGCATCTATCAGCTGCTCACTCCAATGAGCCACAAGGCGCGGCTGCTGAAATTCACTTACGCCGATAGCGGCAGCGGGAAAGTTCGCGCCAAACGCTACGGGTTCATCATGGAGGAGCCGTCTGCAATGGCCGCGCGCCTCGGCGGAAAAGTGCTGGAGCAGAAAGGCGCGCTGCCGGGAGACCTGGACCCGTTTCAGGATGCACTGTTCGGCGTGTTTCAGTACATGATCGGCAACACGGATTTCTCGGAGGCCGCGCTGCACAACGTGGAGCTGTACTTCGGAAATGACGGCACAGTGGCTCCGATTGCCTACGACTTCGATTTCGCGGGAGCTGTCAACGCGATGTACGCGATACCCGATGATCGGTTGGGAATTCGGAACGTCCGCCAGCGCTTGTTCCGTGGGTACTGCACCGACCCTCAGCAGTATGCGAAGGTCTTTGCCCTATTCACGGAAAAGAAGCCGGAGATTTATGCACTATACAGCGATTCGATCGGCAAGCTGATGGACAAGGGAACGGTGCGCGAGACCCTCGAGTATTACGACCAATTCTACGATATCATCGGGAATTCCCGCGCGTCCAAGCGCTCCATCATCGAGGCTTGCATCGCGCGGCAGTAGGCCTTGGTTTGGACTAAGGAGATTCTTAACTGAAGACTACCAGCTGGGGGCCGCGAGCGGAGTAGCTAGCGGCACCGAGCTAGCTCGTAGCCCCCAGCTTCACCGCCCTGAGCTGGTAGTCTTCTTTTGCTTTTCGCTCCGCTACGGCGTGCTATTGTTGGTCCCCGCCTTGATTACCTCATCGAGATAGAACCGAACAGCATTCGGGTATCCCGCGTCACACGGCTTGAGACCGGCGAATTCTCCGTCTGCCCCGGTGATCTTTGTGATCTCAGCGATGGCAGCCGTGCGCGACATCGTAAGCTTGTGCCCTGACGCTGCCTGCGAGGCGAGGTACGCGCGCGCGACGGCTGGGGCGTTGGCGCAGCTCTGCTGAAAGCTCCGCATTGTCCCGCTTGGAGTGGCAGCGGGTGCCGCGGAAGCCAGTAATCCCGCGCCGGCGATCATGATTGCAGCCATTGTGATGCCCTTCATGCATTTATCCTCGGTTTGCGTTAGAACTCAACATGCTGCTTGCGCAAAAAGCGCACACATACTGCCAAAACGCTTGACCAGTCGCGCCGCTTGATGCGTGTTCGGTCAACGGAATGAATTCCGCCCGCGTATTGAGGGTGTAAGGGAGCGGACCGGCGAGCTGGAAAGGTCCGGAACGCACTTCGGGATGGGCGCTTGGTCGGACAATACCGGCGGTCAGCAAACATTCAGTCATTCATTGCCCGATATGCGTTGGCGCTCCTTGTCACCGCTATCGCGCTTGTTGCTACCCTCGCGCTGCGGCGAGATGGTCCGACGCCGAGCTTCTTGTTTTTCGTACCTGCGGTTGCCATCTCCGCCTGGTACGGTGGGCCAGGGCCAAGTGCGCTCGCCACGGCAGTATCGCTGTTGCTGATCGATCTGAATTTCCTCGCACCCGGCGGCTCCTTGCGCATCGATCGGGTCGAGGCGCTGGAGATCATCGCGTTTCTCATCGTGTCTGTCACAATCACGACCACGATGGAAGCGCTGCATCGCTCGCGCACGCTGGTGGAATCTCGCGCTGCTGAGCTCAAGCGTCTAAACGACGAGGTAGGCCGCAGCTACGATGCGGAGCGTGAGCGAAGGCACGTCGCCGAGCTGATGGCACACACGCGTGAAGAATTGCTGGGCGTCGTCGCGCACGATCTGAGAAATCCCCTCAATCTCATCATCACCAGCACCGACCTGTTGCTAGAGGAA
>QHUA01000130.1:11109-12345 GCA_003221805.1 Gemmatimonadota bacterium
TGGACACGGTGCGTCTCCAGGCGGGGAAATTCACGCTCGACGTCGAGGACGTCGCGGTGGTGATGATTTTCCGTCAGGCAGAGGAGACGTTCCGCCCGCTGGCGGCGCAGCGAAAGATTCAGCTGGAGGCGATCCTGCCCGAGGATGGCATTGCGGTGCGCGCCGATCCACTGCGCGTGTCGCAGATCGTCGGCAACATCATGGGTAATGCGATCAAGTTCACACCGGAGCAGGGAAGCGTCACCATCCGCTCGGCAGCCAACGGCAATCACGTCGCGATTCACATCACTGACACAGGGCCGGGGATCGCGCCCGCAGACATGGCTCACCTGTTCGATAATTTCTGGCAGGCGCGACGCAATGATCATCGCGGAGTGGGACTTGGACTCGCGATCGCCAGGGGTGTGGTGGAAGCGCACGGCGGAAGGATCTGGTGCGAGAGCGCACCGGGTCGTGGCAGCACTTTTTCTTTTACGCTTCCGAGAGCCGGTTAGGGCGAGGGAAGAGGGGCGAGGGAAGAGGGAAGCGCGTACGGATAACGGGTAGCAGGAAGCGCGTTTTCCGTTTCCCGTACGCGTTTCCCGTACCCGTTGCGCGTTGGGCGTTACCCTCTTCCCTCGCCCCTCGCCCCTCTTCCCTCGCCCCTCGCCCCTCGCCCCGCTTCCCGCTTCCCGCTTCCCGCCGTATCGTTTGCGCATGACCCGGATATTCTGGCGGGCGTGGGCGCTCTTCCTCGCCGTCGCCTGGATCACCATAGCCCTAGCGTGTCGAGAAAAGCAGGTGCCGGTGGAGGAGCTCTACACCACCCGCATGCTCGCACTCAGCTTCCTGCAGCGAAATCAGCTGCCGGAGGCGGAGTCGTCGTTCAAGAAGCTCACCAAACTCGCCCCCGACGATCCGTTGGGATACGCGGACCTTGGCCTCACCTACCTGCAAGCGGGCCGCTACAAGGAAGCAGAGAGTCAGCTCGATAGAGCGAGAAAGCTCGATCCGTCGAGCACCGAAGTGCGTCTGGCACTGGCGAAGGTCTACTACCTCACGGGTCGCTCGGCGAATGCGCGCGCGTTGCTGGAGCAAATGCGTCGAGATTCCACGCGCAATGCCCGTGTGCTGTACGCGCTCGCCGAGCTGGAGGCACAAAAAAACGATAGTGCATCGACACGCGCCTACATTGATCGGCTGAGGGGTGTGGTTGCGGTAGCGCCAGCGAATCTCGCCGTGCGATTGAAGCTGGTT
>QHUA01000131.1:0-3303 GCA_003221805.1 Gemmatimonadota bacterium
GAGCTAACGGCGCTTGCGATCGCTTGGCGCGCCAGGAGGGAGTCGAACCCCCGACCCACAGCTTAGAAGGCTGTTGCTCTATCCAACTGAGCTACTGGCGCGTGACGCTACGAAAGTTAGCGATCCCAGGGAGTTGAATCAATCGCGTGAGTGCATCGCGTGCACTGCTCGACGCGAGCAATTTTAGTCGCCGCCAGAAGCAAGACTCTCGGCGAGAACGCGCTGCAACTTTTTCGTCAGCTCGCCCGGCTTCCCCTTCCCCACTGGCTTGTCATCGAGGGTGACGACCGGCATGACGTCCGTCGTAGTTCCGGTCAGAAACAGCTCTGTCAGCTGTGGAATCTCGTCGACTCTGATCGGAGTCTCCTCGAACTCAACGTTCACCTCGCGCGCGAGATCTCGCAGCACCGAGCGTGTGATTCCGGGAAGGATGTGGTTGTCGCACGGATGTGTACGGAGCGCCCCGTGGACGACGCCGAAGAAATTCGTCTTCGAGCCCTCCGTGATTACTCCATCTCGAATCAGCATCGCCTCAAACGCGCCTTTCTCCTTTGCCGCCTGCGATGCCAGGACATTGGGCAGCAGGTTGATCGTTTTTAGATCGCAACGCCCCCAGCGAAGGTCGGGTTGCGAGATGACCGGGGCTCCAGAGAGAGCGAGCTCACGATAGGGGGTGAAGGCCGCAGCCGATATGTAGATGGAAGGCGGCACATCGGGTGGCGGAAAGTTATGGAGGCGCGTGGCGACGCCCCGGGTAACTTGCACGTAGAGCGTCGCTTCGCCTTTTAGCAGATCATTTTCCTTGAGCAGCTGCTTGCCGATTTCTGTAAATCGCTCGGGCGTTTCTCCCTTCGGAAGCGCTATACGAATTCCCTCGAGGCTGCGACGCAGCCGGTCGTTATGGAATCGGGAGGCGAAGAGACGGCCGTTGATGGCACGCAGAACTTCGTAGACTCCGTCGCCAAACACGAAGCCCCGATCCTCGACCGAAACTCGGGCCTCGGCGCGAGGCAAAAAGGCGCCATTAACGTAGACAATGTCTTGCGAACCCATTTGCCCTGTCTGTGTAAACTGGCGGAAGGTACTGCCAGCGGCGAATTACTGCACGCCGATCAACCGGTCTTGGTGGCCCTGACGGAGTATTGGCACCCGTCGCTGCCGAACACCTGCGAGAACCCGGCGGCTGGGTCCGTAAGCGTCGCGCCCGACACCGTCCCCGCTGATGACATGGTCCCTGGGAAAAGCTCCATGGCCGAACCCACAGTCGCGCCGAACGTGAGATCTATTGCGCCGTTCGTCAAACTGACGCTTCCACTCAGCGAGAATACCGCTCCCGAAAGTGGATTTTGCCAACTGCTGGTAGTAGCCACCGACCCATCGCTCAAGACAGCCAGGTGAGCGTTGATCACCTGGCCACTGGCGAGTGCACCGGTACAGGGAAGGTTGGTGGTCCTCTGGACGGTGAAGGCCCAATTTCCGGAGGCCTGGGCGGCCGTAAGCGCACCACCACCTCCTTCGAAGCCGAGCAGTGGATTCGTGCTGTTTTCGCAGCCTGCAGTCGAGACAAGAAGGGCCAGACAAATAAGGATTGATCGCAGGTGCACGTGAAGCCTCCAAGGTCTACTGCTAAATTCCGCTTGCGGAGAAGAGTTGCAATTCGTTTGCCGTCAAAGCTACGCGTGGAGACGGCGGACTGCTGCTTTCGTCCAGCGAAAAGGCTTCTTACCAATCAGGGAGTTGAATGCCGCCGGATCCGAATCTTATTGTGCACGAGGTGTTCTCATGGGTCGTCCCGGGCCTGGTAACCATTGTACTCGGGTTTCCCATCGTACGTCTGATCACTAAGTGGCTGGAGCCGCGACCAGTACCGCCGCGAGAGCTGAGCACGATCAGCGGGAGGCTCGAAAAGATCGAGGCGGCGGTGGACGCGATAGCCATCGAAGTCGAGCGAATATCCGAATCCCAAAGATTTACCGCGCGATTACGATCTGAGCAGCAATCGCCGCGGCTGCCGAGGGGCAACGCCTGAGATAGTGCGCACGAAAAAGGGAGCGCCTTTCGACGCTCCCCTTTTACATCTATCGATCAGGCCGATTACGCGCAGGTAATCACGCCGTTGGTCATGTCGCAGGTCTTGGCAGACTGCGAGTGCGTAGCGGTCGCGCTCCATGAAGGCGGCGGGCCGGCAACGTTGGTCACGACAATGGTGACGTTCTGCGACGGCGTGAACCCCTGGAGAGGCGCAGCCATGGTCGCGGTTCCACCGAAGTACGCGCCACCGTTATCAGCAGCATACTGCTCTTCATACGTCGCCATGTTGCGAAGGTCAGACTTCATCTGCGCGACATAAGCCTTGTCCTTCGTATTTGCAAACTTCGGAATCGCAATCGCCGCAAGAATGCCGATGATCACGACGACGATAAGAAGCTCGATTAGTGTAAAACCCTTTTTGGTGCGCATTGCACAATCTCCATTATTCAGTTGGTGACGGCGAGTCGCTGCCGTCATCACACAAAAGACGGGACGGTTCGCTCCACCGCAACCGGTACTATAGCAGGGTCGGTACCAAAAACATGGACTGACATAAAGCCTTATGTGACAATATTATCCGCTGCTGACTTAAAGCTGGGTATGAGATGAATTCGTTGCAACTTGCAAGGCCAAATGCACTCTGCTATTCACCCGTTAACCGCCGTTCTGGCGCGAGAAGTGCCCCCCTTTGGGAAGGCTTAACTACCAACGAGGAGACCCATGCGTACGAAGCGCTTTAGGCTGATAGCCGGTCTGGCCGGTACGACATTGTGCCTGTTCGCCATCTCTGGCTACGCCCAGAACACGAACACGCCTGGAACGACCGCGCCCCAAGGCACCGGGAGTGTGACAACGCCGCAAACAGGAACCGACGCTGCCACAGCCTCACCGCAGACACCGACGAATACCGGTACGACCGTGACCGGCACGGAGACTCGAACTGCAACTCAAGGCACGACGACTACGACCACGACGACCTTCCCTGGCGGAATATTGGGAATTCTGGCCGTGGCAGTGATCATTCTCCTCGTGCTGTTTGCACTGTTCCGCGGACGGGACAAAACGGTGGTGCGTGAAACCTCGACGTCATCGTCGTCAGCAGCACCGCGCACATCGGGAACGGCGACGTCTGACGCTGCCAACGCCCGTGCGGCTTCAGGAACTGGAACGAGCTCCAGCAGCAGCAGCATGAACGATCCGAACATGCGTCGCTGATAGTTTCAGGAGAAGAAATAGAAACGGCTCGACACCTTTCCGTGTCGAGCCGTTGTT
>QHUA01000131.1:3575-26552 GCA_003221805.1 Gemmatimonadota bacterium
CGTAGCGCCCAGTATCGCGGAAATTGTTTCCCTGGTCTTTTCTGGCCTGGCGCATGCGCTCCACCAGCTTTGCGTTGTTAGCCGCATCGAGCGCAGCGCCCGAGAGATCTTCGCGGCCTGACCATCGTTTACTGTAGACCCCCGGCTCTCCGCCGAGCGCATCGACGAACATTCCTGAATCATCACCGAAAGTCGGAATTCCGCCCGACGCTTCGTAGAAGAACCTCGCCTTGGCGAGCGCGTTGTCCTCGAAGGTTTCAAACGCCTCGAGGCTGTCTTCTGTCGGGTGCTTGGGGATGGCGAGCGAAGTGAGATCGACCACCTTCACGCCGAACCTGGAAAAAATCTCTCGCAACTCTCGCAGTTTTCCCTGGCTCCGCGTCGCGAGCAGGAATTGGCCGCCGCTCACTCCGTCAGCGCTTTCGCCTGCGCGGCGTCGAGTGCGCGAATGCCGTTCATCGCCAGCTCGAGCAGTGCGTCGAGCTGCTTTCTGTCGAACGTGCCGTGCTCACCGGTGCCCTGCACCTCGACGAACTTTCCTTCGTTGCTCATGACGACATTCATGTCGACCTCGGCGCGGACGTCTTCCTCGTAGTCGAGATCGAGCCGCGATTCACCATCGATCACGCCGACGCTCACTGCCGCTACGCGCCGCTTGACCGGCGTCTCGGAGAGCTTCCCGTTGCTCACCATCCAGTCGAACGCGTCGACGATCGCGACGGATGCGCCGGTGATGGCGGCGGTGCGGGTCCCACCGTCGGCGACGAGCACGTCACAATCGAGCTTGACGGTGAACTCCCCAAACTTGAAATCGTCGAGCATCGCTCGAACACTGCGTCCAATAAGACGCTGAATCTCCTGCGTGCGGCCGCCCAGCTGGGCGCGCTCGCGTGAGGTGCGGGTCCGAGTCGCCCGCGGTAGCATCGCGTACTCGGCGGTGAGCCAGCCTTCGCCACTACCCCGCTTCCAAGCGGGCACGCCATCCTCCACCGACGCCGTACAAAGAACCCGTGTCGCGCCGAATGTGATCAGGCAAGAACCTTCAGCGTATGGAGCGACGCCGCGCTCAAAGGTGATTGGACGCAGTGCAGACGTCTCACGTCCCTGACGATTGGATTTAGTCGATTTCACTGAGCTTGCGAATTATTGCCGTGGTGGAATGACCTGGAGTTAACGGGACGACGACTACCTTTCCACCCCAACTCCTAACTTCGTTGGCACCCACGATCGTTTCTTCCGAGTAATCGCCGCCCTTCACGATCACGTCCGGTTTAAGGTGCTTCACCAAATTGAGCGGAGTGTCTTCCGGAAACACTACGACCAGGTCGACGCATTCGAGCGCGGCCAGAACATAAGCGCGCTCCGCGTCGCTTCGCACCGGTCGGGTTGGGCCCTTGAGGCGGCGGACAGACTCATCGCTGTTGACGCCGACGATCAGCGCGTCGGCGCTCTGTCTTGCTGCTGAGAGCACATCGATGTGGCCGGAATGAAGGAGGTCGAACACGCCGTTGGTAAAAGCTACTCGGCCTTTTTTCGCACCCCTCCAGCGCTCTGCCTCAACCCAGGTCGCCACCTTCGTCGCCGGATCGCGTGGCCTCAGAGTCTGCTCACGGCCATGGGGTGGAAATGGAGCACCTGCTCTTTCTTGAGAGGCAGCTTGATGACCTCGTCGTAGTCGCAGGAGATCGTGATCGTTGCCGGCGTTCGTTGAATCGAGATCAGCTCGGCGCCGGGTGGGAGCTGCAGCGTGTCGGCAAGTGCTGCCAGGCGACTGGTGATCTGGTCGTCAGTCTTGGTGGTGGCGAACCTCGCCTCCTGCCCCATTGCGTCCTTGAACTGGTAAAAGCGGAAGTAGGCTTCGCCGAAATCGACCGCGAAGTACGCGGCGACAGCAATTATCAGCAGTGGAAGCAGGCATCCGAGCCTGCTGGCGCCGCGGCGGATCACCACTGAGATTGGGCTCCCTCGATGACATCATTGACTATTCGGTCGATGGCCTGCTTGCGGCCCTCGGCTTCGCCGCGCTCCTCGTACTGACCTTCGGCAAGAAGGCCCTTTCTCTGCCAGAGCGTCTTGCCGGTCACCTGATCGATCATCTCGATGTCAACGACCAGCTGCAAAAGCCTCTTCGCGGTTGTCGCCTGTCGGTTGCCGGCGCTGTAGCCGATTGGGATATCGATCTCGTAGCGCTGGACGGTGCCGCGCACGATCGCGTTCGCTTTTGCTTCGGACGCGTCGCGGAGTCCGAGCCGGTCATGCAGCCGGGTGCGGAGAGCATCACTCAGCTCTCGCGGGAGTTCTGGCGTCGCCGTCTGATTCTCGAAAGGAACGATTGCCACCGTCCTTATGTGCGAGGGCAACCCGCCTCCCGTGAAACCGTAGGGGATGCAGGCGGTCAGCGCGATCAGGACAAGACTATAAACTCCAGATCGTCTCATCGAAAGATCCAGGTTGTTGCCGGAGGATGGTGAGCGAGAGTTGACGTCTCGCACCAGACGCCCGGTAGACGATTGCTCCATTCGCCTCACGAGTAAGACTCTCGATGATCTTACCACCGGAAATATGTTCGAGCGTGACCAGCGTGTCCCCCCTTATGGCGACCCGCCATTGAATCGGACGACCGACATCGGCACGAAGCAAGTCCCCATCGATGCGAACCACGGTGTCAGGCAGCGCGGGAATCGCCAGGCGACCGAGCGCCGCCCACATCATTGGCGTCGGTGGGATGTATCGCCGAGCAAGCTCGGCATTAGGCGCTCGCAACGAGTCGCCGATCAGAACTGCAGCTCCGGCACCGAGCCCCCCGCCAAGGAAGAAATCCAGACGGGCACTGTCGGGCGCGGCAGTGCGAACTGATCCGTCGCCGCGCGCCGCAATGTCACCTTCCTGGTAGTCCCACCTGAAGACGATGTGGCGATGTCCTGACGGCAGGGCGAGAGCAGGCAGCGATCGGTCCGGTGCCATGACGCCGGCCAACGGCGGCGCAGACGGGACACAGGCCGTAGTAAGGATCACCAGCAGAAACGCGCGCTTCATTTGGGATCGACGCGCGCAATCAGGTCTCCCTGGACGAGGCGGTCGAGAACATCGAATCCATCGATGACTCTGCCAAACACTGTATAGTGACCATCCAGATGAGGCTGCGGCGAGTGCGTGATGAAGTACTGACTGCCGCCGGTGTCAGGACCGGAGAGTGCCATTCCAACTGCACCGCGCTCGTACCGGTGCCGGTTCATCTCGTCGCGAATTGCGTAACCCGGCCCGCCATTTCCATCATCTCTCGGATCTCCGTCCTGGGCCACGAAATTCGGCACCACTCGGTGGAAGCGCGTGTTTCGATAGTACCCAGACCGCGCGAGTGTGAGAAAGTTCCATACCGTGATGGGCGCATCGGCACCGAAAAGCTGGAGGCGAATTGGGCCGCGCGCGGTGTGGATGGTGGCGTTCAGCGGTTTTCCAGAAACCACGGGCACGACCATGGCGCGAACCACTTCCTGGTACCATGCGATTGGTTTCGGTGAGGGTACGACGCTGCGCCATCTCCCCCATGCCGGAACGTCTCTGCCGGCCGCTCGCTCGAGCGGATCGGACGGAACTTCGAGCTGCGCCAGCTGTGTGCGCTGCGCTGCTGTGAACGACGTGCTGTCGCGTTTCCATAACCTGGCGACGTATTGAATCGCGGCGAGACGAGCGTCGTTCGCGGAATCGCGTGACGCCTGCGCGTAACTGGCCAGTATCGCCGATAGGTCGTTCGACGCCGGCCGGTCCGCCAGCGTGCCAATCACAGTAGCGCGCACGTAGAAGTCAGGATCACGCAGTCCTGACACGAGCATTGCGTGAACGCTATCCTCGAGCGGCATTGATGCGGGCGGCACCAACGCCGCGTAAGCAGCTTCACGCACTCGCGGATCCGAGTCGCGCGTGAGCGGGGTCGCGCGTGAAATCGCGAATGCGCGATCCAGGGTATCACCATCGGCGCCGGCGACTGCGGCTCTCAGCTTCCAGTCACGGCTTGTTGACCACTGCGCCAGCTCCGGAGGGCGAAGTCCAGCTCTGGTCGCGGACGCGATGAGTGACGTGCGGTACGCGATGGAAGTGTCTGCAGCCAACAACGCCGGGAACTCCGTTGATTCCCTGGCTAGTACGGTCCCAAAACTCTGCGCGGCGGCGATGCGGACGTTCGGGTCGGCGTCGCGCGTGGCGTCGACCAGCGCCGTCTTCGCCATCGGTCCGTAGGTCCCAATAGATCTCAGCGCATTGATGCGAACGTGCGAATCCGGATCGCGAACCAGTCGCGACAGCACTGCAAACGCCCGGGCGCCCAATGAATCACCCGCAGCGGATTTCGCGAGGCCTCGCGCGATCTCGGCGCGCGTTCGAGCTGGCGCACTCAGTGGATCGCTGTACGGCGGGATCGTTCCGGCAGCACTCTGCGACGCGCGAGATACCCTGAGCGATGGTGATCCCTCCAAATCGATCAGCTCACGAACACCACCAGCAGACCTGGTCCGAGCGATGGCGTACGACGCGGCCCACACTACTGGAGGGGATTCGGCGCGCAGAAGTGGCTTGATGTCGGCGAGCGGCACCGGACGGAGCTTCGCCGCGGCGAGCAGCAACTGCACGGTGACGTCGTTCGGATGGGGCATGCCGAGGGCCGAAGTTATCGCGCCCCGCGCTGGCGAGCCGATCTCTCCCAGCGCCCACGCTGCTTCGCGCGCGATGTCATTCATTGCCGCAAGCGCGCCGCTCGACGCACCAATTGAGATCGAGTCGCGCAAGAGTCCGATCGCGTAGGCGGCGTTGGCGGCGACTGATATTTCCCGATCTGTCAGCAGTCGGCGCAGATGGGCAATGCCGGCCATCCCGTGCTCCGGGCCAACCTGACCGATGGCCAGTGTCGCCGCGGCTCGCAGCTGTGGCGAGGCGCTCGCCAGCGCCCGGTCGATGAGTGCCGAGTCGAACTGTCTCGTATCGGTCATCGCCAGGAGCTGCGCGTAGGTATGCGCGTCCTGCGCGCTGAGCGGCGCGTGCTTCTGCGCGGTCGCGCTGGTGGCGAAGGAGCAAAACAGCACCGCACGAAGAAGCTTCCTACGAAGCGGCATTTTCGAGAACCTTTCGCAGGTGTTCCGGGAGAGCGGTGAGTTTGGAGTCACGTGTCAGCGATGCGAGCTTCGTCGACGCCGTAACGAAGCGTTCCCCGGTCTCCGCGTTGGTTATCACATAGTCAAACGTGATCGTGCGCGACCGGACATCGCGGATTGTCGTCGTCACACGAATCAGATTGTCGTAGCGTGCGCCCGAGTGAAATCGCAGGCTCGCCTCGACGACGGCGAGCGTAACATTCTGCCTTTCGAGCTCGGCGTACGGCGTACCGAGTGCGCGAATGAACTCAGTGCGCCCAATCTCACACCAGATCAGATAGTTGGAGTGATACACGACCTGCATCTGGTCGGTCTCGGCGTAGCGGACCCGAAACTCGATGGAATGAGCGGTGCCGTGAGTCTTGTGCGATGTCATGTGGGGGCGAAACGAAGAATTTGCCGGCGGGCGATGCTTTGTAAAGCCTGCATCGCGACGCTAACTTTAGCCGTGCTGAACGCGCCGTGCTACATCGTCTCCGACGCGCATCTGGGAGTCGCGAGCCCGCAGGTCGAGCGCTCGTTCGTGTCGTTCCTGCGCGGGCTCGCCGGGGAGGCCGCATCGCTGGTGGTCAACGGCGATCTCTTCGATTTCTGGTTCGAGTGGAAAACGGTGATCCCACGCAGAAGCTTCCGCGCTCTCGCCGCGCTCGCCGAGCTCAGAGACACCGGAGTCGAGATCCTGTGGGTCGCGGGAAATCACGATTGCTGGGGTGGAGAGATCCTGCGCGAAGACGTCGGGGTGGACTACATCGTCGGGCCGTGGGAAGGAACGATCGCCGGATGGAAGGTGAGAATCGAGCACGGCGACGGGCTGCGCGATCGCGAAGACCGTGGCTACCGTATGATTCGGCCCATCATGCGCAATCGGCTGGCGATAAAAGCCTTTCGCCTCATTCATCCCGACTGGGCAAGCCGCCTCGCACATGGTAGCTCGAACGCCAGCAGAACTTACCGGGCCAAAGACGAGGGTCGCGGGTTGCGAAGCTACGCTCAACGGCAGCTCGAAAACGCGACCGATCTGAATTTGCTCGTGTACGGGCACTCGCACGTCGCGGCTCTCGAAAGAATGCCGAGCGGCGGCGTGTTTGCAAACGCCGGATCGTGGCTCGACGCGCCGACTTTTCTAAGGCTGACTGACGAAGTCATCGAGCTCCGCGAATCGGATGGGTCACCCCAGGGTGCGTGTCTCAACTCGATCAATCGCTGATCCAAGAAAGCGTTGTCCCAGGCTGAGAAAGGTGTCCGGCGCATCTGACGCGATGAATCGATAGCGAGCCCCGTTGGGGGTAGTATTCTCGAGTGAGTTTGTGCGCAGGACTTCTGCTGCCTCGCGTGCGGTCTCGTGAGCGCTGTCGATCAGCCGCACGTCGCGGCCAACGACATTGCCGATGACGGTTTTCATCAGCGGATAGTGGGTGCAGCCGAGAACCAGCGTGTCGACCTCGGCAGTGACGAGCGGCGCGAGATAATTCCGCGCGATCGCTCGCGTCGCTTCACTGTCCACCCAACCCTCTTCGACCAACGGAACGAAAAGCGCGCACGCCTGTGCCGTGACCGCCGCGTCAGGGAGCAGCCGTTTGATCTCCTTTTCGTACGCGCCCGACTTGATCGTGCCGGCAGTGCCGATTACACCAACGTGTTTCGTCTTGGTCGCTGCCACCGCTGCTCTGGCCCCTGGCTCGATCACGCCGATGATCGGTAGGTCGAATTCCTCACGTAACGCCGGTAGCGCGTGCGCCGTTGCAGTGTTGCACGCGACAACGAGGGCCTTCACGCCTTCGCCCTTTAGATAAGAGGTAATCTCGCGGCTGTATCGCAGGACCGTGTCGGGACTCTTGGGCCCGTAGGGAACGCGCGCGGTATCGCCGAAATAGATGATGCTCTCGTTGGGGAGCTGGCTGATCATCTCGCGGACGACGGTGAGGCCGCCGATACCGGAATCGAAAACGCCAACCGGCGCGGAATTACTCACCGCAGACGCAACGACGCATAGACGCCGGCTGATCGCGGAGTCGCCACCACGCCGATGTTCGCCTTGAAATCCCAGAGATTGGCGGCGACGTAGGCATCGGCCCCGGAAAAAAGGTGGTTGAAGATGATCGCGGCGATCCAATCCTCGTAGTGAGTTCGGCGCGCCTTGATGCGATCATCGGTGAAACGACTGGCGATGTAGGTGTCGGGAACGGCAAGCCCGGTCTTCGGATCGATGACGGCGAGCCCGGTATTCGGATCGATTTTGTAACTGGCAACTACGCTGTCTCGGGGAAGACCCTTGGCTTCCTGGAGGTCCTGCGCCGCCTTGCGCGCCATCCCGATGGAGCCGATCTCGATAACGGCGAAAAGCATGGCGGCACGATCGCGCCCAAATACCGTTTGCGCGTAGCCCGGGATTACCAGCGATGTCAGGAACGCGCGTCGGGGTGACATCGGCGGCTTGGGCGTCGTATCCGGCGCTGTCGGCTGCTTCTGACCTTGCTGCGCGGCTATCCCCGCGCGTGCGCTGTCACGCTGTTGTGAGATTGCCGGAGGCGACATTAGCAGCGAGAGAACGCAAACCGGGAAAATCAGCGAGGTGGCGGGAGAGTGTGGGAATCGAACCCACCCGACCCTACGAAGTAGGGTCACAGTGATTTTGAAGATCACGGAAGCCACCAGGCCCCATCCACCCCCACTCTTTTCACTGAACTTCGATCGCAACTTCTCCCCGGTCGATGACCTCGCCGATGATTGTCGATCCGGCAACGCGTGACAGAAAAGTAGTCGCCTGCTCGGGCTTTACGCAGACGGCCAGACCACCTGATGTCTGAGGGTCGGTAAGGATCGCGCGATCCTCCTCACTTGCATTGCTCCAACGAACGAGATCCTTCAGATACTCGGCGTTTCTTTTTGCGCCGTCCGTCACGAACCCCGCTCGAACCGCCTGACGTACGTCAGGCAAGATCGGAACCGCGGCGAGATTCAGTCGGAGCGAGACATTGCTCGCGCGCGCGATGTGGGAGAGGTGGCCGAGCAATCCAAACCCCGTTATGTCCGTCGCGCATCGCGAGCCGACCGCGAGAGCTGCCCTGCTGGCGCTGCCATTCAGCGTTTTCATCGCTTCGAGCATCACGCGCTCGGCATCCGGTCCCAGCTGACCGCGTTTCCCAGCCGTCGCGAGAATTCCGTTTCCGATTGGCTTGGTGAGAACGATCTGGTCACCGGCTTTCGCACCAGCATTGGTAAGAAGGAATTTTGGATGAGCACGCCCCGTAACGGCCAATCCGTACTTCAGCTCGTTGTCGATAACCGTATGCCCGCCCACAACCAACGCTCCCGCCTCGTGGACTTTCTCCTGACCGCCAGCGAGAATCGCGCTCAGGACGTCCAGCGGCAACTGGCTTGTCGGGAACGCGACTATGTTCAGCGCCGTCAGCGGCTGTCCTCCCATCGCGTAAACGTCGGACAACGCATTCGCGGCAGCGACCTGACCGAAATCGAAAGGATCGTCAACTATCGGAGCGAAAAAATCCACTGTCTGAACGAGCGCGATGTCGTCTGACACGAGAAAGACCCCGGCGTCATCGAAGGTCTCACTGCCGACGAGCAACCGCGGATCTTTTTTCACAGGGAGCGCGGCCAGCGCGCGGGATAGGTCACCCGGACCCATTTTGGACGCTCAACCGGCGCAGCGCGCGAATGAAGTGAGCCGGAAAAGCTCTTCGCGCGTTTTCGACGTAGTCACCAGACCACCTGCTCGCGTTACTTGGAAACGACCGCGATCGCGTCGATCTCGACGAGAGCGCCGCGCGGAAGCGCCGTTACTTGCACGGTCGATCGCGCCGGACGCGCATCGCCGAGCCACTTCCCGTACACCTCGTTCACGGTCGGGAAATGTGAGAGGTCATGCAAATACACCGTCGTCTTGACGACGTCGCTCCACGACGCGCCCGCCGCCCGCAATACTTCCTGCAGATTCTGCATCACCCGATCGGTTTGTTCGACGATTCCGCCCTCGACGATCTTTCCAGCTGCTGGGTCGAGTGGAATCTGACCGGCTGTAAAGAGGAAGCCGTTGGCGACGATGGCCTGTGAGTAGGGGCCAATGGCTGACGGCGCTTTATCGGTGGCGAGCTTCTTCAGTGGCATTCATTGCTCCGTTCGGGTGCGCTGCAATTTGCACCGTCGGCGTGAACGCGAATGTTACTCACGATGGCGCGTCAAAGGCCAGACCAAACAGGCGCCCTGTGTTAGAGGCCGTCAGCCTGCCGAGCCCGTCAGCATCCGTCTCGCGAACGGATGCAAGTTTGTTGACCGTGTGAGACACCCACATTGGCTCATTTCTTTTCCCCCTGAATGGGACCGGCGCCAGATAAGGCGAGTCGGATTCAACGAGCAGGCGATCGTCCGGAACGAGGCGAAGCAGATCATCGTCCGTCCATTTCTTGAAGGTGATGATGCCGCTGAATGAGATGTACCAGCCGGCGTCGATGGCGAATTCGGCAAGGGCGCGAGAGCCGGTGTAACAGTGGAGAACGCCCGTAGCACCGGCCGTGCGCGCCTCGCCGATCATGGAGCGGGTGTCATCCTCGGCGTCTCGCGTGTGAACGACGAGCGGCTTCTTGATTTCTGCCGCCAGAGCAATCTGGGCCGAAAATGCGACGCGTTGGGACTCGCGGGGTGAATTGTCGTAATGGTAGTCGAGGCCGCACTCACCCACTGCAACGGCCGTGTCACGAAGCAGCTCACGCAGACGCGGGATATCCCGAGCGGGAAGGAATCCCGCTGCGTCGTGGGGATGGATACCGGCGGTCGCGAATACAAATCCGGGATTGTCTGCCGCGTATTCAGCCGCGCTCACCGCCGCCGAGAGCGATTCACCGATGCAGACTATCGCCCGCGCGCCCGCGACGCGGGCGCGGCTTATTACCGCGTCGCGGTCGCTGTCGAACGCCGCGTCCGCGAGGTGGGCGTGACTGTCGACGAAGACTGACGTGCGCCCGTCTTGCGTGGCCATTTGCGTTCGATCCAGAGGAGCACCGGTGCCGCGACGTAAATCGAGCTGAAGGTTCCGGTCACGATACCGAAAGCCATCACCCAGGCGAAAGGCCTGATCACTTCGCCGGCGAAGAGAAGCAGAGCCAGCGTCGCCAGAAAAGTAGTGACGTGGGTCAACACCGATCGCGGCAGCGTCTCGTTGATCGAGCGGTTCAACGTCTCGTAAAGAGTCTCCTTCCTTCCCTTGCGCAGGTTCTCGCGCACGCGATCGAAGATGATGATGGTGTCGTTCAGCGAGTAGCCAAGAACGGTGAGGAGTCCCGCCACGACCGTCAGCGAGATCTCGAGGTGCATCAGTTTGAGGAACGCGATAGTCGTGAACACGTCGTGACTTGTCGCTATCACCGCCGCCGTCGCGAATCGCCACTCGAATCTGATCGACAGGTAGACAAGGGTGATCAGAAACGACAACAGGATCGCGATGACAGCACCGCGCTTCAGCTCCTGTCCGACTCGGGGGCCGACCGCTTCCGTGCGTCCTACCTTGAGGCTGTTCTCGCCGAATTTCTTTTTCAGCACGCTTTCGATCGTGACGGCGATGTTTTCCGCACCCCTCGCCTGCGCGGCGACTTGAGCGGGGTTCTGGGCGCGCACCGTGAAATCTCTATTGCTTCCGAACTGCTGGATCTCGGCGCCGTGAATTCCGGCGTCGTCGAGCGCCGACCGGATTTCGCCAACGTCTGGCGGCTGCGTGAACTGCAGCTGCATGAGGGTACCACCGGTAAACTCGATGCTGTAGTTCGGCGGCTTGATGGCGAGGGACCCGAGGCCGAGGAGAATAAAGCCGATGGTGATCGCCGCCATCACCTTCCACCAGCGGATGAAGTCGTAGTTGGTGTCGTGAAGAATTCGAAGCATCAGATGCTCAGGGTTGTCTGGGCTTCGCTGGAGCGATTGAGCCAGATCATATAGAACGTGCGGACGACGAAGATGGCAGTGATCATCGAGGCCGCAATACCAGCGAGGAGTGTCACCGCAAAGCCGCGCACCGGACCGGTGCCGTACTGATAAAGCACCGCCGCTGTGAGCGCGGTCGAAACGTTGGAGTCGACGATGGCGCTCATGGCGTGACGGAAGCCTTCGTCAATCGCAGTTCTCACTGTTTTCCCGTGGGACAGTTCTTCGCGTATTCGCTCGAAAATCAGCACGTTGGCATCGACCGCGATACCGATCGCGCCGCCAGTGTGTAGAGGATGTAAAGCCCCAGCGCCACGACTGCCAACGCTCCGGAGAAGCGGTAGTAACCAAGCATGACGAAAACGACCAGCGCGAGAGCGATGATGCCGGCCGTGATCCCTTTGTGAATCGAGTCTTTGCCGAGGCTGGCGCCGATTTGCGTCACATCGGCAATCTTGAGAGGCACCGGCAGCGATCCGGCTCTGAGGACCAACGCCAGGTCCTGCGCCGCTTGCAGATCCTTACCACCCATCGTGATCTGGCCGTTCGCGCCAATCGCGCCCTGAATGACCGGAGGTCGACCCATCACGCGCTGGTCGAGGACGATCGCCATGAAATCCTTGATGTGCCGCGCGGTCTCGATGCGGAAGCGACGCGCGCCCTCGTTGTTCATGGTGAACTGAACGAGGTTTCCTTCGGTGGGTGACGTGTTTGGCTTGGCGTCCGTGAGGTACTCACCGGTAATGATCGGTTTCGCATCGAGCACGTAGAGCGGACGATAAATTCGATTGCCGTAAGAGAGCGTGTCGCTGCTCCAGCGAATCACCTTGCCGGGCGGGAGCGCGGCAATGACCTGAGGCAGGGAGAGGTACTGGGTGACGAGGCTGACATCGCTCTGGGCGACGAAATACTCACCGGGCATCCCGCCCGGCTGAACCAACTTGGAGAACGCGCCCGGCCCGCCGGCGGTGCCGGCTGCAGCGGCGGTCGTATCTTTCTTCGTCGAATCTGGCTTCTTTGACGTGTCCGCCGTGAAGAGCGACTGGAGTCCGGCGTTGGCCGTGTCCTTTTTGCCCGTTGGTGCGGCAGTGGCGGCGGCGACCTTGGTGTCCTTCAGCGCGCCGTCGATGCGCGGGAGCGCCTTGTCGAGCGCCTGGGTTTTGTCCGTGATCTGAAATTCCAGAAACGCCGACTTCTGGACGACATCTTGAGCCCGGCGAGGATCGTCGATACCGGGGAGTTCCACGATGATGCGATCGTTGCCCGCCTTCTGCACCAGAGGCTCGGAAACACCGAACTCGTCGATGCGGTTGCGGACGACCTTGAGTGCGTTGTCGATCGCCTTGCTCTTGTCGGGGACAGCGCCCTTTGATTCATCGACCTCGAGCGCGAGGTGCATGCCGCCCTGCAGATCGAGGCCGAGCTTCAACGGGACGCGACGGACAGTGTCGTAGACAAATTCACCATTCCGCTTGACGCGCTCCACCACCGTTCGGGGGAACAGCGCCCAGAACGAGACTGCGATCAGACCAAGGATGATGCCGATGCGCCACTTCAGATTCATGCTTCTACGTAGGGAAAAAGTTGCACTTCGAGACTAGCCGTTAAGGTTATGGGGGCTACTGAGGAGAGTCAACGCGCTTCGAGCATCGCGCTCGTCGTGCGCGAGCTGCTTCGAAAGTTGCTCCGCCGACGCGAATTTGCGCGTCTCTCGCAGACGCGCGACGAAATCGACGCGCACTTGCGCGCCGTACAAATCGCCGTCGGTGTCGAATAGGTGCACCTCGAGCGATGTCGCCAAATCTCCAAATGTCGGACGCGGGCCAAGATTCATCATTCCACCAACGGGTCCGTTCGGCGTCTGAACCCGAACTGCATATACACCTTCGGGCGGCAGAAGCTTCCGCTGCGGTGGGGCCCCCAGATTCAGCGTTGGAAAGCCGATGGTCCGGCCGCGCTTCGATCCCTCGATGACCTGGCCGCTCAAGGAATAGAGCCGGCCCAGAGATTCGGCAGCCTTGGCCAGATCGCCGCCTGCAACCGCGCGGCGGATCGAGGTGGAGGAGACGGAATGTCCATCACCAGTCGACACGGGGGCGACGACCTCGACGCGAAACCGGTCTCGCTCACCAAGAACCTTGAGAACGTCGACGTTACCCGCGCGTTGCTTGCCGAACCCGTGATCGTATCCGATGAGCAATTCCCTCAGCCGAAAACAGCGTCGCAGGACGAGCTCGACGAAGTCCTCCGCTGAATACGAGGCGAGCTCGGCCGTGAACGGGATGACTGCCATGTAGTCGATTCCCGTTTCAGCCAGGACTTCCTGCTTTTCGTCGTGAGTGGTGAGGAGAAGAGGCGCCGCCGCCGGATTAACGATCTCCAGCGGGTGCGGCTCGAAGGTCACCAGGACGCTCGGAATCTTCAGCACGCGTGCGCGCTTGACGAGACGCTCGACGACGTCGCGATGCCCACGATGCACACCGTCGAACGTGCCGACGGTAATCACCGTGCCGTTGACATGCGGCGGCAGGCCAGATTCGTCGGTTAGATAAGGATCCCTAGGCATCGGTAACGACGCGCAGCGCTTGAATGCGGGTCGGGTTGGCGGCGAGCCTCTCCAATGTCGGCGCATCGTTCACATCGAACTGACCGACTCGGGTCCGCCGGAGCGACTGAAGATGAGCCGCGGACGAAGTGAGCCTGCCGAGATCACGGGCGAGAGCACGAATGTAGGTGCCGCCGCTACAGGTGATCGTTGCACTGAGAGTCTCACCAGCCAAATCGCGCACCTCCCAACGGTGAACCGTCACCTCCACTGCGGGAAGGTCCAGAGGCTCACCACGACGCGCGGCGTCGTAGGCACGCGTCCCCTCGACGCTCTTCGCCGAATACGCGGGCGGTACCTGAGAGATTTTCCCCGTGAGCGTCTGCAAGGCAGACATTACGGCTGGCTCGTCGGGAGCCTTCGCGGTACGGATAACGGTGCCGGTTGTATCGTCGGTGTCGGTTTCGTCTCCGAACTCGATGACCGCCTCGTAGACTTTTGGCTCGGTCTCGATGAAGGTCGCCAGGCGCGTTGCTCGTCCGAGCAATAGAACCAACAACCCGGTCGCGAAAGGATCGAGCGTGCCGAGGTGGCCGATGCTACGCTCTCCGTAGATGCGACGCACGCGCTGAACGACGTCATGCGAGGTCATTCCGGATGGTTTGTCTACAAGCAGCAACCCCTCGATTGGAGTCGAGGGATCGTGGCTGCGCTCAGTCGTCTTCCCGCCCAGGCGCTGCGGAGCCATCCTGCCTCTTCACGTCAGCGAGAAGTGACTCGATGCGGGCAGCGCGCGCGATCGTGTCGTCTTCCTTGAACTGGATCTCCGGCGCGACACGCAGCTGCAGCTGCCTGGCGACCCGCGAGCGGAGGAAGGAGGCGACGCTGTCGAGTCCGTCGAAGGTCGCCTGCTTTTCCGAGTCACTGCCGAGCACACTGACGTAGACGCGGGCGTGACGCAGATCAGGGCTCACCTCGGCGCCCGTCACAGTCACGAAACCCACGATGCGCGGATCCTTTGCCGATTCGGTGAGGAATGTCGCTACCTCGACGCGGACCGCTTCGGCGACGCGGTCCGCTCGACGTGTGTTACGCAGAAGCGCCCGCCGCCGACGTTAGCGTGCGCGCCACCTGCTCCTTCCGGTAGCACTCGAGCACATCGCCCACCTTGATGTCGTTGAAATTCTCGACGCCGATGCCGCACTCGAATCCCTCGCGCACTTCCTTAACGTCATCCTTGAATCGACGAAGCGAGGCGATGGCTCCATCGTAAACCTCGACGCCGTCGCGGATCACGCGCACCCTGCCCTGACGGTTGATAACGCCGCTGCGAACCGAGCAGCCGGCGATGACGCCCATGCGCGGCACCTTGAAGAGCTCGCGAACTTCCGCCTCGCCGAGCACGACTTCCTTCTCCTCTGGCCGCAGCATTCCTTCAAGCGCTGCACGCACGTCTTCAACGGCTTCGTAGATGATCTTGTACAGCTTGATCTCGACGCCCTCGCGCTCGGCGGCCGCGCGCGCGTTGTTGTCTGGACGCACGTGGAAGCCGACGATGATCGCGCCAGACGCGCGGGCGAGAAGAATATCGCTCTCGGTGATGGCGCCCACGCCGCGGTGGATGACGTCCACCGAGACTTCTTCGTTAGACAGTTGACCCAGCGCGTCTGCAAGCGCTTCTGCCGGTCCGCCCTGATCCGCTTTGATCACGATGCGCAGCGTGCGCTTCTGGCCGGGCGCGGTCTGCGACATGAACTCCTCGAGCGAAACCACACCCTTCGCCGTTCGACGACTCTTGGCCTCGCGGTCGAGGCGCTGACGGCGCTGCGCAATTTCGCGCGACTCGATCGCGTCCTCGACGACGACGAATTGATCGCCAGCCATCGGGACGCCGCCGATGCCGAGCACCTGCGCGGGGATAGCCGGACCGGCGTCCTTGATGCTGCGACCCCGCTCGTCGAGGAGGGCTCGCACGCGGCCTGAGTACATGCCGCAAATGAAGTCGTCGCCGACGTGCAGAGTTCCGTTCTGGACGAGAATCGTCGCGACCGGGCCCTTGCCCGCGTCGAGTTGGGCTTCAATAACAGCGCCCGTCGCGCTGCGGTTCGGATTCGCCTTGAGATCGAGAATCTCCGCCTGCAACAGAATCTGATCGAGGAGGGCGTCGATGTTCGTGCCCTTCTTGGCGGAGACCTCGCTGGATAGCACGGTTCCGCCGAACTCCTCGAGCACGACCCCATGCTGGAGAAGATCCTGCTTCACCTTCGTCGGGTTTGCCCCGGGGAGGTCGATCTTGTTAATAGCCACGATTATCGGCACGCCGGCGTTCTTGGCGTGCGAGATTGCCTCGACCGTCTGCGGCATCACCTGATCGTCAGCTGCTACAACGAGCACGACGATATCCGTGACCTGAGCGCCGCGCGCACGCATAGCGGTGAAGGCTTCGTGGCCCGGCGTATCGAGGAAGGTGATGTGCTTGCCGCCCGGCAACGAGACGTTGTATGCACCGATGTGCTGGGTAATACCACCCGACTCACCCGCTACGACGTTGGACTTCCGGATGTAATCGAGGAGCGAAGTCTTGCCGTGGTCGACATGACCCATGATCGTGACGACCGGCGGACGAGACTGTAGCTGCTCGTCGGTATCTTCGGGAGCGGCAGTCGTCTTAAGGTCGGCCGCGTACTCCTCTTCCTTGACCGCCTGGACTGATTGATGGTCACCATCAAGCCGAGATTCTTGAAGGCAAATCCGACGATCTGAACCGCGGGAACCTTGAGAATCTGCGCCAGCTCGCTGACGGTGATGAACTCGTTGACGCGAACGGTCTTCTTCTCGCGCTCAACTTCGGCCTGGCGCTGCGCGGCGAGCTCTTCGCGATAGCTCCCGTCTTCCGCGCGGCGAGCAGCGCCGCGGCGAATAGGACCGCGCATCGTCGCCATCGTCTTCCCTATGTTCGCCTGCACCGCCTCCTGATCGACTCCGCGCTTCCCCTTCTTCCCTCGGCGGGAACCACGATCTTCGCCGCGACCGGTGCCGCGATCTTCGCGGCGGGTCGGCGCAGTGCCAGCGCCGGGTGCCGCCGATGCAACCGGGCGCGGCGGAGTGAACGGGGCGCCGGTCGCAATCGGGCGCGGACGTGGTGCGCCCGGCACAACAGGCTGTGGACGCTGGCGTTCGCGGCTATCAGTGCGGTCGGGACCGTGCGGCGCGGCGGCCGAGGGCGGTGACGGCGCAGTCTGGAGAGCTGCCCGCGGCGCCGGTGCCGGCGCTTTCGGACGCTCAACCGTCGGAGCTTCGGCCGAGGCGGCGACGGCCGGGGTTGGTGCAGAAGACGCTGGCACTGTGGCCGGAGCATTCACCTCGGGGGTCGATGCGTCGACGGTCGGCGCTTCGGCGACCGCTTCCGTGGCCACACGGCGACGACGTCGAACCGTCGAACCATCAGCGGGTGCAGACGCCTCGGGCTTCGGTTCCGGCGCCGGCGTTGCGGCAGCGGTGCCGCGACGGCGACGCGTGGCGGCAGCCGGTGCAGCAACCCGCGCCCGCTTCTCGCGCTCCCAACGGGCGCGGATGCGCGCAACCTGGTCGTCGCTCAGCGGACTGAGGTGGCTGCGGACAGGAACGTCCATCTGACGAAGCAGATTGATCACCTCGTCGCTGGAAATTCCGAACTCGCCTGCCAGATCGTGTACTCGAAGCTTGCTCAACCCAACTCCTCCCCATCCTGACGGGTATCCGGCATTGGCCCCAGACTGAGCGCCCGGATGCCTTTTGCCAGACCTTTATCAACTATTCCAATTACCGCGGTGGCTTCGCGCCCTGCTGCCGATCCCAATTCGACAGCTGACGGTCCCGCCACTACCGTGATCCCACGAGCGTGAAGCAAAGGGAGCACTTTCTCCAAACTGTTGCTGGAAGCGTCGGGCGCCGCAATAGCCAGATGCAACTTGCCGCGTCTCGCCGCTTCCCTCACCTGCTGAACACCGATTATCGCGCCGCGCCCGCGAACCCCGAGGCCGATGAGGCCGACCAGTTTGCGTTGCTGAGCGGCGTCCATACCTATCACTCCGACTTGCCGCCTTCGCTATCGGGTGTCACTTCGCCAACCGTACCAGTTCCACCTTCGGAAGCCATTTCGCTGCTCGCCTCCGCGTCGGCCTCGGTCGTGGCAACGGCTTCTTCGCCGCTTTCCGGAACTTCGTCGGTCGTGAGCTCGTTGATGATCGCCATCAAGCGGTCAGCTTCCTCAGGCGCGATGCCCGGTAGCCTCAGGAAATCCTCGCGCTCCAGATCGATGATGTCGTCCAGCGTGCGATAGCCTGCTTCCTCGAGCACCGCGACCGTCGCCGGCTGCATTCCTTCGATATCGGCGAGACGCGGATTGACTCCTGAGACCGGCTCGTCGGTCGGCAGCGGAGCGAAAATCGGCTGATCACTGCCACGCTCCATCCACTCGCGACTCGAGTACAGCTCGATCTTCCATTCCGTGAGCTCCGATGCGAGTCGCACATTCTGGCCATTGCGGCCAATCGCCAGCGAAAGCTGGTCCTCGTCGACGATTGCCTGAATGGTCTTGGTTGCTGGGTCGCTGAACACCCGTGCAACACGCGCCGGCGCCAGCGCTAGCTTGGCGAACCGCTCCGGGTCCGCGGACCACGGAACGATGTCGATGCGCTCGCCGCCCAGCTCATTTACTACTGCTTGCACGCGCGATCCTTTGAGCCCAACGCAGGCACCCACCGGATCGACCGAATCATCCCGGGAGAAAACAGCGATCTTCGTTCTGCTGCCGACTTCGCGCGCGCTGGCGCGAATCTCAACCAGGTTCTGCTGGATCTCCGGCACCTCGAGCTTGAAGAGGGCTTTGACGAACAGCGCATCGGCCCTGCTTAGAACGAGTCGCGGGCCCTTGGGGGTCTCCTCGACGCGCTTGAGAACGGCGCGAATCGGATCGCCCTGATGAAAGTGTTCGCGGTGGTTCTGCTCGCGGTACGGGATGATTGCTTCCGCCTCGCGGAACTTGTTGAGCATGATGACGAGTTTGCCGCGCTCGATCTGCTGGACTTCTCCAGAAAGGAGGTCGCCCACTCTGCTGGAGAACTCGTCACGGATCTTGGAGCGCTCGCCCTCGCGGACGCGCTGGATGATGCGCTGCTTCGCCGCCTGGACCGCGGTGCGTCCAAACTCGGCGAAGTCGACGGGAATCTCCATCTGGTCGCCGATCTGGAAATCGGGGTCCTCGTAGCGCGCCTCCTCTAGCGAGATCTGGCTGGCCGAGTCGGTCACCTCTTCGACAACCGTCTTCAGCAGCACGATCCGGATTTGGCCCTTGTTCTCGTCGATATCGACTTCAGCCTGCACCGTAGGCCCGTGCTTCTTGGCGAGGGCGGCGTTGATGCCATCCTCGAGAAGCCCGTGCAATTCAGCGCGGTCGATCTGCTTCGAGTTCGTCAACTCGCGGATCGCCGACAGAATTTCTACAGAAGCCGCCATGTGTTAACCCTACCTTTTCCAGTGAAACGCCAGCCTTGCCCTTTCGACCGCGGCAAGCGGAAAGCGCCGTTCATCGCCGCGCTCGTTGCGCACGATCACGATTTCCTTCCCGGCGTCACCTTCGACGCCGGCTATCTCTACTTCGTCGGTTCGCCTGCCCGCCGGGTCACCCGGAACGTTCGCGGTGACAACGGCGGTTTTGCCAACGAACCTCGTCCAATCCTTCCGCCAAAACCTTCGGCGTCCAGCTTGCTTTCGATTGCGTGCGATGCGGCCGCACAGTTATCGACGGTCACCCTTTCTCCGTCCTCGCGCTCGACGCGAACGTCGATCACGGGCCGGCCCTTGCTGCCCCCGACCTTCATTTCGAAAAGCTCTAGTCCTAGTGGCTCAATCTCTGAAGCCACAAGAGCTTCCAGAGTTTCGTTCATGCAGGTTCGAGGTTACTTACAGAGATAAAAAAATGTGGGGGTATCCCCACATTCCGGTTGGCCGCCGAGTTGAACGCCCTATACAATGTAGAATGGTGCCTGAGGCGAGTCAAGCTGACCGACTGGTTACGCCTGAGCGGCGATGACTCCTATTTGTCTGCCCTTGTCTCCCGCGCGGTGCGAGAAAAACCGATCGTTATCACACTTGGTGCAGTACGCGCTGACGGTGATTTTCTGGACGCCGGTCTCGCTCGCATGTTCGGCGATGAGCGATCGAAGATCCACGTGGCCCGGCCGCGTCACCGGTTGGCGAGTGAGCTGCTCACGCGCCTCCGCGGTTACTTCGTAGCACCGTCCGCAAATGGCGGGGCCGAGGTGAATGGCGAGCTCGTCGGGAGGTAGCCCGTAGCGCGCTAACGCAGCAATCGCCTCCGTCGTAATGCCTGCCGCAGTGCCGCGCCAGCCTGAGTGGAGCAGCGCGACAATCCCAGATGGGTGAGCGATGAATACCGGAACGCAGTCAGCAACGCCGACTGCCAGGGCAATTCCCTTTTCGGCCGCTATATGGCCGTCGGCTTCCTCACCGCGGAGCCACCCTTCCCAACCGCCGGTGTGAACGAGGACCCGGGTTCCGTGGACCTGGCGAATCGTGGCCACTCGCCTCGCAGTATCCGCCAGCTCACGTTGCAGTGCGCTCCACCTTCCCATTACCTCGTTGACTGGGTCGGTGCCGGACAAGCTGAAGGTGCCGGCGTCACGAGTCGTAGTGAACGCGCGAATCCCCCAAGCTTCGAAGTCGGGAATGACCTCCTTGGGAGCCTCGGTCGAGCTAGTGTCGGCGATCGTCAACGCGGGTGATTGAAGCGCCCAGCGCGTTGAGGCGCTCATCGATACGCTCGTAACCGCGCTCGATCTGGCCGACGTTGTTGATGAAGCTCGTTCCTTCCGCGCAGAGCGCCGCCAGCAGCATCGCCATGCCCGCGCGAATGTCGGGGGATTCGAGGAAGGCTCCGCGCAGACGCGAGGGACCGTGAACCAGTGCGCGATGAGGGTCGCAGAGGACTATGCGTGCGCCCATTGTCGACAGTTTGTCGACGAAGAACATCCGCGATTCGAACATCTTCTCGTGCATGAGAATCAGCCCTTCGCACTGCGTCGCCGTCACGATCGCGATCGACATCGTATCCGCCGGAAACGCCGGCCACGGCTGATCCTCGAGTTTGGGCACGTGGCCACCCATGTCGGCCTGGATTTGTCGCGATTGCTTCGCGGGGACGATCAGGTCCGGGCCATCTTCCTCGCACTCGATGCCGAGTCGCGAGAAACCCATTCGCGTAGAACGAAGGTGCTCAACGCCGGCGTTTTCGATTCTTAGCTCCGACTTGGTTACCGCTGCCAAACCGATGAAGGAGCCGACCTCGATATGATCGGGTCCGATCGTATGGGTGGCGGGCTTGCTACCGAGTGTCCGTCCACCGCGGATGGTCATGGTGTTGGTGCCAACGCCTTCGATCTCGGCGCCCAGCGCGATCAGGAATTTCGCCAGGTCCTGGACGTGCGGCTCGCTCGCCGCGTTGCGCAGAACCGTCGTCCCAGTCGCTGCTGATGCCGCAACGAGGGCGTTCTCGGTTGCGGTAACGCTCGGCTCGTCGAGGAAAACATCTGCGCCACGGAATCCGTTGACGCGCATGTCGATCATTTTGCCGTGGGTGAAGCTGGCGCCCAGTTGCTCGAGGGCGAGGAAGTGGGTATCGAGTCGTCGCCGCCCGATCACGTCCCCGCCCGGCGGAGGAAGTGTTACCTGCCCGCAACGGGCAAGGAGTGGCGCGGCGAGCAGGATCGAAGCACGGATCTTGGCGCACAACGTCGGATTGAGATCGGAGGGCCGCAGATCCCTGGCGTGGACGTCGAGCGCGTTCTGCCCGACCCACTCCATCGATGCGCCGACAGAGCGAATCAGCTCGACGAGGGTCTCGATGTCCCGAATGCGGGGGACGTTCAGGAGATGGACGGGATTGTGAGACAGCAGCGCCGCGGCGACAATGGGCAGCGCGGCGTTCTTGTTACCGGAAGGACGTATTGAGCCGCTGAGGGGCCTGCCGCCCTCGACGACGAACTGAACTGCTGGCATGTTGAGTACGGTCGGGAGTTAGTGCGTGTTGCGAAAATATATTGCTGTGAGCACTCTTTGTACCGTGGACTGAAACTCCCCGGTAAATGGCCTCTCCCTTGCACACTTCACTCACATGATGGGATTGATCCGTAGCGGCGCGGAGCTGCTGCTGCAGGCCGCTCCCGCTGTTCACGACACGATCTACACAAAGCAGCTCGCGGCGGAGCCGGGATGGTTCGAGAAAGTGACGGGCGTGGCGAGCGGCATCCTGACGCTCACCGTCATCGTGCTCTCGGCGGCGCTCATTCCGGCGGCGTGGAACTTCCGGAAAAGCTACAAGAAGGTCAGTGAGATGCTGGACAAGATTTACGGCGACATCAATCCGCTCATGCGGCACGCCAGCGCGATCGCTGACAATGTCGACTACATCTCGACGGCGATACGCGTTGATGTACAGCAGGTGAGTCAGACGGTGGCGGCGGTGAATCAGCGTTTGCAGCAGGCGGTGGGTGCGGCGGAGGATCGGATCAATCAGCTGAATGCGCTGCTCGAGGTTGTTCAGGAAGAGGCGGAGTCGGCTTTCGTGACCACTGCTTCGACCATTCGCGGAGTGAAAAAGGGAATCAATCAGGCATTAGACGAGGAGGACTGGACCGATGGGGACTACGACGAAGGCCGAGCCGACGGTTGGGAGAAACCGCGCCCGCGCGTCCGACCCAGAGAATGAATTCGACGAGGAGCGCGAGCAGCAATATGACCTGCTGACGGCCGCTCTGATCGGAGCTGCTGTTGGCGCGGGAATCACGCTGTTCGCGGAGCAGCGCTCGCCGGTTTGGCGGGACTAGAAGGAGCAAAGTGGGCGGGCGGACGCGGTCTCGAGGGAGCGCGGTGGGCCGGCGATCGAGCGGCGGAAGGCGCGCGCTGGGCGGCTCCACGGGCAAAGCGCGGATTACGGACAGCGATGGATCGCGGCGGCGAGCTGGTCGATCGCATACCGGTTGACGACGTCGTCGAACAGGTACGCGATTACGTCGATACCGCTCGCGAAGCGATCAATGATGTAGTGAAAGACGAGCTCGACGATCTTCGCAAAGCCGTACGCCGGCAGCGTAAGCGCATCGGCATTTAGGACGCTCGGGATGTCGCGCGCCTGGTCGCGCGCGGCCTCCGCCGCCGGCGTCATGGGAGCGGCGCTGCTGCTGCTAATGCTGACGCCGTCGGTGGCCCACGCCTGGACTCCGGGGACTCACATCTTCCTGGGTGAAGCGGTGATGCGCTCGCTCACTCTGCTTCCCTCGAGCATCGCCGAGCTTCTCG
>QHUA01000132.1:0-10634 GCA_003221805.1 Gemmatimonadota bacterium
CGGAGACGAAATAGCGCAGACGCCCGCCGGTGCGAGCTTTCAACTTGGAGAAGACCAGCTTCTGCGCGATCGCGTATTGCCTGGCCAGCATTCCGCCTGGTTCTCTCCCGGCGAGCTTCTCATTCGCCCACCGCTCGGCTACTCCCCGCGCCCAGAAGAAAATCTTTCGCTTCAGGAATCCGCCGGTGAGCGCGGTCTCCAGAATGCGCGCGTACATCTTTTCATAGAGACGCGGCACGGACAGCACGATCGTCGGCCTCACTTCCTGAAGATTCACGGGAACTGTGTCGATTGATTCGGCGTAGGCGATGGACGTGCCGGTTGCGAACATCAGGTAGTGTCCGCCCATTCGCTCGAAGATGTGTGAGAGCGGCAGAAAGCTCAGGGCCGTATCGTCGCCCCCGAATGGAATCTTTGTTCTCGTCGCGGCAACGTTGGAGAAAATATTGTCATGAGTGAGCATCACGCCCTTGGGCTCACCGGTCGTTCCCGATGTGTAGATGATCGTTGCCAGGTCGTCCGGCCTGGTCGTAAGGGCGCCTTCCTGGTAGGTCGTAACCGTTTCCTTGTTCTCGCCCTGCGTGCCGCGCTTCTCCAGCTCGGCGATCGACATGTTGGCGAGGCCGGGGATCTCATCGAAGCTGATGATGCTCCGGAGAGCGGGGCATTGTCCGCGAATCCCACGGATCTTTTCGGCCTGTGCTTTGTTGGAGACGAAGATGGCGATGGCCCCCGAATCCTTGAGGATGTAGGCGATCTGATCGGCGGGCAGTGTGGGATAGATCGGGACATCCGTCATCCCGCCGGTGAGGCAGGCGAAATCCGCGATCGCCCACTCGGGTCGATTCTCGGAAAGAATCGCGACGCGATCGCCGCGATGGACACCCAGTGATGACAGCCCGCGCGCGGCGTGGCGGACGCGATCGGCGACTTCGCGGTGGGAGATGGGTTTGTACACGCCACCCGTTTTCACCTGCAGCGCATCGGGGCGATTGAATTTCGCCACTGCATCGAAAAAAAGCTGATTGAGCGTCCCCGGCTTGGGCCGCGGTCCACCTCTCGCTTCCATCTGTGTCATCGCTCTACCTCCAGAGGAAGTTTCTAGCTGGGCGGCTTGAACAGAAGAACGAGCCGCACGGGACTTCCTTTCACCACCGCTCCGTGAAACCTCGCCGTAGCGTTGACTACGATCGAGTCGACTTGCGTCACCGAGCTGAGGTGGAGAGGATGCAGACGAATCTTTCTTCCCGCTATCCCTGTCGCGTCGGTCGTATCGACGTGCGATGCCGTGCCACCGTCGTTGACCAGCTCGCCGAGCAGCGGGTCCGGCTGAGAGACTATTGCGAAGCTCACGATGTAGAAGGGCACAGCGCTGTCGTTGGGCGCTACTCCGTGCGACAGCATCACCGTCAGCGCCGGCGAAACGTCCTTGGTGGTGTCGCTGATCGAGTAGACCAGGCTGTCGAATGCGTTCTTCGCAAAGATGGTGTCGGGACTCAGCGTCAGATTCACCTTCTGGATTGCCTGCAGGCGACCGACGGTGGCGACGATGCGCGCGGGTGACGAGCGCAGGCTGTCGCCGACGACGATTCCGGTGACGCTGTCGACGGTGACGCCCGAATCCGGCGAGAGGAAGAACACTGGCGTCGGCAGGATCTCGGCGCCCTTGAAATTGTAGGCGTGGACGACCGGACGGATCACCGCGCCGGTAGTATCGCGCAGAGTGTCTCCGACGACGACCGACGGTGAGGGCAGAGTATCGAACTGGATCGACAGCACGGATGTCGAGCTACCGCTGACGTCAGTGCAGGCAACGGCACCTGCCACGGCGACCCAGGAGAGAACCACGGCCATCACGGAAGCCCGTGAGAGGGAAATGCGTTCGGACTCGGGCAACAGCCTCATACCAACCGATCGGCCAATATCGTCGCGAGGTTGACGTAGGCTTGCGCTGCCGCGTCGGCGGGGCTGCGAACGACTACCGGCTGGCCGGCGGCAAACGCGTCAGCGGTCGCGACTGATCGCGGAATGACTACGTCGAAGACGATGTTGGCGGGAAGGTGTCTCCTCACGTAGTCCACTACCCGATCGCTGGCCGGATTGTTCGGCTCATACATGGTGAGGAGGATTCCATCGAGCGTCAGCCGCTCGTTGACGCTGACAATGTCCTGAATCATGCGCAGTATCTGGGGCGTCGTTTGCAGCGCCAGCGGCTCGCACTGGAGCGGGACGATGACGTGTTCTGCTGCGCCGAGCACTTTTTTGGTGATGCTGCCGAGTCCGGGAGGTGTATCGACGACGACAACCTGACAGCGCTGCTCGGCCATGTAAAGCAGCTCCTGCAGCACGTTCGTTTCGCGCACCATTCCCGCGTAGCCGACGTGATCCGACGCGTCGGCAACCGATCCGGCGAGAATTACCCTCAGCCACGGCAGTGCAGTGGGGAGGATGATCTCGCGGAGACTGCGATCGCCGTTGAGATAATCGGCGAACCCGGCGGTCTCGTGTCCGCGCGCGAGGCCGGAGCCGTAACGCACCGAGCCCTGCGGATCGACGTCGATGAGCAGCGTCTTCATTCCGCGGCGCGCGAATGCGGCGGCGAGATTTACTGCGGTAGTGGTTTTGCCAACTCCTCCCTTCTGGCTTACGACAGCGAGGACAGCTCCCATTTACTCTAGAATCCCGGGGTACTCGCTCGTCTTCACCTTGGGGGTCGGCGGTGGCGGAGGCTCAGCGCCTTTCATCTCATCCAGAGTCTTCTGTGCGTGTTTAACCCATCGCTCCGCTTCGGGCCCGCGTGGCGGATCCATGAGAAAGGCTTCGAGATGATAGGCGGCGTCGCTCACATCGCCGCGCCTGAGTAAGAGAAATGCCAGGCCGTAGTGCGCGCCCGAGAGCTTGGGCTCGATCGTCAGCGCGCGACGGTAGCAACAGGCGATCGCCATGTTCTGCAGGACCTTGTGATTGTTGGGCCTTTGTCGGAGGGCGAGCCGATAGGACGTCAGCGCGGCGTCATAGTCGCCCTGACGTTCCAGCGCGAGAGCTTCACTCAAATAGTCGAGGTTCTCGGTCTGAGGTTTCGGTTTTCCGCCGGTGAGGCGGTCCCAGAATGACATTTGGTCGAATCTACCGACTATGATGTGAGAGGGCTAGCTTAACCTAACTGCTGTTCCCTGAACAATTTGAGAGCGAAATGTCACCGCGTAAACGCACCGTCGATGCTGCCAAAGGCGTGCTCGAAATCGAATGGCCATTCTTCGGCGAATTGTCGCGCGGACTGGCCCTCAAAGTGGCTCGTGCCTACGACCCCGAGATCGTCATCGGAATTGCGACCGCCGGTGTGATCCCCGGAGCGGTGATAGCGGCAATTCTTGGACGCGAGTTTCATTCTCTGGTCGTGAGCCGGAAGTACCACTCGGCGCGGGCGCGAGAAGCGCCCGAGATGTTCGGCGCCGCGCCCCGGGAGGTTCGCGGACACAAGGTCCTCATCGTCGACGAAACCTGCGATTCGGGCGATACGATTCGCCTCGCGATTTCGGCGGTTCAGGAAGCGGGTGCATCGGAGGTTCGGACCGCCGTTGCCTTCAAGACAGGCGAGTACGCGCCGGATTTCCATGCGATCGCCACTGAAGCCACGATTGTTTTGCCGTGGGATCGGGAGATTCTCGTCGATGGGGAGTTGAGGCCGAATCCGCTTTACGCTGCTGCACTGGGAGCGGCGGGATAGGGAGAGGGAATAGTTCTACTCGCATTCCGACGTAACGCGTTGCGGGGTGCGGGTAGCACCGCTCCCGGTTGCCGGTAAACTGCGGTGCGAACTACCAACTGCGGTTGCCTTGACCGTCGCGCCAGTAGGTCGGTCTTGCGGTAGTCACCGCGAACAGGCACCCGTGCTACTGGCACCTCGCACCCCGTTACGTCAGAACGCGAGTAGAACCAGAGCTAGAATTCCCCCGCCCCGATGGATTCCCACTTCTCTCCGCGCGCGATCCGCTCGTACGCGTGCTCGAGCATGTCTGCGTTTCCGGCGAGAAACCGGCAGCGCGCAGTTCCGCCAACGCTGCACTCGATCTCCATCACTGCCACCGGATAATCGGCGAGGCAACCCAGGAAACCGGCCAATGTTCCGGTGGTGAGGTGGCAGCCGCGCTCACCTTCACCGTGTAGCTGGGCCTCCCAACAATTCTCGATGTCGATCACGGCCAGCGCGTCGTGCAGTGAGCGAAAAGTCACCCGTCCCCAGCCCGCCGCCTGGAAAAACTCGCCGGCACGTTTGGAGAACACGTCGATCGGAAGATCTTCAGCTTTCGGTGAGCCACGATCGAAGAGCCAGCTCTCGAACGCGTCGAAGAGCGAGCCAGCGCCCGCGTAGCCCGCCTCGCGCAGGGCGTCCGGTCCGCCGCCGCTGGCGCCGGCGACTCGCAAGCGTAGATCGCGCAGGGTGCGCTGCGCTAAGCCTATGAGCTCAGGGGCTGCCGAAGATGCCATGCGGATTTAGGACGATCTCACGTGGAAGATGTTGCGGGCCTGTTGATTCGACGCAAAAGCTCGGCCTCGTCAATGATCGCGACACCCAGGCTTTTTGCTTTCTCGAGCTTGCTGCCAGCCTCTTCGCCAGCGACGAGAAAATCGGTCGACTTGGAGACCGAGCCAGTCACGCGACCGCCCGCCGCCTCGATCATCGACGTCGCTTTCGTTCTGCTCAGCGTTGGCAGAGTGCCGGTGATGACGATGGTCTTCCCGCTGAACGCGCCTCCGGCTGCTACGGCACGAGGCTCCTTAAAGTCGAGGCCCGCTCGTCTTAGCTTGTCGATAAGTTTTTGCCCGCCCGGATCCGAGAAATAGGCGACCACGCCGTTGGCGATAGTCGCGCCGATCCCGCGCACGTTGAGAATGTCGTCAGCCGACGCGGCCATCAGCGCGTCGAGAGTCCCGAAGTGTTGCGCCAGCAGCTGCGCTGCGATTGCTCCCACGTGGCGGATGCCGAGCGCATTGAGCAGCCGATTGAGCGGCTGTGATTTCGACGCCTGAATTGCCGTGATCAGCGCGTCCGTTCCCTTGTCGGCGTATCCCTCCAGCTCCAGGAGCTGCTCGTGCGTGAGCGAGTAGAGATCTCCGGGGTCCTTCACCAACCCTTCCTGAACGAGCTGCTCAATTCGCGCGTAAGAGAGCCCGCGAATATCCATCGCCCCCCGCGATGTAAAATGCACCAGGCCCTCCAGCTGCCGTCCCGGGCAGATGATGTTGGGACAATAGATCGCCGCCTCGTCTTCCTCTCGCGTCAGCGGCGTCCCGCACACCGGGCACTTCTTCGGCATCCGCCACGGCTTCTCGGCGCCCGTTCTCTTCTCCGGAATCGGGGCGATGATTTGGGGAATCACCTCTCCAGCGCGCTTCACCTGCACCCAATCGCCGACGCGCAGGTCCTTGGCGACGATAAGATCCTCGTTGTGCAGCGTCGCCAGCTTCACTATCACTCCGCCGATCTCCACCGGCTCCAGAACCGCGAACGGATTGATCGCGCCGGTGCGTCCCACATTCACCTGGATGTCCAACAGCCTCGTCTCGGCGATGTCGGGCGCGAACTTGCGGGCGATTGCCCAGCGCGGCTCGCGCCCGCCGACGACACCCAGCTCCTCCTGCAGGTGCAGCGAATCGACTTTCACCACACCGCCGTCGATCGCAAAGTTCAGCTCGCTCCGAATTTTGTGCTCGAGATCGTCGGCCCACTTTTCGACTTCGGCCAATGTCTTCGCGCGCTTACGATGAGGTGCCACAGGGACACCCCACTGGTCCAGCGCGTCGAGCAGCTCCGTTTGCGTGTCGAAAGGCAGCTCTTCTCCGTCGGGTACGGCAACGGAGTACCCAAAGAATCGCAGCGGTCTCGACGCAGTGACTGCGGGGTCCAGCATACGAAGGCTGCCGGCGGCAGCATTGCGCGGATTTGCGAACACCGGGTCGCCGGCGCGCGCTCTCGCTTCGTTCATCTCTTCGAATCGATCGAACGGAAAATAGATTTCTCCTCTGATTTCTATTCTCCCTGTCGGAGCGGATTCGTGCAGACGAAGCGGAACGTCACGCACCGTCCGCAAATTCACGGTGACCTCTTCGCCGATGGATCCGTTGCCCCGCGTTGCACCCATCACGAAGAGCTGATTCTCGTAGGTGAGAGCGACCGCAGTTCCATCGATCTTGAGCTCCGCGGTGTAGCCCGACTTCGCCACGTCATCGCCGGCAATGCGCACCAATCGCTCTTCCCAGGCGCGTAGCTCTTCGTCATCGAACGCGTTTCCAAGCGATAGCATCGGCCGCAGGTGCTCGTGCTTCGCAAGCTGGCTCTGCACTTCGGCGCCAATTCGCAGAGTGGGCGAATCCGGCGATTGACACTCCGGAAAATTCTTCTCCAGCTCCTGCAGCTCGCGAAAGAGCTTGTCGTAATCGGCGTCCGACATCGTCGGACGATCGAGAACGTAGTACTCGTGAGATGCGCGGGTGAGGATTACCCGCAGCTCGGCGGCGCGGCTAAGCTGAGGTCCTTGGGCTATCCGCGGAGGCTTTGACTCGTGGGGGAGAGCCGGGCGTGGCAGTACCTCCCCTGTTTGCTGCTGTCCTGCTGACCGGCTTTTCGGCATCCGACGAGTCGTTTCCCTTTTCCTTCATATGTGCGTTGAAGTCAGCGCCATCGAATCGGATCACGCGATTGCGACCGGTCTCTTTCGCCACGTAGAGAGCGTCGTCCGACGCCTTCAACAGCGCTTCCTGGTCCTTTACGCGCGGGTGGGGTGACCCAGCCACACCGCAGCTCATGGTCCGGCATAGCTTTCCGCCGGTGTATGTAAAAGTATGGCGCTCCACCTTCTCCCGCAGCCGCTCGGCGAACGTCACCGCGGCGTCCAGGACAGTACCAGGAAGTATCAGCAGGAATTCCTCGCCGCCGTAGCGGCCCACTCTGTCGATTTCGCGCGCCTCGCCCTTCAGCAGCTGCGCGAACTCCTTGAGCACCGAATCGCCCGCCTGGTGCCCGTAATGGTCATTGACGCTCTTGAACTTGTCGATGTCGCACATCACCAGCGCTATCGGCTCGTGCAGACGCACCGAGTGCTGCCACATCTCCTGCAGGCGGTCCTCCAGCGAGCGCCTGTTGTCGATCTGGGTCAGGCCGTCAGTGAGTGATATCTGCCGCAGTTTGTCGTTTAGCTCCGACAAGTCTTTTTCGCGTGCCGCCAGATCGGATTGCAGCGCTTTAATGCGGAGAAGGGAATTAACCCTTGCCTCCAGCTCGGCGAAATTGATCGGCTTGGTGATGTAGTCGTCGGCGCCGGCGTCCAACCCCTCGACCTTGTTCTCGGTGGAATCGAGCGCGGTCTGCATGATGACCGGAATGAAGGGAAGCTCCTTGCTCGCGATCTTCGCCTTGAGGCGGCGGACCACTTCCATGCCGTCCATCTTCGGCATCATCACGTCGAGAAGAATCAGGTCTGGGCAGATGTTGTCCACCTGCTCCAGCGCCTGCTGGCCGTCGTTGGCTCCATCCACTATGTAGCCCCGTGCTTCGAGACGGGCGCGGAGGAGCTCGATGTTGTCCTCGTGGTCGTCTACGACAAGGACACGCGGTTTTCTGTTACGCTCCATTGTTTTTGCCGAGGAATCGTTGGACTTCAGCGACGACCGCCCTCGGCTCACAGGGCTTGGCGAGATACCCGTCACAGCCGACCTCCATCGCCTTCTCGCGGTCGGACGCGAGGGCGTGCGCAGTCAGCGCAATGATTGGGATCTGCTTCGTGGAGGGATCGTGCTTCAGCACCTGGGTTGCCTCCCAGCCGTCAATGATGGGGATGGAGATATCCATGAGGATCAGATCAGGATGTTCTGACCGGGCCTTTGCTATCCCTTCCTCGCCATTCAAAGCTTCCGTTACTTCGTACCCAAAGTGCTTCAGGATGGTGGAATAAACAATCCGATTGTCCTCGTTGTCCTCCACCAACAATACCATTTTACCTGAACTACTCATTCAGTGTCCCTCGCACGGCTATTGCTGGGTGGGGTATAGGGCAAATTTCTTACCAACCCTGAGCATGGGTCTAATGTTCAATTCGCCTAGCCCGGCCCGTTCGGCACAGTCGGTTCCCAAGGCGCCACCGCCGGGATCGATTCCTCAGCCCAGCGAGAACGGCCTCCCCGGCCAAATGGTTCCCGACTGGAACAACATCGGCCTGTTCACCGCCGGAATTGCGGTGGGGGCGATTCTAGGAGCAGCGGTCACCCTGTTGTTCGCACCTGCCAGCGGAGGCGAGACGCGCCACAGAATTGCGCGGCGGGTTAGAAATGTCCGAGGCGAAGAAGATGTCTGGGACGAGCTCGCCGGGGAGCTCGAGCGGGCCGCGGCCGAGGTCGAAGAGGACGCCGCGCGCGAGGCGCTGACGACCTAGTCCGCCCTCAGCCCCGCGTCCGCCTCGGCCTTGTAATGGCGGTCGTTGTAGTCTCGGTTCGGCAGCTTCATCGCCACCTGCCACTCGGCTTTTGCCTTCGCCTTATCGCCAGTGTCGCGGTACACACCAGCCAGATCGACATGATGGACGATGCGGTCGGGCTCTGCCGCGACCGATTCCTCCATGTAGCGTCTCGCTTCCGACCAGTTCGCAGAGTCGAAGATTTTTCCGCCAAGGAAATTCTTGGCGAGCATGCGTGTGAAGCCGTTCAGTCGCATCACCTCTGCGTTCCACATTCCCATCACGTGCAGGCAGCCGGCGTGCTTGGGATTGATCTTGAGGCACTCGAGCGCCTCGTTCCGGACATCCTTGGCGTACTTGATTCGAGACCGCGGGCCCTGGCTGAGAGCGTTCTTGCCAAGAGAGCGCGCGAGATGGAAGTGACCCTCGGGGTCGCCCGGATTCGCTTCGACGGCACGGCGGGCGTCGAGCTCTCCGTCCTTGAAGTATGCTTCGCGCTTGCCGTCGTCGCGCTCGAAGGAGCCCAGATCGACCGCGGATCGCGACGCTTTCCAGAGCGCCTCGTAATTCTTGGGATCGAGCTTGATCGCTTCCTCGTAGTGCTGAAGCGCAGCGGGGGCGTTCATGGCGACATATTCTTTGTCACCGAGCGCGATATGGTCGGCCGCAGTCTGAGCGCCCGCAACCGACGCAACAAATACCATTCCTGTAAGGGCATATTGAAGGGCGCGCATTAGGGACTCCGATTGCGAGGTGAGGGTCGGAGTACGAGTACCCCGTTCGAGACTAAATGATCGTACCGCGACTGATTGAACGCAAACGCGATGGCGAGCGGCTGGAGCCAAGCGAGATCCATGAGCTCGTCCTCGCCTACGCCGACGGTCGTGTGCCCGACTATCAGATGGCGGCGCTGCTGATGGCCATCTACTTCAACGGTCTCGATCGCGGCGAGATGAACGCCCTGATGGAAGCGATGCTCGAGAGTGGACGACGACTCGATCTGGCGCGTCTGCCGCTCCCGCGCATCGACAAGCATTCGACGGGAGGTGTTGGCGACAAGACGTCGCTCATTCTCGCGCCACTGATCGCATCGTGCGGAGTGGCGGTGCCGATGATGTCAGGGCGCGGACTGGGGCACACTGGTGGAACGTTGGACAAACTGGAGTCGATTCCGGGATTCAGAACTGCGCTGTCGCTCGACGAAGCAGAGCGACAGGTGGCGCGAATCGGGTGCGCGATGCTGAGTCAAACCGACGAGATCGTTCCCGCCGATCGGAAGATCTACGCGCTCCGCGACGCGACTGCGACGGTGGAGGTGATTCCCCTCATTGCAGCGAGCATCATGAGCAAAAAGATCTCGGAGTCGCTGACGGGACTGGTGCTGGACATCAAGCGCGGCTCGGGATCGCTCCTGCCGGATCTCGAGGACGAGCTGGAGGTGGCGCGGGCGATGATCGACCTTGGCGCGAGCCACGGATGCCCGGTCGTTGCGCTTCTCACCGCGATGGACCGTCCACTGGGAGAAGCGTGCGGCAATGCACTCGAAATGGTAGAGGCAATCGACGTTCTTCGGGGCGCCGGCCCGCCCGATCTCATCGAAGTGACCACGGCGCTTGGCGTCGAGATGTTGATTCTGGGGACGGTGGCGACGACACGGGACGGAGCGCGCGAAATGATGCGCGATGCTATCGCAACCGGGAGAGCGCTGACAAAGCTCGAAGAGATTATCGACGCGCAAGGGGGAGATGCACGGGTGGCTCGTGATCCGGCGCGGCTACCGCGCGCGCCGCACCAGGCCAATTACGAGGCGAAGACGGACGGTGTGGTGCAAAGCGTGGATCCGCGGGCAATCGGTTATGGGGTGATCGCGTTGGGTGGAGGGCGACGAAACATGGAGGATACCGTGGATCCCTCGGTGGGATTCGTTGTCACGGCCAAGCCGGGGATTCGTGTCGAGAAGGGGCAGCGCCTGGCGACGATCCACGCTCGGAGCAAAGAGGGGCTCGCTCTGGGGAGATCGATTCTCGACGAAGCGATAGTGACCGGAGATTCCGCGGTGGGCGCGTTGCCGTTGGTGTCGCACAGGGTTACTGCCCGAGGGGTGGAGGAGCTCTAAGTGTCAAGGCGGGCCGTTGATTTGGGCGCGGTCTGACATCCACAAAACTAAAGCAGGGAGCTTTAAGC
>QHUA01000132.1:10646-21734 GCA_003221805.1 Gemmatimonadota bacterium
TACGAAATCCGATTCTCAATGCTGAACCCTGATCCAACGAATCAACCAACTTACAAGCGCCCGGCGCGAAATTCGAAATTTCTGATCGCGCTAATCCTCATCGCCGCGATCCTCGTCGCGTCGCAGTATACGCCTTACGCACCGTTTCCGAGCGAACAGACGAGCATGCTCTGGGGCATCTTGACCGGCTTGGTTATTGGCGGGTGGATCTTTGGTTGGCTGAAGAGACCTTGGCCGTAACGCCAGTATGAGAGCTCGAAGCTATAACGCTGATTAAGCTTAAAGCTCCCTGCTTTAGTTTTGTGGATGCGAGTGCGCGTCAAGATCAACGGCTCGCCTTGATCAAGTCAGGCGATGATCTTCGACGGCCGCTCGATGATATCGAACACGAATCCGAACGGATCCTCGAAGTACGGCACCGGCTGCTCCCCCGCAAATCTCACCTTGCAACCTGCGGCTTCCAGAAAGCGGCGCGCGTCGGAGTAATCCTCGACGTCGAATGACGGGATGTAGGAGATCGGCTTGCTGACGTCGCGGTTCACGTACAGCCGCAGCTCTCCCGTATCGAACTCGAGCTGGTCGAGAGTGCGGCGGACCAGCCGGAATCCGAGCAGCTTGCCATAGAACGATTCCGCGCGCGCGAGATCGGCTACGTGGATCGCGATCTCGCGATTAGAGCGGAGGTGCGGGCGATTGCCGTCCTGACTCGGCATCGATGCCTCAAAGTCGTTTGTCGCCTCTAATAATGCCCGCGGTAGCGTCCCGCGCAATCGAGAGCTACGACGCCAGAGAGGATCCCGAGTTAATCATCCCTTACCTTCTCGAGCAGTTTTTTTGGCGCCGTCATTCTGTAGCCATCGCGGAGCAGGCCGAGCAGCTCCTCCCAGTCGACATTTCGATCCAGCCACACTCCAACCCAGCCGCTGGGCCCTACATAAGCTGGTGAAAAAAACCGATCGGGCGCGGCCTCGATCATCAACTTTTGATTGATAGGCTTGGCCTTGCACCAAATCGCCGGACGACCACCGCCGTGGTGAGTACTGGCCGTGGCATACATGGCGAAGATCTTGTTCTTCACGCGAAACGTCGGCTCACCCCACGCTTCGACTTCGTGCGCCTCAGGCAGCGAGAGTGCGAGCTTGCGCACTCGGGGAAGGGGACTGCGGGCCATGAGTGAATGGTGCCAGTCAGACGCCGGAAAAGCCAGAAATGCCCAGATCGCCGCTTGGCTTCCGCATTGCCGCCACTGTAATTTCCCGTCGCCCTCCTATTCCCGTCGTACTGGTTCAACAGAGGTAGTTCTCATGCTCAGATCACTCAACCGTTCCGTCGCGGTTCGAGCAATCACGCTTGCGTTCGCGTCGGGGTTCTTTAGCGCCTGCACGCTGACCACCGAGACCAACGACCCCGCTCAGATGGTCAAAACCAACGGCGACCAACAGACGGCGCCCGTGAATACCGCGCTTCCGCTCCCCTTCGAAGTGATCGTCGTCAATCAGTTCGGGGAGCCGCTCAAGAACGTCACCGTCAATTGGACGATTACTGCGGGAGGCGGATCGGTCAGCAGTACTCCGACCCTGACCGATGAGACCGGCAAGAGTTCCGTTACCTACACCACGGGGCCGACGAGCGGCACAGCGACCGTAAATGCCCAGGTTCACGGGCTGTTTCCCGTAATCTTCACCGTCACAATCAGCTAACTCAGGGCCGCGCCTTTCCGATGTGGCGCATTGGGCTGAATCAATGATCGCGGCGAGCTGTTTCTGCACTACGACCCCACCAGTGCGTCAGCGAAAGCGGGGAGTCGCAGGTGCCAGAACCAGCGTGTCGCCGGTGATCTGTACGTGTGTGCTTGCCACGTCGTCAGAATTGGTACCGACGAAGACGGTGAACATCCCCGGCTCGACGACCTTTCGCATCCGACGGTCGTAGAGCGAAAACGCGTCGGCGCCAATGCGGAACGTTACCGTGCGCGTCTCCGCGGGCTGCAGTGTCACTCTGCGAAATGCCTTGAGTGATTTGACCGGCTCGGCGACGCTGGCCACGCTGTCCCGAAGATATAGCTGCACCACCTCATCCCCGGCGCGATCGCCAGTGTTTTTCACGTCCACTGAGACCGTCAACGAATCGCCAGCGACGATTTTCGGCGCAGAGAGACGGAGGCTGGAATACGCAAACGTCGTGTAGCTCAATCCGTATCCAAACGGAAAGAGCGGAGTCCAGGGCAGGTCCAGATACTTCGATGTGTATCCGTTTGCAGGATCGGCCGGCCGGCCGGTGTTGCGATGATTGTAGTACAGTTGGATCTGGCCAGTGGCGCGCGGGAAGGTGACCGGCAGCTTGCCGCCGGGATTGTAATCGCCGAACAGCACGTCAGCGACTGCCCTTCCGTGCTGATTTCCCAGGAACCAACTCTCCACTATTGCTGGCGCGTCGCGGACCAACTCCGGAATAGCGAGCGATCTGCCGTTCATAAGGACCACGACAACCGGTTTATTCCCACTCGCCGCCGCGCGAATCACGGTTAGTGCCAGATCTCTCTGCGAGCCGGGCAGCTCCACCGATGCGCGGCTCGATGCCTCCCCGCTCATGTTATGACGCTCGCCGAGGACAAGCACTACTGCCTCGGCATCGGCGACAGCACTTCGCGCCATCGCGAAGCCGGTCGTGTCCACTGTATCCACCGGCGCGCCGCGAACATTCACCACTCGGGCAGAAGCGCCAAGTGCCTTGCGGATTCCCGCCGATACGGTGATCGCTTCTTCCGGCCGACCATCCGCCGCCCAATTGCCGAGTGCTGCCGCTCCATCGTCTGCGAGTGGACCGATAACCGCGATGCTGCCAAGGTTCTTGCGCAACGGCAGCGTCCGATTGGCGTTCTTCAGCAGGACGATTCCCTCGCGCGCAGCTTGAAGTGCTGCGTCCAGGTGAGGCTGTGCGAGCGTGTAGAGTCGCTCTCGCGCGGCATCGTTGAAGCGATAGGGATCCGCGAACAAGCCCAGCGCGTACTTCAGGCGCAGCACTCTTTTCACTGCTGAATCGACCAAGGCAAGCGGCACACGTCCAGTTCGCACCGCAGCGGCGAGACTATCGGCGTAAACGGCATCGGACATGTCGATATCGATCCCGGCGCGGATCCCCAGAATTCCCGCGTCGCCCTTGTTGGCCGCAACGCCGTGCGGTATCAGCTCCCCAATCCCGCCCCAATCGCTAATGACGAGACCCTTGAAGCCCCAGCGATCGCGCAGCACGTCACCAATCAGCCACTCGCTGGAGTGCGCCGGGATCCCTCCGATGTCGTTGAACGACGCCATTACCGTCGCCACTCCGGCATTGACTGCTGCCTGGTACGGCGGCAGATACGTCTCCCACAACGTCCGCTCCGACAACTCCACCGAGTTGTAATCGCGCCCACCTTCAGCGCCGCCGTACGCCGCGTAGTGCTTGACTGTGGAGAGAAGGGCGTCAGGAGCGCCGAGGCCCGTTCCTTTGTCGCCCCCCTGAAAGCCGCGCACCTGGGCGGCGGCCATCACGGTTCCTAAATACGGATCTTCGCCGGCTCCCTCGGAGATTCGCCCCCAGCGCGGATCGCGCGCGATGTCCACCATCGGCGCGAAAGTCCAGGTGATTCCATGCGCGGTTGCCTCGATCGCCGCCTGTCGCGCTGAGAACTCCACTCGCGCCGGGTCGAAGCTGGCCGCCTCGCCAAGTGGGATCGGGTAGATGGTGCGGAACCCGTGAATGACGTCGAGTCCAAAGAGCAGCGGAATTCTGAGTCTCGATTCGCGCGTGGCGATCTGCTGCAGCTCACGGGTGTAGTCCGCGCCGAAAATTCCGAGGAAGGAGCCGACGCGACCTGTGCGAATCATCGCTTCGCCGCCAGTAGGCGCGCGCGGTCCCGTCTGGGTGCCCCTGCCCGGCAATTGATTCAGCTGTCCGATTTTCTCCTCGAGAGTCATCAGTCGGAGGATCGAATCGGCGAGTTGAGATGCGCGCGCCGAGGTAAGCGGCGATTGGCGTGGGGTCTGGGCGTTGAGCGTCGACGCACCGATAGCGGCGACGCACACGATCCGCGTCAGTTGTGATGGCATCAATTGGCCTGGTTGGTTGGCGAAAGGTTTGCTGACGGGCGTCCCGGTTCCTTCGTGAAAATCTTGGTCAGGCGCACGCCAGTATGCTCATAACTGCGGGTCTTGTAAAACTCATGTGCCTCTTTGCGACGCAACGCCGACGTCAGGGCGATCCGTTGCGCGCCGTGCTCGATCGCCCAATCTTCGGCGCGTTTGACTAGCGCGGAGCCGACGCCCTTTCCGCGCGCGGTCTCGTCGACTACCAGCGCCGTCAGCCAGGCATTGGGCTCGCTCGTGTGGAGCGCCGGAAAAAGATGGACTGTCACGCATCCCACTACTTTGCCGCGGTCCTCAGCGACGAAGGCTGTCGTCCCCGGTCTCGAGTTCAGCCTGATAAGGCGGTCTGGAATCTCCGCTACCTCCGACGGATAGCCGAGCTGCCCGAGCAATCGGCTCAGGGCTTCCGCATCGTCAGCGCGGGCGGGTCTGATTCCGACAGCAGCCATCATCGTACGCTATCAGTGGGCAGCTCGTACCAGACTTCGACTTCGTATCCGTCGGGATCGCTGAAGAACACGTAAGGCTCGCCGGGGACGAACTCCCCGCGATGCTTGATCTTACCACCTGCCTTTTCAATCGCAGCGGCAGCCTTGTCTATATCGCGCGGATCAGTGAGGCGGAATCCAAAATGCTTTATGCCGCCCGACTTTCCGACCTCATCATCGCCTTCCTCGAGGACAAGAACGTCTCGCGCGCCGGGCGTCTGTGCTTGCAGGAAACGGGGCTCGCGATAAACGGCGAGCATGCCGAAGACATCGTGATAGAACTGGAACGAGCGGTTGAGATCACTAACCGTCAATGCGAGGTGAGTCAGGCCGAGCGTTTTGACCATCGGAGCTCTCCCTTAAGGTGCGGAAATCTCCCCCTCATTCCGTTCGCGGCTCACTGGCGTTGGTCGTGGCTGCTGACGCGCCGCGTCTCCATTCCGGGCGGCGAGCTCGTCGAGCGCAGCAAATATTCCATCCGCTCCGGGATTCACATCGATGGGAGACAGATAGCTCCAGCTCACCATGCCGTTACCGTCGATCACGAAGAGTGCCCTCGTCGACGTTCCGTTTGCGCGGTCATACGCGCCGTATCGGCGCGATATCTCGCCTTTCGGCTCGAAGTCGCACAGCAGCGGAAAATGAATATTTCTATCCTCGGCGAATGCCTTGTGGCACCATTCTCCGTCGACGGAGACACCGAGAACCTGCGCGCGGTAGGTCGCGAACTCCTCGAGCATTTCGTTGTAGAGGGCGATCTGGTCGCCGCAGACCGGGCTCCAGTCGGCCGGATAAAAGACGAGCACCACCGGCTTGCCCTTGAAATCGGAGAGCGAGTAGGATTTGCCGGGCGTCGACTTCAGAGTGAAGGGCGGCGCTGGTGTGCCGGCTGGTAAGACTGAATCCGCTTCGCGAGGGGTACTCTGATCTGGTGTCATATCGCCTTCCTCCACCATGATTACCCGGCACGCATTTGCGACGGGCGATTCTAATATAGGCCGCGGCGCAAACAATGCATGCATTGCTGACCATCCGATCGCGAGCGCCGCATGCCATCAGCCCAACTCCTGGTTCCCGTCACCGAGCGCGACCACTCCCTCGGTCCCAGCAACGCGCCTGTTACTCTCGTCGAGTACGGGGACTTCGAATGCCCGTTTTGCCGCCGCGCGCATCCGATGATCCAGGGTATGCGCCGGTACATGGGCGACAATCTCCGCTTCGTGTTCAGACACTTTCCGCTGGCCGAGGCCCATCCACACGCTCGACACGCGGCGGAGTCGGCCGAAGCGGCGGGCGCGCAGGGGAAGTTCTGGGAGATGCACGACATCCTGTTTCAGAATCAGGACGCGCTCGAAGACGAAGATCTGATCATGTACGCGGCGAGGATCGGGATCGATTTCCAGCGTGTCTCCCAGGAGCTGGCGGCGGGGACTTACACCCGGAAAGTGCGCGATGACTTCAGAGGCGGCGTCCGCAGCGGAGTGAATGGCACTCCGACCTTCTTCATCAATGGGATTCGTTTCGACGGCAACTGGTCCGACGCCAACGAGTTCATGCAGGCCCTATCGGACGCATCGCACGTACCTGCTTCGGCTCCCTGAGCTCAGTTACTTCCTCCCAGCAGCTGCGCCCCGCAGCCAGTTCATACCGGCGTCGCGGGCGGCTTCCAGAGCGCGGCGTCGAGAATCGACCAGAGGTGGATCGCCCAGCCAAGCAGGAAGATCCAAAGCACGACGGCGAGCACGAACTGGAGTATGGCCATTCCCAATCTGCCCTGAACCAGCTGTCCCAGTCCGGGAACGAAGAAGCTGCAAACCGCGGCGATGACGTTTCCTGCGGATCCCTGACCGGCCATTGACAGATCCTCCTCAGAGAAGGTGCACTACGATAGCACCGGGATAGATTCTACCGGAAGCAGGCCGCGAAATCATACCCAGACCAGCCATGACCTCCGAAAGAATCGCTGCGTTCAGCGACGGCGTCTTTGCGATCATCATCACGATCATGGTTCTGGAGCTGAGGGTCCCGCACGGCGCGGATCTCGCCGCGCTCGCCGCATTGCTGCCGATTTTTCTGACTTACGTCCTCAGCTTCATCGTGCTGGGGATTTACTGGAGTAATCACCATCACATGATCTTCCTCACCGATCGCATCACCGGCGGAGTGTTGTGGGCTAACCTGCATCTGCTGTTTTGGCTGTCGCTGATGCCGTTCGTGACTGGCTGGATGGGCGAGAATCACTTTGCGCGGGTCCCGACGGCGCTCTACGGGCTGGTGCTGCTGTTTGCCGGCGTCGCTTATTACATCCTCGAGCTGACCATTATCAGAAGCCAGGGCGCGAATTCCAAGCTCGAGGCGGCGGTGGGGAACGACCGCAAGGGGATGGCTTCGGTTGCGCTTTACGCCATCGCCGTTCCAATGGCGTTCGTCAATCAATGGATCTCGGACGCGATTTACGTGCTGGTGGCATTGATGTGGCTGATCCCTGACCGTCGCATCGAATCGTTCCTGGCCGAGATCGAAGGAAAGGAGGGAGTCAGATCGTGAGTCCTGAGAGTGGCGTCGACACGAGTTGGAATCGCGAAACGCGGGACCTCTATGCGCGGCTCATAGAGGCGTGGGACAAACGCAATGCGCGTGACTACGCGCTGCAGTTCACGTCGGATGCGAGCCTGGTGGGGTTCGACGGCACGCAGGTGAACGGCCAGCTCGACATCGGCGCTCACCTCACTGAGGTATTCACGCACCACCAGACGCCGCGATATGTATCGATCGTGCGAGAAGTGCGGATGCTGGCCAACGACGTAACGCTACTGCGCGCGAATACCGGACTCATCCCGGCGGGCAAGGACGACATCGACCCGGCGCTCAGCGCCGTTCAGTCGATGGTCGCCGTTCAGAAGGGCGGAAAGTGGAAGATCGCGCTCTTTCACAACACGCCGGCTGCGTATCACATGAGGCCGGACCTCGCCAAGCAGCTCGCCGAAGAACTGCGCGCCAAACTTAGAGAGAAGCCACATGAGTGAGAGTCGGGTGAACGACAAGTCTTCGGAATCATTGTTGACGCGCCGCGATTTTGTGGCTCGCGCCAGCCGCGCTGGAATTGCACTCACCATCCTGCCGCGTGACCTGCACGGATTGATTCGACCGTTGGTCGAAGCACACCCGACTGCCGAGGCTTTGGGTCATGGAATTCTCACCGCGCCGGTTTCGCCGGATCTCTTTTCCGGTCTGCGCTGGCGAATGATCGGACCATTCCGTGGCGGGCGAGTGGCGGCGGCAACCGGAGTACCCGGTCGCCCCAACGATTTCTACTTCGGCGCGGTCAATGGCGGTGTCTGGAAAACCGTCGACGGCGGCAGGGTGTGGTCGCCGATCTTCGACGGTCAGTCGACAGCGTCGATCGGCGCGATTGCCGTGGCTCCGTCGGATCCAAACATCGTCTTCGTCGGCAGCGGCGAATCGACGCTCCGGGATTCCGTAGGGTACGGCAACGGCGTCTACAAATCGATCGATGCCGGCAAGACGTGGACGCATCTCGGGCTCGACGAGACGCACCACATTGGCAAGATCGCCATCGATCCGAAGAATCCGAACAACGTCTTCGTCGCAGCGATCGGAAAGCTTTATGCTGCCAACGCCGAGCGCGGTGTTTACCGCTCGCGCGATGGCGGGCGCAGCTGGCAGAAAGTACTTGGTGACGAGAACGTCGGCGCGGTAGAAGTCGCCATCGATCCGTCGAACTCGCAGGTCGTCTACGCGGGCTTGTGGAACACACGGCGTCCACCGTGGTTCACTTACGCTCCGACCAACGGGCCGGGCGGGGGAATCTTCAAATCCACGGACGGCGGGAGCACCTGGAGTAGGCTCTCCAACGGATTGCCCAGGGAGGGAATCGGCAGAACGGGCGTCGCAATCTCGCCGACGAATCCAAATCGTGTCTACGCGATCGTAGACTGTCTCTTGCCCGAAGCGCCGCCGCAACCCGAGCCTCCACTTGGCGCTCCGGTACCAACTCCCGCGCCCGCGGGCGCGCGGCCATCGTCGCCTCCGCCGGGACAAGGCGGATTCTTTCGCTCGGACGACGCCGGCGCGACGTGGACGCGTCTCTCCAACGATCCGGCGCTATGGGGGCGAGGCTGGTATTTCGAAAAGATCACGGTGGATCCAAGCGATCCCGACACCGTCTACGTGCCAAACGTTGCCGTTAACAGAACGATGGACGGCGGCAAGACCTGGGTCGTGCTGCGCGGATCGCCGGGCGGTGACGACTACCATCAGGCGTGGGTCTCCGCCAGCGATCCCAACACGATGATAGTCGCCAGCGATCAGGGCGCGGTCATTACTCGCAACGCCCGCAGCAAGGATCCTCGTGAAGTCACCTGGACATCGTGGCTCAATCAGCCGACGGCTCAGATCTATCACCTCTCCGTCGATGGTCGGTTTCCCTATTGGGTGACGGGCGCGCAGCAGGATTCCGGTGCGATCGCGGTGCGCTCGCGCGGCAAGTTCTCGCAGATCTCGATGCACGATTGGGAGCCGATCGCCCCCGGCGGCGAGAGCGGCTATACAGCCGGAGATCCGTTGAATCCCGGCGTCGTCTACGGTGGCGACGGACAGCGCTGGAATCTGGAGACCAACACTCCGGTAGAGGGAACTACTCGCCCCAGCTCTCCCGAGCCAGCTCGCGGTGACTGGACGCAGCCGCTGGTTTTCTCGAGAGCAGACAAGAAATCGCTGTACTACGCGAACCAGTTCGTCTTCCGCACGACTGACGGGGCGAAAACGTGGACTCGCATCAGTCCCGACCTGACGCGCACGGAAATCGTAGTGCCCCCGACACTGGACCAGACAGCTGCCGGCGCCGTGGATCGCAACGGCAAGCGGGGCGTCGTCTATACAATCGCACCGTCGCCGCTAAGGGTCGGTTTGGTCTGGGTCGGGACTGATGACGGATTGATTCATCTCACATCAGACGATGGACAGAACTGGCAGAACGTGACGCCAAGCACGATTGCGCCGTGGAACAGAGTGACTATGATCGAGGCGTCGCACTTCGACCAGGCCACCGCCTATGCGAGCGTCGATCGGCACCAGCTCCAGGATTTTGATCCGTACATCTATCGCACTCGCGATAATGGAAAGACCTGGCAAGGGATTACGAGAGGACTTCCCGCCGGCGTCTACGTCCACGTCGTGAAAGAAGATCCATCGCGACGCGGCCTGCTAGTGGCGGGCACTGAGCGCGGCATTCACGTCTCGTTCGACGATGGCGACAATTGGCAGCCGCTCCAGCTCAACATGCCGGTGACGTCGGTGCGCGACTTCGAGTTCTATGGCACGGATCTCATCGTCGCCACGCACGGCCGTGGCTTCTGGATTATCGACGACATCAGTCCGCTGCGGCAGCTGAGTGATGCCGTGACGCGCGACGACGCCTACCTCTTCAAGCCCGCCGATGCCATCAACTCTATAGAGGGTACCGACAACGGCACCCCACTGCAGAAAGACGAGCCGGAAGCGGAGAATCCTCCGAACGGGGCCGCCATCGATTACTACCTGAAAAGAAATGCGAGCAGACCGATGACGATCGAGATCCTCGATTCAAGCGGGGCTCTGGTTCGCACATTCTCCAGCGATCCGAACGCGCAGCAGCCGCCAGCCGGACGGAGAGGCGTCGCGGCGGCGCAGACGACGGGACTGCCGAGAGTCTCGCCGCTATGGCAGTCCGCTCCAGCGCCCTTGCCGGCCACGGCCGGAATGCACCGCGTCGTCTGGAATCCTTTACGCGAGCGTCCCCGCGGAGCTCCGCCCCCTGATGAGGGCGGTCCGCCCGACGCTCGCTACATCGGCAACTTTACCGCTCGGCTCACTGTGAACGGAAAGGCTTTCACCCAACCCTTCACTCTGAGGCCGGATCCGCGCGCACAGCGGGCGCAGTAACCTTGGCGGCGCCCGCCTAGGCCGTCATTGGTGTCTCGGGCGGGGTAACCTCTGTGGTATAGCCGCGACCAGTCTGCGCTCCGGCCGCCGTCTCTTTTCCACCAAGCTCAGTGATGAACTCGGTGTGGTTCATCGGCCGCGAGAACATCGGGTAATTCTTCTCGACCGCGACCCGCTGCTCTTCTTCGCTAAGGGTCGCCGTGCAGTCCTTCAGGGTGATGACGTTATAGCCTTTCTCGTACCCGGTGCGCATCGTCGACTCGACACAGCAGTTCGTGAGAAATCCACCCAGCGCAATGTTGGTGATCCCGCGGCTACGCAACACGAAATCCAGATTCGTGCTGGCGAAGCCATCCAATCCGCGCTTCCCTTCGACGACGATGTCCTGCGGCTGGGGCTTCAACTCTTCGACGATCTCCGATCCCCAGCTTCCCTTCCTGAATGACTTCGAGTCAACTACGCCCTTGAGAATCCCGTAGGGCTCAGGGTTCAGCTCGTGATAGTCATCGGTGAAAGTGATTGGCGCGTGC
>QHUA01000197.1 GCA_003221805.1 Gemmatimonadota bacterium
GTTCGTCGTCGCCTGTGGCTCCGTATTCGCCGCATCTATCGTCGAGAAGGATGTCACCCTCGTCGAGGGGGTTCTCTCTCTGGCGACGTTGATTGCCTTTCAGATCATCCTCGCGGAAGTTGCAGCGCGCTGGGACTTCGCCGACAAGATCATCAACGGCCATCCAACCCTGCTCTTTTCGCACGGAAAGTTTATTCCGCGGGCTCTGAAGAGAGAGCGCATCACCGAGGGGGAAATCCGCGCCGCAATCCGGGAAAAGGGCGTTACTCGCGTTGAAGATGTCGACGCGGTAGTTCTGGAAAACGACGGCTCATTGAGCGTTTCCTGGGAATCCAAGCGACCGGGGGAGACCAGCCTCGTCGATGCCCGGGTTCCTGAGGGGGAGCGCGGGACCGCAAGAACCAGGTAGCGCTCGCTCATCCCTGTGCGCTGGTTTATGTTTTGCGCTTGAAATGGCCTGATCTCAACGAGTTTTGACGTGCAAATCCAGACCTCCAAGAACTCCGGTTACCGTACCTTCCTCGACGCGCGAGGGCGAGTCTGGGAAGTCTGGATGGTGCATCCGTCGGCCATCGAGCGCCGGAAGATGGAGCGCCGTTCTCCCGTCGAAAACGCCGTCTTCCTGATCGAGCAAAGGGTACTGGGGGATCGCCGAACCCAGGTAGGGACGCGGGGCAACGTCGCTTCCGAGTACAGCAACGGCTGGCTTTGCTTTGCCAGCAACGGTGAAAAGCGTCGGCTTGCACCAGTCCCCGTCAACTGGATGAGCGCCAACGACGGTCAGGTCGCGGAGTGGTGCCGCATTGCCAAGAGGGTCCTGAAGTGCGGCCCGACCTGGGATCCCGGCGATGAGGACGAAGTACCGCGCTCGGGCTCAAAACGCACGGACCCCGACCCTGGACGGCGGGCGTGATGCAGGGCTGACGAGAGTCAGTCCTTCGTTTTTTTGGGGGCCTGGCCCGACCTGTTGCGTCAGCGCAACGCTCTCGGGCAGTGTTGCGTCCATAACACACCCCACTGCCGCGCTGGCCTGCGCATCCCGCGGACTACATATGGTCCCCGACTTGCCCCCGCTCTGGACGGCGCGCCGCCGGTCTGGGCGCCACTGCGTGCGAGAGTGGTTGCTCCCGTCCGTCAGAGGATGACCGGGGAGACCCAGCGTATGGCCGACTCCTCAATAGGGTTCGAGCGCAGCATCGATTCCGCGAACTACTCGCCTGTCCCCGGGCGCGACCGCGGAATCTCTGATCGCAACTCCCGACCGTCCCGCCCAGTCGAGGCCGATAAGGCCTCGCGGGCAGACCTCGCTTCAGTTCTTAAGGCGGCGACCCTCAAGCAGAACATGGGTGAGGACGCCGAGGCAGAAGAGTTTTTCCGTCAGGCCCTGGAGATGGCCGACGAAACCATGGCACCTGACGATCCGGAGCTGATGCTCTTGCTCACGGATCTGACACGCTTCTACCTCCGGAAATCGTCGTTCGCCTCAGCGGAGCCGCTGCTGCTCCGCCTGCTGGAGATGAAACGAAGCAAGGGCGAGGATCATCCGGAGGTAGCCACGGTTCTCGCGAGCCTCGCCAACGTCAGGCAGTCGCTCGGGCACCATGAATCGGCGGAGCAGCTCTGGCGGCGCGTGCTCGATATTCGCGAGCGCACTCTCGCTCCGAATCACTTCGCCATCGCTACCGCCCTCGAGCACCTCGGCGACGCGTGTGCGGCGCGCGGCAAAATCGAAGAGGGGCTCAGCGTGTTCCAGCGCGCGCTATCGATTCGCGAGCGAACGCTGGGGACTGAGCATCCCAGCCTGCGCGTTTCGCGGGAGCGAATCGCCGATCTGCAGCTCGCTTCTGAAGATTCGCTCGAGACCGCGGCTCACACGGAGCGGGTGATCACGCCGGAGAGATATCGTCTGATATCGGGAGAATCGGTGTCTCTGGCCACTCAGCCTCCGGTGCACCGGGAGAAGCCGCCGACGCCCGCACCGAAGAAGCCAGCGGTAATCGTGCACAGACCGTTAAGCGAAACAAGCGCCGGCAACAAAGCTGCTCCGCCGCACGCGGAAATCTCGATGAGTCCGATGGCTTCACCGCTGGCAGAAGCCGCGGCGATGGGGCCAGAATCGGGCGCGGAGGCGCTGCCCTATCGCGACGCCCTGGAGAGCCTGCGCGAAGAGCTCGAGAAACCGTACAAGACTGGCGGCATGGGCAACCGCATCACCGAGCTGCTCGGGCCCGCGCTCACACTCCTGGGCAAGAAGCAGGTGATCGCCGGGGGTATAGCCATTGTGTTGTCGCTGCTACTGATCGGCGTGGTCACAAATTCACACGCGTTTGGCGAAAGCGATCAGACCACAGCGTTCGCCGCGCCCGCGGTGGAGTCGCCCCGCGTCTCGCCCCCG
>QHUA01000198.1 GCA_003221805.1 Gemmatimonadota bacterium
AACGAGCTTCAGGGTTCTGCGCGAGCGCCTGCCTCAGTTGCTCCGACCGACTGAAGCGACCGCGCAGCGGGAAGTCTTTACGCAGTGGAAAGCCCTCGCGGTACGACTCCCACATCAGAATGCGCCGCAGGTCCGGGTGTCCGCGAAAGCGAATGCCGAACATGTCGTAGCACTCGCGCTCCAGCCAATCCGCTGAGCGATAGACGTCGTAAACGCTATCGATCTCCAGCGGCTTTCCCTTGGCGAGCTGCGATTTCACTCGCAGGAATCGGCGAAAAGGAAGAGAGCGCAGATGCCAGACGACTTCGATTGGGACTTCCGGATCGCGATATTCGACTGCTGTCACGTCGCTGAGAAAATCGTAGCGCTGCGACGGATCGTCTTTCAGCCAACGAACGATGTCGTGCACGGCCGATGGCTCCACGTAGACGACGGTCTCGCCCCAAATCACCTCGACGCGTTTGATCGATCCACCGAACTTCTGCTGGAGCGCGTCCGCTGAGGGATTCGCCGGTTCACTGCGGTGCGAAACCTTCTTCTGAGTTGTCGGTTGACTGCCGGACGCGCTGGCGCCGGTTCTCGTGACCTCGAATCGACTCACAGCCCGGACCTGGTCTGGTTTACGGAGTTGCCGAACGGCTCACCGAGCTCGTCGATCACCGAGGGCGGGATGTACAGCTGACTCGTGGGATCCGGTTCCATTTCATCGCGGGTTCCTTTGTCAGCCGCGCGTTCGTTCTTCACTTTTTCCTGGAGCATACGAATCCCGTAGAGCAAACCTTCTGGCCTTGGTGGACAACCAGGGACATAAACGTCCACGGGGATGATGGTGTCGATTCCCTGCACCACTGCGTAGTTGTCGAACATCCCGCCCGTCGACGCGCACGCGCCCATGGAGATGCACCACTTGGGCTGCGGCATCTGCTGCCAGATGCGGCGAATGATCGGCGCCAGCTTGAACGGAACGCGACCGGCGCAGATGAGCACGTCGGCCTGACGCGGCGAGTAGCTCATGCGCTCCATTCCAAAACGTGCGAGATCGAAGTCGCTTGCAGCGGTGGCCATGAACTCGATCGCACAGCACGCTGTGCCAAACGGCATCGGCCACAGCGAGTTGGCGCGCGCCCAGTTCACCAGGAAATCGAGGCGGGTCGCTACCCAACCTTCCTGCGATTCGGGCGCGTAGGATACTGTCCGGTGCTCAGCGGGCGCACTCAATCCCATTGTAGCGCTCCCTTTTTCCAGACGTAGACGAAGCCGACGAGAAGAATCAGCATGAACACCAGCATCTCGCCAAGCCCGAAGAAGGAGATGTTTCCGACGGGACACACGTTGTTCACAAGCGGCACGAAGCAGGAGAGCTGCTTGAAGTACACCGCCCACGGGATCATGAACACCGTCTCGATGTCGAAGATGATGAAAAGGATCGCTACGAGATAGAATCGCACCGAGAAGCGTTCGCGTGCGTCACCCAGCGCCGGCACTCCCGATTCATAAGCCTGTTGCTTCACCGGCGTTGGCCGCGCGCGGATCGTCAGCGCCGAGATCACGATGATCGCCACCGCGTTGACGGCGACGAATCCGAAGAGCATCAGGACCGGAAAATAGGCGCGAAACATGGCCTCTCAGACTTCGTGAAAAATTTCACTAGTGCGATTTTTGGAATTTACCTTTTGCAATCTTCTAATTCAACGGCTCCACTTCAGTGGCGATGTCAGTGCGAAAACCGTACATTCCCGTCGAAATCGCGTGAACACCCACGCCAACCCACCGACGCCCGCAATCCCGCTGGTCCTTCCCGCTTCCCGCTTCCCTCTTCCCGCTTCCCCCGATGTCAATTCAATCGGATCGCTGGATCACCCGCATGGCAAAGGAACACGCGATGATCGAGCCCTTCGAGAGCAGTCAAGTCAGATCAGGCGTCATCTCCTACGGCGTGAGCTCGTACGGCTACGACATGAGGGTCGCACCCGAGTTCAGGATTTTTACCAATGTGCTGAACTCCATCGTGGACCCCAAGAATTTCGATCCGAAGTCCTTCGTTGAATTCGAGGGCGACGTCTGCATCGTGCCTCCGAATTCGTTTGCTCTCGCCAGATCGATTGAGTATTTCCGAATTCCACGCGACGTCGTGACCATCACCGTCGGGAAATCCACCTATGCGCGGTGTGGGATAATCACCAACGTCACGCCGTTCGAGCCCGAGTGGGAGGGATTCGTCACGCTGGAGATCTCCAACACCACGCCACTCCCCGCCAAGATCTACGCCAACGAAGGCATTGCTCAGGTGCTCTTTTTCAAGGGAGAGGAAGAACCAGAGGTGTCCTACAAGGACAAGAAAGGAAAGTATCAGGGTCAGCAGGGTGTGACACTGCCGCGCTTGTAAACTGGCCCTCGGCTTGCCCATTGTTAGGAGGACGTACCGCAAATCAGGAGGAAGCAAGGCTGATGCAGAATCGCGAAGGTGTACAAAAAGGCCCCCAGGAGCACGCCGAGGGGCAGCACGGATCCAAAACCCACAGCAAGTTTCTCGAGCAACTGCATTCAGGAAACGGCGCCACAACTGATAATTCACAGAGCGGAGACGGCTCGCCGAAGAATCCTGGCCACCACAACGCCGTGCATCGCCTCACCGAATCACGAAAACAGCACGACGCAGCCGAAAAACGAAGCGAGAAGACTCGTCTACACCGGGCGCAAGAGCGGCACCGTCTCAATCCTGAGGAGCCGCCGCAGCCTTCCGCCTAGCTTCAGGGCCGCGTTCCAATCAAGCCCGCACGAATGAAGTCACGATTCATTCGCGTGATGGTGTCCATGCTGATTTCCTTTGGACACACCTCCTGACA
>QHUA01000199.1 GCA_003221805.1 Gemmatimonadota bacterium
GAGGGGTTGGCGATCTAGACTCAGCGTGTCGTCGCGATGGAGCCTCCAAGTGCACGCAGTGAGTGCCGGCGGTTCGGTTCCTTCTGCAGCACGGCTTGATACTCCGCCTTCGCTTCGGCGCGGCGATTGAGTTGCGCCAGCATATCGCCGAGCAGCTCACGCGCTGGCGCGAGCGGGCCGGGAGTGACGGCGCTCTTCTCGGTCGCATCCTCGCGGGTGACAGCCTGCCGCATGAGAGATAACGCGTCGTCGTCATGTTTCTCGGCGAGATCGACCCACGCGCGAGCCTCCAGTTGCTGAATCGCCACCTGCTCCGCCCAGTATGATTCGCCCTTCGCGCCGAGTCGCTTCTGGATCGAGCCCAATGAATCAGTTGCCGATTTCGCTGCGGTGAGATCGCCGGTGTGGGCCGCGCCGAGTGCGCGCGCGAAGTACGTCATCGCGTCGGCGTACGGGTAATCGGTCGCTTTGGGGACGAGGGCGGCGGCCTCCGGCCACGCGCTGCGCTCCAGTGCCCAGCGCGCCGGAATTGCTGCCAACGCAAACACACCTGCTGAACCGGGCGCGGCGCCGGTGATGGCATTGAGATCGAAGCGAGCGGCGAGTGCCGGCAACGTGTCGAGAATGGCTTTCGCTTCCGCATACTTTTCCAGCTGCAGATACGCGTACATCTCGTAATCGGCGGCGTGCAGCGCTTCGGCGATGGAGCCGGTGCTGAGCGCTACTTTCATCGATCGAGTGTTGGCGTCGATCGATTCCTGCCACATGCCGACGCGCGTGAAGGTGTGCGATGGCATGTGCAGCGCGTGCGCGGCAGACGGAGCGATGGTCGCATAACGCTCGGCCGCGGCGCGTGCCTTGTCGGCGAGTGACGGATAATCGTAGGTGTGGATGATGTAGTGCGCGATGCCGGGGTGATTCGGCTCCTTGATCCACAGCGCTTCGAGAATGCCGCCCGCCTTCAGTTGATTCGCGTACGTTTTGTCTGTTGGCGGCGCGGCAGCGACGAGCGAGATGGCGTGGAAGATCATCGCTTCGGTATCGGCGGGCTGGCGCAGCGTGAGGTCGTTCATGGCGCGCTCGTAGGCGATGACCCGGGCCTGTTGATTGTTGTGCTCGTAGTCGTCGTAGAGCTGACCCACGGCGCTGATGTATTCACGCTCGCGCTCGGTGGCGTGACTCGCGAGTCGTGTCGCCGCGTCTACCGATTGTTTGCCTTGTTGCAGAAGCGCAACCGGCCGGTTGCCCGCCGCCATCGGATTGCTCCAGCGACTGAGGGCGATTCCCCAGTACGCCATGGCGCAGGTGGAGTCGGAGGCGAGCACGTCGTTGAAGCCACGGATCGATGCGCCGAACTCGAAGGAGTGAAGCAGCGCGACGGCGCGATCAAATTGTGGCGCAACTTTAGGGTTGCACGATGTCGCGAAGTGTACGGTACCCAGCTTTTCGGCCGAGTCATGACGTGGGTGGTCCTGGGCGTAGGCGTGGAACGCGGGGACCGTGAGAAGGACGAACGCAGCGCTGGTGGTAAATCGTCTCATTTGCCATCCTTGTTACCTGATTGTGCGACGCGAGTGAGAGGAGAGCAAGCCTCGGGAGACGGTACATGGCCCACACCGTAAAAGTCATTGCGATCGGATTCGCGCTGCTGGCGGTGTGCATGCTGATCGGGCGCTACGTCGGTGGCGGCCAATCCACCGTTCTGGCACGGTTCGCTCTGACGTTCATCGCCATCTGGTTCGTCGGCGCCGGAATCAACATGTGGATGGGCGTGTCGAAGGCCGGATACTCGGTGGCGGAAGAAATTCCCTACTTCTTCATCGTTTTCCTGATTCCCGCCGCGTTAGCATTGTTCCTTTGGTGGAGGTATTCGCGGGCTTAACCGATATTCGCGTGTCGCAAATAACACGGAGGACCCATGCCCCCTCGCATCCGGATGTTTTACGCGGCCATGACGTTCGTTCTCCTCTTCATCCCTGCGGTCGCCCTCTTCAGCGAGCTCTCGAGGCGCTCCGACATCTGGTGGACCCCGCAGCCCTTGGCCCTGTCCCTCAGCGAAAGCACAGATCGAGTCCAAGTCTACGTTCGCGGTAAGCCCCTCGGTTCCCTGCTCGACGCGGGGCAGCTCAAACTCGCCGGCACTCCGGACAGCGTTTTGTCGATTAGCGACGTCCGATTTCGTCTTAATAATTGGGACAGGGTCCGCGCCCAACGCTTGCCAGCGCTATTGGTCTACGCGGCGGCGATCGGCGCCGGTGCTCTGCTCTTCCTGCTGCTAATCACCAACCGCTTGGCCTATCGGGGGGAGGGGGAGGTCACGTGAAGAAATCTTCGGGGTCAAAAGGCAGCGCCGCACAAGCGCGGAGGCAGGTGAACGCTTACATCGCGAAACAACCACCGGAATCCCGGCGACGTCTCAAGAAGCTGCGCGCGGACATTCGCGCCGTTGCCCCGCGGGGTGTTGACGGGTTCAGCTATGGAATTCCGTTAATCAAGCTCGATGGAAAACCGCTGATTTGGTACGGGGCGTTTAAGAAGCACACCAGCCTTTTCCCGATGACAGCGGGGATCAGGCGCAAGCACGCCGCCGCACTGAAGGGCTACAAGACGGCGACGGGGACGATTCAATTTCCGTTGGACAAGCCGCTTCCGTCGGGATTGGTGAAGCGGTTGGTGAGGGCGCGCATTGCGGCGATGCCCGCGAGTGAAAAGAAAGCGAAATCGCGATGAGGAGAAACTACGCGCTGCCGTAACCCGGAACCTGTAACCCGTAATCCGTAACCCGTAACCCGCTACCTGTTACCCGTCGCCCGCTGCGCGAACGGCACTACTGCCGTC
>QHUA01000196.1 GCA_003221805.1 Gemmatimonadota bacterium
TGCAGACGGATGTCGGAAATTTCCTGCGCGCGACGCAGTTCGAGTTCGGGAAGTATTTCAGGGCGCACACTTACGTGGAAATAAAATCCCCGCTCGATCCGCAGGCGTTGCAGCGGCCGGGTGTGCAGGTCGTGCACAGGTTTGGTGGGTTGCGCGGATATCGGCTGGAGACGGGCGTGGACACGCGCTATCTCCTGCGTGAGCCGAGTCTGGCGCGGGATCAGAACGTCGCGACGACATCGGCGTTTGGGGCGTTTCTGATTCGGGAGTGGAGGTTCTAGAAGTCGGCCTAGGGCGCCTCTCGCAGGTTCCCTTCAACGTCCCTTCCCACCAAGTACTGCAGCATCGCCGTTCACCCTCTCCCCGAGGCCGAGATCACCCCTGCTCGCCGCACTTGGTGAGCAGCTAAAGCTCCGTCACTACAGTGAGCGGACTGCACGTACCTATCAGTCATGGGTCTTGCGCTACATCAAATTCCATGGCAAGTGTCACCCCGCCGAACTCGGCCGAGAGCACGTTAGAGAATTTTTGTCGTCCCTGGCGATTCAGTCGAACGTGAGCGCTTCGACGCAGAACCAGGCTCTGGCCGCAATCGGCTTTCTCTATCGCGAAATTCTCAGACTTCCATTGGAGGACGTCGAGGAGGTAGCGAGGGCGAAGCGGCCGGTGCGACTACCAGTCGTTCTCAACAGAGACGAAGTGAAGCGAGTGATTGGTGAGATAGATGGGGCGCCGCAGCTGGGGGCGATCCTGCTTTACGGAGCCGGCTTACGAGTGCTCGAGTGTGATCCACGCCAGGGATCTGCGGCGTGGTGGCGGGCGGGTCGATATCCCTGGCGCGCTGGCCCGAAAGTATCCGAACGCATCGCGCGAATGGCGCTGGCAATACGTATTTCCCGCGACGCGCACCCACATCGATGTCGTAACGCGAGAACTGCGACGTCACCATCTACACGTGACCGTCATTCAGCGCGCGGTAGCAGAAGCAGTGCGTGCGGCGGGGCTAATGAAGCGTGCGACCTGCCACACATTCCGCCACTCCTTTGCGACTCACCTGATTGAGGACGGCTACGACATCCGCACTGTTCAGGAGCTGCTCGGGCACACCGATGTGCGTACGACGATGATCTACACCCACGTCCTGAATCGCGGCGGTCGCGGGGTCCGGAGCCCGATCGATGCACTTTGGCAGTAATGCAGCGAGCGACGGAATTGCAGCTATCCCCGCAGCCTATCGCCGAAACCAAGGGGTCACGAGTTGGGCCTAAAGCTTGATGTGGAATGGTCTTTCATTCGCGCGGAGCGAAGAACGCAGTGCAGAAAGGAAGCGTCGTTCGCCGCTTTTTCATTTATTTTGCGGCATAATAGGCGTTAGGCGGCTGCACACAGTTCTGCCGCGGTAAATTGGGGCCCATGGCCTTACGCTTCTCATGGGATCCCAGGAAAGCTGCTAGCAACGTCAGGAAACACGGAGTAAGCTTCGAAGAAGCGGTTAGTGCTTTCGGCGACCCGCTGTCTCTCACGATACCAGATCCAAACCATTCGGAATCTGAAGATCGATTCGTGCTTCTTGGGCTTTCAGCTAACAGCAAACTCCTAGTTGTCGTTCACGCCGAGCGCGGCGACGACGATATTCGAATCATCAGTGCTCGGCTCGCCAGCCGTCGAGAACGGATACAGTATGAAGAAGGCGTCTAAGAGCTCACGCGCCAGAAAGGTCACACGCCGAATCGCGGACGATGAAATGCGTCCGGAGTACGACTTCAGCAAATCGGTGCGAAACAAGTACGCCAAGCGCTACTCTGAAGGAACGAATCTAGTTCTGCTCGAACCCGATCTCGCCGCGGCGTTCCCGGATTCAAAGTCGGTGACTCGTGCTCTTAGAGCGTATCTCAAGAGCAAGTCGAAGCGCCGCACCGCCTAACGATAGTTGCAGCAGACGAGCGCGTTTTACTCGTTGGGTTGATCGCTCTTCGAGCGTCGTGCCTGCGGCGCTCAAATACTATTGTGCATCTATGGAAGAATCGCTCGCAGCTGAACTTGGGCGTTAGGCGGTCTCCAAACCTTCGCAAATACTGAATGATCGTTTCTGAAGCGTATTTGCGAATAGCTCCAAACTTAGATGCATCCGCGAAGCGATCGCTCGGGGAGTCAATTTTCGCAGTTGCGGAAACAGGAGCCAGACAATTCTTTGCCACCTACGATAATCCGCGAATCGCCGAAGTCCTTGTCGAGGACGGGTCAACCAAGTT
>QHUA01000148.1 GCA_003221805.1 Gemmatimonadota bacterium
TACTCGAGCACGGACAGTCCTTCGCGGAAGTTCGACTTGATCGGGCTTTCAATGATCTCGCCGATGCCACCGGTGAGTTTCTTTTGCGGCTTTGCCATCAGTCCGCGCATACCGGCGAGCTGACGGATCTGATCGCGCGAGCCGCGTGATCCGGAGTCGAACATCATGAACACCGGATTGAATCCGTCGCCGGATTCGCGCATCGCGCGCACCATGGCGTCGGCAACGTCGTTGTTGGCGTGCGTCCAGGTGTCGATCACCTTGTTGTAGCGCTCGCCGTTCGTGATGTTGCCGGTTTGGTAAGCCTTCTGGAATCTGTTGACGCGCTCCTCGGCCTCGGCGAGAAGTGTTTCCTTCTCGGCCGGGATGTGGAGGTCTTCGATTCCGATCGAGACTCCACCACGCGTGGCGTAGCGGAACCCGAATTCCTTCAAGCGATCTAGGAACGGAACCGTGCCCGTTAGTCCGCCCTTACGGTAGGACTCGAACACGAGCTCACCGAGCGCCTTCTTCTTCATCTCCCGATTCTGGAAAGCGATCTCCGTCGGAATGATGGCGTTGAAGAGCACGCGGCCAACCGTCGTATCGACCCAGCGGTTTCCTTCGATGTCCTGCACGAAGTACCGGATGGGTGTGTGGAAGTCGACGCGATCCTGCGACAGCGCCAGCTCGACCTCCGCCACGTTCGAGTACGACTTGGCGTTCTTGAGTGGCTTGTCACCGAAGCCCGCCGGAGCCTTGGTCGCGAAGTAGCAGCCGAGCACGATGTCCTGGCTCGGCTCTGCGACGGGACGTCCGTCGGACGGCTTGAGAATGTTGTTCGACGACAGCATGAGCAGACGGCACTCGAGCTGTGCCTCGAACGAAAGCGGAACGTGCACGGCCATCTGGTCACCGTCGAAGTCCGCGTTGAACGCGGCGCAAACGAGCGGGTGAATACGAATGGCCTTTCCTTCGACGAGCACCGGCTCGAAAGCCTGAATGCCGAGTCTGTGAAGGGTCGGAGCGCGGTTGAGCAGCACCGGATGATCGCGAATGATCTCTTCGAGGATCTCGTACACCTCGGGAGATTCCTTTTCCACGATCTTCTTGGCGCGCTTCACGGTCTCGGCGATCCCCTTCTCGACGAGCTTGTGAATGATGAACGGCTTGAAGAGCTCCAGCGCCATTGCCTTCGGCAGACCGCACTGGTGCAGCTTGAGCTCGGGACCGACGACGATGACCGAGCGGCCCGAGTAGTCGACGCGCTTACCGAGCAGGTTCTGACGGAACCGGCCCTGCTTGCCCTTCAGCATGTCTGACAGCGACTTGAGCGGACGCTTGCCGCGACCACGAATCGCCTTCGAGCGGCGACCGTTGTCGAACAGCGCATCCACAGCCTCCTGGAGCATTCTCTTTTCGTTGCGGAGAATGACTTCAGGCGCGCGGTGCGAGATCAGCTTCATCAACCGGTTGTTGCGGTTGATGACGCGGCGATAGAGATCGTTCAGGTCGGACGTGGCAAAGCGGCCGCCGTCGAGCGGAACGAGCGGACGCAGATCCGGCGGAATCACCGGTATGACGTCCATGATCAGCCACTCGGCCTTGTTGCGCTCCTGGCCCGAATCACCGGAGTTGCGGAACGCATCGACGACCTTGAGTCGCTTCAGCATCTGCTTCTTGCGATGCTGCGAGCCTTCGTCGACGAGTCCGGCGCGGAGTTCCTCCGCAACCCTATCGACGTCGATTCTCCTCAGCAGCTCGCGAACGGCGGGCGCGCCGATGTCGGCGAGGAACACGTGGTCGCCCTCGTCCTTCGCCTTCTGCTTCAGGTTGAGGAACTCGTCCTCGTCGAGCAGCTGGTTCTCGATGACGTCCTGCTTGCCCGGATCGATGACGACGTAGTTCGAGTAGTAGATGACCTTCTCGAGATCACGCAGCGTGAGATCGACAAGGTTCCCCATTGGACTCGGCAGAGTCTTGAAGAACCAGATGTGAGCGACGGGTACGGCGAGCTCGATGTGACCCATGCGCTCGCGACGGACGCGGCTCAGGGTGACTTCGACGCCGCAGCGATCGCAGATCACTCCGCGGTAACGAATTCTCTTGTATTTGCCGCAGTGGCATTCCCAGTCCTTGACCGGACCGAAGATCCTCTCGCAGAACAAGCCGTCCTTCTCCGGCTTGAACGAGCGATAGTTGATCGTCTCGGGCTTTAGGACTTCGCCCCACGACCACCAGGTGCGCAGACCGGCCATCTCCAGCCGCTCGCGCTCCTTTGGATCCTTCGGACCGCGCATCTCCTCGGGTGAGGCGATGCGGACCTGGATGTAATCGAATGAAGATGCCCGCGTCTCGCGCGTGCTACGAAAATCAATCATTAGTTATCCCTCTCCCCGCTACCGTTACCGTCTCTTCGGGAGCCGTTGTTGCCAAGGCCGTAGCCGCTGGTCGCATTCGCGCCCATGCTGACGTGGATTCCGAGCGCCTTCAGCTCCTGGACGAGCACGTTGAAGGACTCCGGAATCCCGGGCTCGGGAAGGTTCTGTCCCTTCACGATCGCCTCGTAAACCCTGCTGCGGCCGTTCACATCGTCCGACTTGACGGTGAGAATCTCCTGCAGCGTATGTGCAGCGCCGTAAGCTTCGAGCGCCCAGACTTCCATCTCTCCGAAACGCTGGCCGCCGAACTGCGCCTTACCGGCGAGCGGCTGCTGCGTAACGAGCGAGTAGGGCCCGATGCTCCGCGCGTGAATCTTGTCATCGACCAGGTGCGACAGCTTGAGCATGTAGATCTCGCCGACCGTCACCGGATTGGCGAAGCTCTCACCGGTTCGTCCATCGCGCAGCCTGACCTTTCCACCCGGAGAAATCCCCGCCAGACGCATCAGCTCCATTGCTGCCGCATCAACGTCAACCTCCGACTTCTTGGCGCCTAGCGCCGCCGAAAGCGAAGGCAGCTCCTGGCTCGCAAGTACGGATGCAGGATCCGTATTGCGCTTCTTCTCGATTTGAGTGGCGGCGCTCTTGTACTGGGCGCGCGCAACTGGCTCGTACTCCTCGTCACCTGCCGCGTGGCTGTGGAAGGCGATCTGGTTATTGACTTCAGCGGTATCGCGATCGGCTAGCTCACGAGCGGCCGCGGAGACGAATTCGCGGATCCGATTATAGACATCTCGTGTCTCGGCTGACACACCACGAGCCCCCAGCGAATCGATAGTCGCGTCGCTGAGCAACTTGACGCGCTCCTCGTGCTTTCCACCTTCGCTGACGTCGCCGATGATGCCGCGGATCTCGTCTTCTGAGATCCTGATGCCCTCGACCTTGAGATCGAGCGCATCACGCACCCAGGTGACTGCCGCGAGCTTTAGCAGCAAGCCGATCTCACGCTCGTTCGCGCCCTGGAACACCGGCGTCTTCGCGTAGAAGCCGAGCAGCATCGCCGCCCACCCGAGGTGGGTCTCGAGGATCTGTCCGACGTTCATGCGGCTCGGTACGCCGAGCGGGTTGAGCACGATGTCGACCGGACGACCATCGGGGAGGAACGGCATGTCCTCCTCGGGAACGATACGGGCAACGATACCCTTGTTGCCGTGGCGCCCCGCCATCTTGTCGCCGACCGAGACCTTTCTCTTCTCCGCCATGTAAACCTTCACGAGCTGAATCACGCCCGGCGGCAGCTCGTCCGGCTGCAACACGCGGTCGATTCTCTCCTCCGCTTTCTCCTCGAGCTTGGCTTTCTCATCATTTGCCAGGTCGATGATGGTGCGCACGCGCTCGTTCATCTTCTTGTCTTCGACGCGGAACGTCTTGAGGTCGATCCCCGTCATCTTGATCTCGCGCAGCATCACGCCGGTCAGCTTGGTGCCGGCCGGAATTGCTTCCTCGACCGTTCCAGCCTTGAGCGCGAGCGATACAGTCTGACCCTCGAGCAAATCCATCAGCTCGGCGTCGCGAACTTCGTTGACGCGGACCTTTTCCTCGCCTTCGAGCCTGCGAATTTCACCGATTCTCTCGCCGCGATCCTTCTCGACGACCTGGTCCTCGATGCGTGAGAAAATCTTCACATCGATTACCACGCCTTCCATGCCGGGTGGAACCTTGAGCGACGAATCCTTCACGTCCTTCGCCTTCTCACCGAAGATCGCGGTGAGGAGCTTCTCTTCGGGAGAAAGCTCCGTCTCGCCCTTCGGCGTGATCTTGCCGACGAGGATGTCGCCCGGCTTCACGTGAGCGCCGATGCGGACAATGCCGCGCTCGTCGAGATCGCTCAATGCCTCCTCGGCTACGTTGGGGATTTCCCGCGTGATCTCTTCCTGGCCCCGCTTGGTGTCGCGGACGTGCAGCTCGAGCTCCTGAATGTGGATCGACGAATAGATGTCGTCCTTCACCAGTCTCTCGGACAGCACGATCGCGTCCTCGAAGTTGTGTCCGTACCACGGCATGAACGCCACGGTGACGTTGGCTCCGAGAGCAAGCTGCCCCATTTCCGTCGAAGCGCCGTCAGCCAGAACTTCGCCGGCCTTCACCTTCTGTCCGGTCATGACGATCGGACGCTGGTTGAGCGCGGTGTCCTGGTTGGTGCGCCAGTACTTCTTGAGGCGATAACGATCGTGCTGCGTCAGTCTCGCCAGCGGACGATCGCTGTCCTTCTTGCCGCGCTCGGACGCGCCGGTGTCGACGATGATCTCGTCGGCGGTAACCGACGTGATCGTCCCGGCTCGGCGCGCGATGACGACAGCACCAGAGTCGCGGGCAACTTTCTCCTCGAGTCCGGTTCCGACGAGCGGAGTGCGCGGATTGAGAAGAGGAACCGCCTGGCGCTGCATGTTCGATCCCATCAGCGCGCGGTTGGCGTCGTCGTGCTCGAGGAACGGAATGAGCGCGGCGGCGATCGATACGAGCTGCTCTGGTGCGACATCCATGTAATCGATGCGCTCAGGAGCGACGAGCGGAACGTCACCGCGCTGGCGGCAGAGCACCAGCTCGTCGACGAACGTACCGTCTTCGTTGAGCTTCGCATTCGCCTGGGCGATTACGACGTCTTCCTCACGGTTCGCATCGAGCCACTCGATGTCGGCGGTGACCTTTCCGTTCTTGACGACGCGGTAAGGCGTCTCGACGAAGCCGAGATCGTTCACCTGCGCGTAGCAAGCGAGGGAGGTGATGAGCCCGATGTTTGGACCTTCAGGGGTCTCGATCGGGCACATGCGGCCGTACTGCGAGTAGTGAACGTCGCGCACCTCGAATCCGGCGCGCTCTCGCGTCAGACCACCCGGACCCAGCGCGGAGAGACGACGCTTGTGCGTCAGCTCGGCGAGCGGGTTCGTCTGATCCATGAACTGCGACAGCTGCGACGATCCGAAGAACGCCTGAATGACAGCCGACACCGTGCGCGCGTTGACGAGGTCGTCGAGCGAGATCTTTTCTGGATCGGTGTTGATCGACATGCGCTCCTTCACCAGGCGCGCCATGCGGGACAAACCGACCGAGAACTGGTTCGCGATCAGCTCGCCGACCGAGCGAATGCGGCGGTTGCCGAGGTGATCGATGTCGTCCGTGTAGCCGCGGCCTTCGTGTAGCTCGACGAGGTAGCGGATGATGGCGACGAAATCTTCCTTGGTGAGAACCGTCTCGCTGGCGGGACGATTCGTTCCAAGGCGCTGATTGATCTTGTAACGGCCTACGCGTCCCAGATCGTATCTCTTCGGCGAGAAGAACAACCTCTCGAGCGCCTGCTTGGCGGTCTCGCGATTCGGGGCGTCGCCCGGGCGGAGAAGCGAATAGATCTGCTTCAGCGCCTCGTCCTCGGTGTGCGTCGGATCCTTGGCGATGGTGTTCTTGATCAACATCGACTCGGCGCGACCGGACTGCACGAAGACCTGGACCTTGTTGATCTCGCGCTTGCGGAGCTTGCGAATCATCGTGTCCGTGAGCGTGTCACCGGTCTCTCCGATCACTTCACCGGAGTCGGTATCCACGGCGTCGACAGCGATGACCCGCCGTGCCGGGCGCTCACCACGCTCGATGGCATCGACTTCGTCGCGAAGATCGATCGTCGTGTACGACGCAAAGACCTTCACCTTGTCGATGTTGAGGCGGCGGAGACGGTTGTAGACCTCCTCGGTCAGCTCGTCGCCCTCGCGCACGAGCAGCTCGGCTTCCTCTCTCTCGAGAGCAAGCCTGGCCTTCTTGGTCTTCAGCTTGGGTGCATCCGGATTGTGGATGGTTCCAGCCAGAGTGATGTCCTCGGCGATGATGGCGCCGAGCACTTCACGCTGATCGACTCTCGACTCGCGCTTCCTGACGAGATCGAGCTCGCGAACGGCAAAGAACAAACGCAGGATTTGCGAGTTGGTGCCGTAGCCGAAGGCACGGAGCAACGCCGTCGCCGGAAACTTCTTCTTCTTGTCGATGTGCACGTACACGACATCGTGGATGTCGACGGTGAACTCGACCCACGAGCCGCGGAACGGGATGATGCGCGCCGAGATCAGGCGCTGGCCGTTCGGGTGCGTCGACTCCTCGAACACGACGCCCGGTGAGCGGTGAAGCTGGCTCACGATCACGCGCTCGGCGCCGTTGATGACGAAAGTTCCGAGGGGCGTGAGCAGCGGAAGCTCACCGAGATAGACTTCCTTCTCGATGATGTTCTTCGGCCGCTTGCCGGCTTCAGTCGTCTCGAAAACGATCAGCTGGAGCGTGGCCTTGAGCGGCGCGGAATACGTCATGTCGCGCTCGATGCACTCGGCCACCGAGTACTTCGGCTCGCCAAGAGAGTAGCTCTTGAACTCGAGCGAGAAGTTCTCGTGAACGTCGGTAATCGGGAAAAGGTCCTTGAAGACACGCTCTAGTCCAATGTCCTCGCGGTTCTGCGAGGCCGCGTCGAGCTGCAACAGCGACTCGAAGGCGCGGGTCTGGATATCGAGGAGATGGGGCATCTCCATCCCCTGGTCGAGCTTGGCGAACGAGATCTGCTTCATCAATTCAGGCATGAATCACCTACAGGCACAAATAGCCCTGCCCCCGTCTTCCGCGAAATTTTCGCGGTTCCGGAGCAGAGCGAGCTATTTCCTTCAGTTGTGGTGCTAGCGAAAAAGAATTGGGACATATCGTCAGGTCAGAGAAGGTCTCGTGGGAGGAGGATCGAGGGTGACAGCGAAGGCAGCGTGCTCGCGTAGCGAGAGACCCGCGCAGTTGCAGTTTGCGGGGCTCGCAGCGTGTAAGCGAGCTAGCTGCCGGAGCTGATATCCTCGGTCCGACGACCGGCACGAAAGCTTACTTGACCTCGACGGCGGCTCCCTGCTCCTCGAGCTTGGCTTTCATAGTTGCGGCCTCATCCTTGGTGACACCGGCCTTGACTACGCTCGGCGCTCCATCAACGAGATCCTTCGCTTCCTTGAGTCCGAGTCCGGTCAGCTCGCGCACGACCTTGATGACCTGGATCTTCTTGGCACCAGCTTCCTTGAGCGACACCGAGAACTCGGTCTGCTCTTCCGCTACGGCAGCTGGAGCTGCACCGGCACCACCACCGGCCGGAGCGGCTCCGACAGGCGCAGCCGAGATCGTGACGTTGAACTTGCTCTTGAAAGCTTCGACGAGCTCGGAAAGCTCGAGCACCGACATGTTGCCGATCGCTTCGAGAATGTCTTCCTTGCTCATGGTCGCGTTTGCCATTGTGTTTGTTCTCCCGGAAAAATTAGGCGCCTTGGCGCTGAGTCTTGAGCGCGTCGAGCGCGCCTGCAAACATGTAAAGAAGCCCGTTGAGCGCGCCGACGAAGGCGGCCATCGGTGACTGCATGCCGGCCGCAAGATCAGCCAGCATTTGCTCGCGAGATGGAAGCGAAGCGAGGCGCTTCAGCTGGGCATTGTCGATCTTCTTGCCCGCTAGCAGCCCACCTTTGACGTGGGGCTTGTCCTCGAACTCCTTCGCGAAATCGGTGAGTATTCTCGCCGCGGAGACAGGATCCTGACCGACGACGAGGCCGGTCGGACCCTTCAACGGCTCGCCAACGAGACCACTCTCGTTGACTGCGCGCAGAGCCAGCGTGTTCTTGATGACCACGTACTCGACGCCCGCTTTCTTGAGACGTCGACGAAGCTCGGTCATCCGCTTCACGTTGAGCCCTGTGAAATCCGTGTAATAGAGCGACTGCGCTTTGCTCAGTTTGGTCGACAACTCGGCAACGAGTTGCTCTTTCTCTGCTCTCTTCATCGCTCGTTAGCGGTAAGGGGTGGTGTCGATGTTGACGCCGGGCCCCATCGTGCTGGAGATGGCGACGGTGCGGATGTAAACGCCTTTCGAAGTTGGTGGCTTCGAGCGGACAATCTGATCCATGAACGCCGAGAAGTTCTGCTCGAGGGCTTCGGGCGCGAACGAGACCTTGCCGATGGCGGCGTGAACGTTCCCCGCCTTGTCGACACGATACTCGATCTTGCCTGCCTTCGTCTCACGCACGGCGCGGGTGACGTCGAACGTGACGGTGCCGGCCTTCGGGTTCGGCATCAATCCGCGCGGACCGAGAATGCGTCCGAGCGGGCCGAGCTGCCCCATCTGGTCGGGTGTGGCAATGAGGACGTCGAAGTCGAGCCAGTTTTCCTTGATCTTGGCGATGTACTCGGTGCCCACGAAATCGGCGCCAGCCGCTTCCGCTTCGCGCGCCTTATCGCCGGCGGCGACGACGAGAACACGGACCGACTTACCCGTACCCGCCGGAAGAACGACGGTGCCGCGCACTGCCTGGTCGGAGTGCTTGGGATCGACGCCCAGACGGACGGCGACCTCGACCGTCTCATCGAACTTCGCGAATGCGACCGACTTGACGATGTCGATCGCCTGACGAGGCTGGTACCGGGTCTCGGGATTCCGCTTCTCCGCGGCGGCGCGGAACTTCTTGCCGTGAATTCTCATTAGTCCCTCACCTCGATGCCCATCGATCGAGCGGCACCGGCGACCATCGCCATCGCCGACTCGATCGAGTCGGTGTTGAGATCGGGAAGCTTGATCTCGGCGATCTTCCTGACTTGCGCCCTGGTGACGGAACCAACCTTGTTGCGGTTCGGCGTTCCGGATCCCTTTTCAATTCCCGCTTCCTTCTTCAGCAGGACGGCCGCGGGCGGGGTCTTGGTGATGAAGGAAAAGGATTTGTCGGCGTAGATGGTGATCTCGACCGGGAGAATCGTATCCTGACCCTGCGTCCGAGCGTTGAACTCTTTGCAGAAGGCCATGATGTTGATTCCCTGGGGACCGAGAGCGGTGCCCACGGGGGGTGCCGGATTCGCCTTGCCTGCAGTGATCTGCAGCTTGACGAAACCAACTGCCTTTTTTGCCATGATACTCCTCAGTGACTGTCTCGCAGCCGCTCAATGCTAGTGCACCGGGGTGCGCGTCTGACTCCCACGATATGATTTGACGTCGTAGTGGTATCCGACGGTGCGCTCCTCGCCTCATCGGCCGCCCCGCGCAAGGGCCATCACCTGCGGCGGGAGTAGCGCCGCTGTGACTCAGATGCAGCCTGTAAAATTAACCGGTCAGGCTCCGGATTAGTAGCCCTTCAACTGCAAATAATCGAGCTCAACACTAGTGGGGCGGCCGAAGAGCGAAACCGACACTCTGACCTTCCCCTTGTCGGGCAAAACTTCCTCGACCGTGCCGTTGAAGTCGGTGAACGGGCCCTCGGTGATCGCGACGGCCTGACCGATGAGGAATGGGATCTCCTCTTTCACCTCTTCCGGCTCCGAATCGTCGGCGACGCCGAGGAGGCGATTCACCTCTTCGGGGCGGAGCGGCTGCGGAAGTCGCTCGTGCCCTACGAACTTGATGACCCCCTGAATCCCGTTGATCGTGTGCGCCGTCTCCTGGTCCATCACCATCTCCACCAGCACGTAGCCGGGGTAGATCTTGCGCTCGACGTTCACCTTCTTGCCGTTCTTGATCTCGACCGCTTCCTGGGTGGGAACGAGGGCCTGACGGATCGCCCGATCATCAACCGGGCGCGGGTCGGCGTCGATCCGACGCTGGATGAGCGAGCGGACCTTGTTCTCGTGACCGGAAGTGGTCTGGATTGCGTACCAGCGGTGGTCTGCTGAAGTCGGCGCGGCCATCATCACCTCGAGAACAGGTTCGGGATGCCCTGGACGAAAATCAGTTGCATCACGAGGTCGATCAGGCCGATGACGGCGCCGATGAACAGCACGAAGATGATGATCTTGATAGTGGTGTCCTTGAGCTGGGCGCGATCGGGCCAGGTGACCTTGCGCATCTCGTCCTGGACCTCGTGGTAGAACTGCGTCAGCGAGTGAAACGTCCGCGTGACGAAATTCCCACCACCGCCGTTACCCGGCGTGATGTCTCGCCGGTTGGCGATTTCGACGGCCATTACTTCGTTTCCTTATGAAGCTTGTGCGCGTTGCAGCGCGGGCAATACTTCTTCCACTCGACGCGCTCGGGGTGCAAGCGCTTGTTCTTGTCGGTGAAGTAGTTGCGGTTCTTACACGTCTCGCAAGCGAGAATGATTTTCTCTCTAGGCATTGCTCAATCCTTATGACTTCAGTGTTGCTTACTTGAGAATCTTGGTGACTACGCCTGCGCCAACGGTTCTGCCGCCTTCTCTGATGGCGAAACGGAGACCCTCGTCCATCGCGATCGGCGTTATCAGCTCGATCGTCATCTGAACGTTGTCACCAGGCATCACCATCTCCATACCCTCGGGCAACTCTACTGAGCCGGTCACGTCGGTAGTTCTGAAGAAGAACTGCGGTCTATAACCCTTGAAGAATGGCGTGTGTCTGCCGCCCTCTTCCTTGGTCAGGACGTACACTTCGGCGTTGAACTTGGCGTGCGGCGTGATGCTTCCCGTCTTGGCCAGCACCATCCCACGCTCAACGTCGTTCTTGTCGATGCCGCGGAGCAAGAGTCCCACGTTGTCGCCTGCCTGGCCGTCGTCCAGGAGCTTCCTGAAC
>QHUA01000212.1 GCA_003221805.1 Gemmatimonadota bacterium
ACTCTCCTTGTGGTGCTGGTAGCGGTTGGCACGACACTTCTCTCTGCCGCAAGCGCTTCAGCTCAGGTGCCAATCGTGAGCGTTGAGGCGGCGCGGCGCGCACGATCCCTCCTCAAGGAAATGACGCTCGAGGAAAAAATCGGCCAGCTAAACCTTGCCGCAGGAGTCGGTCTGGGAGGTTTCGTATCCGGTGCGTCGGATGACGCCATCACACATGGTCAGGTCGGCGCCATCCTGTGGCTGGCGGATCCCAAAGAAATAAATCGGATGCAACATCTCGCCGTGGAGAAGAGCCGCCTGCACATCCCGCTTCTCTTCGGGTTGGACGTAATCCATGGCTATCGCACGATCTTCCCCGCACCACTTGGAATGGCGTCGTCGTGGGATCCTGCCGTGGAGGAACAGGCGCAGTCGTTGGCCGGCGCTGAGGCTCGGAGCGCGGGGATTCGCTGGACGTTCACGCCGATGATCGACATCGCGCGCGACGCACGATGGGGGCGCATTCAGGAAGGGGCGGGCGAGGATCCTTATCTTGGCGCCGCCATGGCTCGGGCCCAGGTGCGTGGATTCCAGGGCGCTACACTCGGACCGAACAGCGTGGTCGCGTGCGCCAAGCACTTCGCGGGATATGGTGCGGCAGAGGGAGGGCGCGACTACGACGGCTCGTACATTCCCGAGGAGTTGATGTGGAACGTGTATCTGGTTCCGTTCCACGCCGCCGTGAAGGAAGGCGTTGGCAGTCTGATGTCAGCCTACATGGACTTGAATGACGTTCCCGCCAGTGGAAATCGCTGGCTCCTGACCGACGTGCTCCGAACGGACTGGGGATTCCGCGGCTTCGTGACGTCGGACGCGCTAGCCATCGCCAGCCTTCAGACACACGGATACGCATCCGATCCCTCCGACGCCGCCTACAAGGCCATCACCGCCGGCAACGGGATGGACATGGCGAGCCAGACGTACAAGAACAATCTGCCGAAGCTGGTCGCGAACGGAGCAGTGTCAGCTGCCAAGATCGACGCGGCCGTACTGCCCATCCTCGAGGTCAAGTTCCAGATCGGTCTCTTCGATCATCCGTACGTGGACGAATCCCGTGCGGCAACCGATGCCCCGGTGGAAGCTCGATCGCTGGCCCGGCGACTCGGCACGCGTTCGATGGTGCTACTCAAGAACGACCGTCATGCGTTGGCGCTGTCGAAGTCGATCCGGAATGTAGCCGTCATCGGCAGACTGGCCGACTCTCCGGGTGACATCACTGGAGGTCCCACTCCCGCCGGCGTCTTCACGCGTACGCCGGATCCACCGGCGGTCACCGTGCTCGCCGCGCTAAGGAATCGTCTGGGTGGGGCAGCTCACATCATGTACGTCCCGGGACCCGAGGCGTCGAAGGTTTTTCCGGGGATGTTCGACGCGTTTCTTGGTCGCGCGGCCGTCCCACCCCCCACTTTCACGGAGATCGCTGAATGGCAGGCGAAAGCGAAAGCCGCCGCAGATTCAGCGGACATCATCATCGCCGTCGTCGGTGAGCCGGCGTTGATGAGCGGCGAAAACGCGTCGCGTGGGACACTCGACCTGCCGGGTATTCAGGAGCAGATGGTCGAGGCCGCGGCATCATCGGGAAAACCGCTCGTGGTGGTGCTGGAGAATGGGCGACCGGTCGCCATCAATTGGCTCGCCGAGCATGCGGCTGCGATTCTCGAGTCGTGGTTTCCGGGTGTGGAGGGTGGTAACGCGATCGCGGACGTTCTCTTCGGAGATGTGAATCCAGGAGGGAAGCTGCCCGTCAGCTGGCCGCGCGCCGCTGGGCAGGAACCGCTCTACTACAATCACAACCTCACGCAGGAACCGGAAAGCAATCCGCGGTTCACGTCGCGCTACTGGGACATCTCGAGCAAGCCGCTGTATCCGTTCGGGTACGGTCTCAGTTACACGACCTTCTCGTTCACCAATCTCCGGCTCTCAAAGGCGAGTATCAAAGCCGGCGACAGCAGCGAGGTAGTGGTTGATGTGAAGAACACCGGCGCCGTGCTCGGCGATGCTGTGGCCCAACTTTACATCCATCAGCGCTCCGGTTCCGCGTCGCGGCCCGTTCGCCAGCTAGAGGGATTTCAACGAGTGGCGATGCAACCAGGGGAGACAAGAACGCTGCGTTTCCGACTGGGTCGTGACGAGCTGCAATTCTGGAGTCCGCAGACGAAGGGATGGGTTGTCGAGCCCAGTGTCTATGACGTCTGGGTCGGCGAGGATTCGCCGGCTGCTCTGCACACGGAGCTGACTGTCGGACGCTAGAGGCTGGGCGGCTCGAATCGCAAATGAGCGCTATCTCCAACTTTCTTGGTATCTCGGGCAGTTTGCGGCGAGGCTAACGATCGATCGCCGGGAGCACGCGCGGCGAAGCGTTGACGTTCACACCCTTGAACAATAGCCAGAGCGTGAGCGACCCCTCCCCAAGGATGGCGATGGGAATTACCAGGGGTGACAATCGTGCTCCGACTGCTGGCGCAACGAAGCTCGCGAACGAGCTGATTATGTAGCTCGAACCGCCGGCTACGGCCACGCCGCCAATAATCCGCGGCACCAGGTTCGAACGAAGAATCAGATACCCAATCGAAGCGACGTGCAAACCGAAATAGACCATGCTGACCTTGAACTCTGCTTCATCGCGCAGCGATACCTGCGCGATGGTCTGCAGCTGATTCGCCAAAGCGGGCGCGGCGGTTGAGGCCTCTTTGAGCAGCGCCAGTGCGCCGAGCTCGTTGACCGCGCTGACGGCTCCGATCGTCAGACCGGCAAGGCTGGCAAAGGCGCCGAAGAGGGCGATGCTTTTGTTGATGGGTCGCAGCAGCTCGTAAAGCAGCACGGTTACGCCGAGGTAGCAAAGGCCGCCGAAAAAGAGGCCGGTAAACGCGAGGCGATAGGGTGTCTCCGCTGCCAGAACACTGGCGGCGGTCTCGGCCGGGCTGCCGCTGGTGTTAACGGAAGGGCGAGTCTGGCGGCGGACTCAGGTGAGTCGGTCGAAAAAAGAGCCATGGGGACGGGGGGTTGGAGTTACCCAATCTACGTATAACCTAGTTTTTAGTTTCAGGATATAACTAGAAACTAAGTTATTGGTTATCCCGTAGGGATCGGAGGTCGGGGTGAGTGGAACGCGACCGGCGCTCGATCGCGGCCTTCCTGACAGCCCTCTTCTTCACACCGAGGCTCCTCATGCGAATCTCTCAGCTACTCGCGCTTCCATTGCTCATCGTCTACCCTGAGCGCGCTACTCTCAACGCGCAGACCCAGGCTGCGTACGCCCTCGCTCACTCCGCCGCGGATACAACCGTCACCGTGCGCTGGAACCGACTCGTCCCCAGGTTCGTCGATGAATTCGCCGCCAGCCGGCGTGCCGCTCGGAAAGCCGCGGCCGCGGCCGGCGACTCCGCCGCGTTGCGTCGAATTGCGCAGACTCCGCCGCCGTTCCTCTTTCGCGTCTACACCCTCCTCGGCGTCGCGCAGTACGCGGCGGTGAATTCCGCGCGCGACAATCGCGCCGTTTCCCCCGACGCAGCGATCGCCAGCGCATCCGCCGCCGTCCTCACGCAGATTTATACAGACTCGGCGGTGCGCGCCTCGATCGCCCGCGAGCTGTCTCGAGATCTCGAGCAAGCACGAAGTGGATCGCGTCGAGCAGAGCGGGCGATGGCCGGCCAACATCTGGGAGAAGATGTCGCCAGTCGCGTGATCGCCTGGGCTCCGCCGCCACTCAGCCTGGCTGGACCCTGGAGCGGCACCATCCCGAAAGGGCCTGGGATGTGGTACAGCGCTCCGGGCGTTCCTCCGATCGGAATCGGTATGACGCACGCGCGACCCTGGTTGCTCGACTCGGCGGCGCAGTTCCGCCCGGGCCCGCCTCCGGCGTACGGCTCGCCGGCGTGGCGAGCAGCACTCAACGAGGTCAAACGCGTCGCTCGAGAGCGCACCCCTGAGCAGACACACATCGCGCAACTATGGAATTCTGCAGACCCGTGGGAGCGGTGGAACGACGTCGCATCCACTGCGCTACTCCGCCACCACGCGTCGGACGCCGACGCCGCGCGAGTGCTCGCGGTGCTCAACGCCGCCGCGACCGATGCCATCATCGCCTGCTTCGACGCCAAGTACCACTACTGGACGATCCGACCCTCGCAGGCCGACTCGACCATCGCGCTTGCTGACAGCGTCGACCTGCCGAACTTTCCGTCCTATCCCTCGGGCCACGCCTGCAGCGCCGGTGCGTTCGACGCAGTACTCGGACATTATTTCCCACAAGATCGCGCGGAGTTCACCCGCATCGCCGAGGAGCAGGCGATGTCCCGGCTCTGGGGAGGAATTCACTATCGCTTCGATGATGACGAAGGCCTGGCGCTCGGGAGAGTAGTGGCTCGGTACGGTGTAGAGCAGGAACGGCGTGGAAGACTGAGCGCATGGCGCACCGCTCGATAATGTGATGACCGTCGCGCCGGACTCTGGCGGTACAGAGTTCGGCGCCAGTTCATTCAGGAAGCGACTTCCCCTCGACCAACGCCGCCAGTTTCGCCAGCGCCATCCGCCAACCGATCTCGTTATCGGCGGCTGTCACACCTGGATGCGACCACCTTCACGCGCGGTTTCTCATCGAAGCTCACGCAGCCTCTACTCAAGCCTCACAGTTGATCATCCAGGGGATGCCGAAGCGGTCTATTACCATCCCAAAGCGCTCCGACCAGAATGTTTTTTCGATTGGGTACACGACGCGACCACCGTTGGCGAGCAGCTGGAAAAGCCTTTCAGCTTCACTCGCACCTCGGACATGGAGTGAGAGCGAAAACCCTTTCGGCTCCTCATAGCGACCAGGAGGAGCATCAGCGCCTTCCAATACATGTCCGCCAATCGTCACGCTGCCGTGCATGATCTTTGTCTCCCACCCATCCGGAACAACATCCGCCATAGGCGAGTCAGCGTAACGGAAGATCAAACCGGGTTTGGCGCCGAGCACGTCCTCGTAAAACTTGAATGCCTCTTCGCAATCTCCCCCGAAGCTGATGGAGGCACTCAACTCAGTTTTCAGGGCCGCAACATCCGCAAGCACGAAGTAATCCCTCGTAGATAGAGTCCGCTTTTCGTTGAACAGATCAATAATCTAGCGGTCTGCTAATGTGCACGTCACAGGCACTTGACACGCATTTGCTAATGCCTAGATTCGACTATATATATCGAGTGTCGCTATACCGCGTATCGCTATAGCCTGGCGTGCGGGTAAGTTGAGGAGAAAACGAGGGAGCATGGCGAAAAAACAACGGACCGCAGGGACACCGGAATCGCAGCTCCCACTGGCGCCGGCAACTTTCCAGATCCTGCTGGCGCTGGCGGATGGCGAGCGCCACGGCTACGCGATCATGAAGGAGGTCGCGTCGCGCACCAAGGGCGCGGTGCGGGTGGGCCCAGGCACGTTGTACGGCGCGTTGAAACGCCTGCTCGAAGGCGGATTGGTGGAGGAGGGCAGCGAGCGGGCCGACGCGGAGCTCGGCGACGATCGGCGCCGCTACTACCGGTTGACGAAGTTCGGTCTCCGTGTTGCTCGCCTGGAGGCGCGCCGACTCGACGCGATGGTACGCGCGGCGCGACAGAAGAAGTTGATCGGGACCGCGCCTGCATGAGTGCCGAGCGGATTTATCGCCTGCTGCTGCGCATCTACCCGGCGGATTTTCGCTCCGAATACGGACGGGAGATGACGCTGCTCTTTCGCGACGAGTACCGGACGCGTGACACCAACGCCATCGCCTTCTGGGTCAGCATGGTGTGGGACGCGGCGCATAGTGCGATTTCGATGTGGGTGGACGTGTGGTTGGCGCGGGGGAAAGAATACACTCGAACCTTGGAGATAATAATGAAGCTCGCTGGAACGCTGGCCGTGTTGGTCGGTGTGTTTGGGGCGGTGAACGCCCTGGCTGAAGCAGTCGCAGCAATGCGGGGGACGTTGGGATCAGCTCACATCGTGGCGGTTGCGCTGGGTGGCGCCGCTGGGGTCCTGCTGATCACAGCAGGCACAGCGCTGTTGCGCGGCACGCCGTCGGCTCGATACACGGCGACCATCGCATTGGTCGCCTCGCTCGCGATCATCCTGATCGCGCGTCTCACCCACCCGTGGATGTCCAGCTTGTCCCAATTGATTGGGATCGGGATGCCTCTCGCCCTGCTCGTTGCGTTGCACTGGCCCCGCGGACACGACCATTCTACTTCGGCGGCGTGATCCACGACTGAACAGGGTGATGCTCGCGGGCAAGTAGATTGTGCCATGCCGCGCACTACAGCGCGCGGGATCCTTGCGCCTGCTATCCGAACGTAAAGCAGAACGCTTCCACGCCCGGCTCGGCAAACTGAATCTCAAACGTCCGATCGGTTACTCGATCCTGCTCACGCACCAGCTGGTACGTCCGCTGACGACCCGCCGTCCCATTCCCTTGTTCATCGATCTCGCCACCGTGCGCCGCACCTCCGTCGACCCTTACACTGAACCGCACCGGCTGCGATCCCGGCGGAACACCCATTATGAGATTCACGTCGCGGGCGTGGAAGTGATACGCGATCTTGCCGTTCCCGTCGTTGAGTACGGCGCGTCCTCCTTTCACGGTCCAATTGCCGGCAAGTCCCCACTGGTTGAGCGACAGTCGCGGGACGGTGTACGCACGAGGGACGTCCTGTAGCGCATCGGACGCGAACGATTCTGCCTTCTCGTAACCGAGATAGCTCTCCGGCGACCTAAGCGTACCATAATCGGCGGCGACCTCGAGACCTCGCGGATTCACTTTCACCAGCTGATTGTCTGTCTTCTTTCCGCTCTCGCTCAGCAATCGCTGGATGACTTTCTCGATTCCGTCGTAGTTGCCTTCGCCGAAATGGTGAAATCGAATGCGACCGTTAACATCGGCGATATACACTGCTGGCCAGTAGTTGTTGTCGAAGGCGCGCCAGACGCCATAATCGCTGTCAACAGCGATCGGGTATCTCACGTCCATCTCCTTCGCCGCCCAGCGCACGTTGTCGATGTCTTTCTCGAACGGGAACTCCGGCGTGTGCGCACCGATTACAACCAATCCCTGGTCGCGGTATTTGTCGGCCAAGGCGCGCACATAGGGAAGGGTGCGGAGCCAGTTGACGCACGTATAAGTCCAGAAATCGACGAGCACGACTTTCCCGCGCAAGCCCGCTGGTGTAAGCGGTGGAGAGTTGAGCCACTCCGTCGCACCACTCAGTGAGGGAAGGACACCCTCGTTTCTCTCAGTCAACGCTGCGCACGCCATCTGTTGCACCACTGTTCCGAAGACGCCGAGCCTCGCGGCGCCGAGCGCGGCGCCCGCGGCGCCAAGGAATCTGCGCCGCTCGTGATTGATTGAGTCGGACATTTATCTAGCTCCTCGATGACACGCACCGTAGCCTCTCCCGCTTCCCGCTTCCCGCTATCCGTCCACATCCACAATCGCCTTCGCAAAGGCTTGTGGATCTTCCTGCGGCACGTTGTGACCGATGCCGTTTAGAATGCGGTGGTCGTACTTGCCAGTGAATTTGGACGCGTACGCTCTTCCGTCCGCCGCCGCACCATCGAAATCGCTGGAGATGGTGATCGAAGGTACAGAGATGCTCGGACCCGCGAAGATTTTCTGCTCGAGGTCGCTGTACTTCGCTTCCCCCTCGGCGATGCTCAATCTCCAGCGATAGTTGTGAATTACGATCTTGACGTGATCGGGATTGTTGAACGACGCTGCAGTGCGTTCGAACGTCGCGTCGTCGAACTTCCACTTCGGTGAAGCGAGCTGCCAGATGAGTTTGTTGAACTCATTGGTGTTCTTGCTGTAGCCGAGGACTCCACGCTCGGTCGCGAAGTAGTACTGGTACCACCAACCAAGTTCTGCCCTCGGCGGCAGCGGCTGCAGGTTGGCCTGGAGATTCACCGCGATGTAGCCGCTGACGGCGACCAGTCCCTTGATGCGCTCGGGCCAGAGGGCCGCCATGATCCCCGCTGTTCGCGAGCCCCAGTCGAAGCCGCCGACGATCGCCTTCTGGATCTTGAGCGCATCCATCAGCGCGATGGCGTCGACGGCGATTGCCGCCTGCTCTCCGTTGCGCATCGTGGCATCGGAGAGAAAGCGCGTCGTTCCGTAGCCGCGCAGATAGGGGATGATGACTCTGTATCCCTTCGCCGCCAGAATCGGTGCCACCTCTTCGAAGGCATGGATGTCGTACGGCCAGCCGTGCAGCAGAATCACCGGTGGGCCATTCGCCGGGCCCGCCTCCGCATATCCGACATTGAGAACGCCGGCGTCGATCTGCTTGATCGAGTCGAACGACGAGCCGGTCGGTGCTGTGACGGCGATTCCGATTTCAGGGGTCATCGTACTGATCGACATATCGGAGAACCTCGTTGCACCAAATCGTGCCGCGGCCAGCGTCATGATTGCGGTGCCAAAGAAACGGCGACGATCGTTGTTGATCGCTTCCGACATTCGGTCTGCTACCTCACCATCCGGCGCGCGCAGCAGGCCGCGTGAGAAAGACGAACCGAGAATAGTCGCCGTCTGGCGCCCAGAATCCCCCACTCAACCAGGTAGTGCCGCCCAGCACTCCGAGCACGACGGCTACCACCCCAACCGTGAACAGCGAGTTCGAGGTCATCCCGGCGCGCCAGAGTCCAAACACTCCAGACATGATCAGCATTGCCCGCGGGAACGAGATCAACACCGCGAGCGCCCACGCCAAGTCGTTAAGCCCCGATGCAAGCGCGCCATTTCCGGAGCCGGCGATCGAGTAGGCGAGAGCTGCGCCGATGGTGATGAGCAGGGAGTACAGCGCGCCGAACGCTGCGCTGGACACTGTCGCCGCCGTGCCCCAGCCTTCTTGCCCCGCTTCGACCAGGGTGTTCCTCAGCGATGCCGCGAACCACAGGAGGTTGAGCGTGTTCAGACCGGCCAACGTGGAAGCGATCAGGATCCGCGTGCGATGGGCGCCGTAAAACGCGGCAAGTGCATCGCCCGACGCACCTACCCGCGGCACATCTCCATACATGAAGGCAAGGATGATGGAAAAGACCACGAATTGAATCCCGGCCGTGCGCCACTGCCGATCCCACATCGCGCGCTGCGCAGTTGCGCTGGGGGACGACGCCATGGCTGTTGTGGATGCGCTCATGAGGATCTCCTGTCGAACTGAAGGTGAACTCGAAAAGCCTACGGGTGATCAGCGAAGCGATCGGAACGCCGCGCGCAGCTCTTGCGCGAACTCCTCGGGCTGCTCCCACGCGGCGAAGTGTCCGCCCTTGGGCGCTTCGTGGAAGTAGATCAGGTTCTTATAGGCACGTCGGACCCACGACTCCGGCGGCTGATAGGCGTCTTCCTGGAAATTCGTGACCGCCACCGGCAGCGTGAGCTCCGTAGTCTTCCAGGTAGCCGAACCGGTAGGGCTCCTTCCCTTGTTCTCCCAATACAGCCGGCCCGCTGATGTCGATGTGTTCGTCAACCAGTACAGCGTGAAGTCGTCGAGGACCTGGTCTTTCGTCGGAGTCTTCACGGGATCGTCGTCGTAAGTCCACTTCCCGAAGCCTGGATGAACGAGCATGAACGCGGCGAGTCCGACCGGCGAGTCATTCAGGCCGTACCCGACGGCCTGAGGGCGCGCGCTCAGCATCACGAAGTAG
>QHUA01000149.1 GCA_003221805.1 Gemmatimonadota bacterium
TCCCAACCAGCAGCTCGCAGCGGCATAAGTTCACCCCGTCCAACTCGTTCTATCTCAGCTATTACGTGAAATACAGCACGAACTGGGTAGGGTCGGGCCAGGCGTATCAGCCGCATGAGTTCTACACGCTCAGCACTTTGGATGGGGACTACGACGGTCCATCGCAGAACTTCCTGGACGTCTATGTCGAGCACAATTACCAGAATGGCGGTAGACCACGCATAGCAATCCAGGACAACAAATCCGTCAACTACAGTTACGGAGCGTTGCCTAACAATCTGATTGCTGTCACAGAAAACCGATCCGTCGGCGGTTGCAACGGTATGGTAGAGAGCAACATCTACTCCGAGTGCTTCAACTTCGGATCGTACTGGTATAACGACAAACAGCTCACGGGTCCTGTCGAGTTCCAGCCAAACCCGGGTCCAGGCTACAAGAACGACTGGAATTTTGTCGAGGCGTATTTTCAGCTGAACACGATTGTAAACGGCATCGGCCAGGCGGACGGTGTGGTGCAGTATTGGTTCAACGGCACGCTTGTCATCGACCGTCACGACATCCTGTTCCGCACCGGTGCACATCCCACTCTTCAGTTCACCCAGTTCCTGATCGCGCCGTACATTGGAGACGGTTCGCCAGTCGACCAGTCGATGTGGATCGACAACCTGAGAGTAGCAACCGGACGTATCCCATAAACTAGAGCGCGCAAGCGCTTCTGCCGCCCCCACTTATCCGAGTGGGGGCGGTTTTGTTTTGAAGAGCTTTTGCCAGGATTACCGAGCTACGTTCTGCCAGGCGCCGCCAATCAGGCAGACAGTGCGAAAAAGCCGTGACGGGGCTCAGCCGTTTCCAGTCCATTTATCAATGGAGAAGATCCTCAAAACAGCCAAAGAAAGAGCGGAGTGGATCAAGCACACGGCGAAGATCGTCGCCGTCGCCGCGTCGTCGGGTGCAGCGCTCGTTTCGATCTTTACCGCGCTCTACTCGTACGGCGTAATTGGCGCTGCAGAATCGCATCAGTCGATTGGTAACATCGGCGCTTCCTGGGTGGGGTTGCGCCCGGCAATCGATACCGCCACCGCCATCGGCGACACCGTCCATTATGCCGCAACGATCACCGACAAGAGCGGCAGCATCCTCGTCGGTGCCCGGCCAGTGTGGACGACGGGTGACTCCAGCGTCGCCGTAGTTCTCCAGGATGGTTCCGTCGTCGGCCGGGGCCCCGGACGCACCATGGTAAGTGTCGTGGTAGGGAAGCTCGTAACCCATTCGACGATCGTCGTGCGCCAGCGTGTGGCGAGTGTTGAGGTCGGGAGAGCTTCCGGCGACAGCCTGCTCGTTCTCCCCGAGGGGGCGCAGATGCAACTGCGCGCGCAGGCGGTGGACGCACGGGGGTACCCAATCGCCGGTCTCGAGACGACGTGGCACATCGACGACAACAGCGTCGCCAGTCTGGACAGCACAGGGTTGCTCACGGGTAAAACGGCGGGGCGGACGACGATCGGCGCCAGGATGGACGGCGTGTCCGGGCGCGCCGGGTTGTCGGTCGTGACTCCGGCGTCGGCGATCGCTCTCGTCGCCGGAACCAACCAGCGCGCGTTGGCGGGCAAGGCATTGCCCCAGGCGGTGGTGGTCCGGGCGACGAACAGGCGTGGGTCCGCAGCGACCGGTAAGAGGGTCAACTTCCGAGTTCCGGACGGGCAAGGGTCTGTCCAGCCGGCGAGCGCAATTACCGATGCCGATGGGCGGGCGCGCACGACCTGGACTCTGGGCAGCGATCCCGGGCGTCAGACGCTCTTCGCCAGCGTCGAAAACGTGGACAGCGCCCTGCCCGTAACGGCCGAGGCGGATCCGGTAGCCGCCAACACCCGCGTGACACCGCTGGTGGAAAAGTTGAGCGGCCAGGCTGGCGCGCAGCTACCAGACTCGGTGGCGATCCGGGTGACCGACTCCACCGGCCGGGTTCTGCCCGATGTCCCGGTTCGGTGGACGCCTGTAGACGGTGGCCATGTCGACTCTGCGTCTTCCCGTACTGACTCCCTCGGGGTCGCGAGCGCCCGTTGGGTACTCGCGAAAAAGACTGGCACTCAGAGGCTGCGCGCCCAGGTGGGTGTCGCCTCTGGACTGGGGATTCCGCCGGTGACAGTGACAGCCCTCGCCCTGGCAGGTGCGGCGTCCTCGATCGTGGCGACTGCCGGCGACAATCAACGAGCGGCCGCAGGCGCGCCGCTGCCCAAGGTGATCGTGTTCAAGGTCACGGACCTGAATGGGAGCGGAGTTGCGGGAGCGACTCTGACCCTGGCGCCGTCGGCCGGGAGTCTCTCCGACACCTCGCTGACCACGGACTCCCTTGGCGTAGCTCGCACCCGCTGGACGATGGGGCATTCGGCCGGTGATTACTCGCTCGCCGTCCACGTCGACGGCATCAAGAAACTCCTCAAGGCCACGGCGCACGCGATGCCCGCGGCGGCGGCCAACCTCGCTTTCGATGACGTACCCGGTGACAAGCGGACCCGCGACTCGAAAACCAAGCGCCTCTACGCGGTGGTGACCGACGTCTACGGTAACCCGGTGCCCGACGCGAGGGTAAACTTTTCCGCGAAGGGCGGAGTAGTGACACCAGCGCGCGCGGTAAGCGACGCCAAGGGTCGTGCCGCGCTGACGTGGAAGCTCGGGTCGAAGCCGGGGGATCAGACTCTCAAAGGCTTCGTGAAGGGGACTGACGTCACCGGCGAGTATGTGGCCCAGGTCGGACCCCGCGACCCAGCTCCGAAGCCAGCGTCGCTCCGGTCGCCGAGCAAGTAGTTTTCGGCGGCGACCCGCCGACCCATCGCCAAACTACATACGTTTACAAGCTGGCTTTGGCGCCAATGATCGCGCGTTCGAAGAGACCGGCAAGCGGCGAAACCCCCGTATCACACCGATGATTTTCTAAGTTAAGTCTCCTGCCGTATGTTACATATAGTCACATAGTTAACACGCTGACATAAAGTAACATATTACATGTAAACGAACTCAACAGTTACATAAGTCCCGCCCCAACAGTCATGTTATTGTTCGCGCCCAGTTGATTCTGTACGGGCGCCTCCGAAAACTGGCAAAACCGCTTAAAAGCGGCGACGCAAAGCCCCGAGACTAAAGCCGCGCACTTCCGCGCTGCCACGTCAGTCGAGCTACCGAAGAGGACCCTTAATGCGCCAATTTCGCTTCAGATTCAGCCTTGCCGTACCGACTCTCCTGACACTTACGGCTATCGTTCTGCCGGCACCCGCAGGTGCGTTGCAGTTATACGCGCGCGCGGGCCGGACGGGCTCGAATGCTGTCGCGAATCACGCTGATTCCATCCCTTCCGCCACGTCGGCATCTACTGGTTCAACCGCCGCCGACAGCGCCGAATCCGCCCCGGCCAAGAAGACCCTTCTTGGCCCGTCGGGCGAGAAAGGCATGGGTCTGAGCGGTAAAGTCTTTGCCCGATTCGTGATGCCAGAAGACTGGATAGGGCTAGCCTCATTGCCGAGTTCAGCGGTCTCTACGGCGTCGGTTGAGGGTACGCCAGCCAGTACCTCCGAAACCGTCTTTACCATGCGCTCATTCGGCCAAAAAGTTCGCGCCTGGCTGAATGGTTATCGCCTCGGCTACTGGCCAGCGGAGAAGGGCCGCCTCAGATCGGAAGCCTACAAGAACCCGGATGGCTTCATCGAAGTCACCGCCGAAAACGAGGACACGAGAGTCTCCGAGCATTTCCGGCTTCGCGACTTCGTCTCCCACGACCAGAAAGACGTCTGGCCGAAGTACGTCGTGCTGCGTGAGCCGTTACTCGACAAGCTCGAGCTGGTGATTGAGGACCTGAACGACCACGGCGTGAACGCCGAGGGCATGAGGATTCGTTCCGGGTTCCGCACGCCGGCCCACAACTTCGCCGTTCGCGGCGAGGGCAGCGCGCGCGACAGCCGTCACCAGTTTGGAGACGCTGCCGACGTGTTCATCGATCAGGAAGGGAACGGCAAAATGTCCGACCTGAACGGCGACGGAAAGGTCAACTTCGCTGACGTGAAGATGATCCTCGACGCCGTCGAAAGAGTCGAGGCGCGCTACCCCGAGCTGGTCGGCGGAACGGGACTGTATGCCTACTCTGGTCGCAGTGGTCCTTTCGCCCACATCGACGTCCGCGGAACCCGCGCCCGTTGGGTGCGTGGCGTTTACAAGGGTCGTTCGCGCCGCATCGTGCGAACCCACAAGGCGTCGACCAAGGTCTCGCCCACAAAGAGCGCGGGCGCCAAGAGCGAGTAACAGCAGCTACCTGCCGATCCAGTAAGTACCCTTTATCTGGAAGACGTTGGTCGGGCGGTCACGGAACAGCGCTGACCGGTCGCGGCTGAAGTTGAAATCGCCAAACTGGTCAAACCCGTTCCGCTCCTGCGTCCACACGAAGTAAAGCGTCGACCCGGGTCGATACTCCCACCGCACCACGCCCGTACCACGTAATGAGCGGAAGTTGAAGTCTGGATTGTCGAAGTTGAAGGCGGGCGCAGGACCCCCCGCTCCATCCGGATCGACGGTGTAACTAACCGCGCCCGTTTGTGGATCGACGTTCCTGATAACGGTGCTGCCGTTGTCGCGCCCGAAGAAATTCATGCGGCGCGATTTCACCTCCGCGAATTCCTTGAAGCTTGAGTACTTGCCGCTGGAGAGGAACGGCTGGGCGAACATCTCGAGCGAGAGGTTGGGCGTGAACGTCATGTTCAGCCTGGTGTCCATCGACAGCGTTTTTTGCTGCAATCGACCAAACACATACCGAGTGCCCGCAAATTGTGGTGCGACGGTCACGTCCGTTACCGCGGTCACGTATTGCTGTGCGGTATTGTCGATGTCGAGGGATGGTGAGAGGCTGACAAGAACCCTCCCCGAGGGCTTGATGGTGGCGGAAGGCGCGTAAAAGACTCTTCCGCCTTCGTTGTTGTCGACTGGTCGGATGACCTGAACCTGAAAATTCCCGACGATTTGCTTGCGAGAGTCGGTTCCAAAATTGGTCGACAACATGTGGTAGCCATAGTGGATGACGGTCGGACCACCGCGCGTAAGCCTCTCGTCGTAGTAGCTCGGATGCAGCAGCACGAATGCACTCATATTCATGTAGTTCTTGAACGTGACCTGGCCCCAGGCGTGGTAATCGACATCGTTCCGATCGCCATCGAAATTCACTTGCTGCTGTGCGCCCCAGATCGTGAAGAGGTTCCGGTACCAGGGGCCTGGCGTCGTCCATTGGCGGAAGACGTTGAACAGCATCCACTTGTAGTCTGCACGTCCGAGGACTCCCAGATCATTTGCTTCGAAGCCCGGACTGCGCCAGTTCTGCGTCGTCTCCCAGAGCCAGTTGCCGGTCTCCTTTGCCAGACGTGCGTAGAAGCCGTAACCGTAGAGATTGCGGCGTGTCGGGTCGAGCTCGGTCGAGAACAGTCCATCTGTCGTCACCGTCCGCCCCGGCCGCTGGTAGTACCTGGCGCTCGAGAATTGCGCTCGACGAATCGCTGCAGTATCACCCCCGATGTGGGTGAGCGCGGTCTGAACGTTGAAAGAGTACTCGCGATTGGCCCAGTGGTGATCGAGATCCAGCCCACCTACCTCGGCGTTCGATCTGAGACGCGCAACTTCGTCAGGATTCGTCAGTGAGCGATTTACCATCGTCGTGATGGTGCCGATGCGGGTGTTGCCGCCGTTGAAGTCTTTCCGCAACCGGCCGACGAAATAATTGGTGAGCGGCTCGACTTCCTGTGTTTCATCGAGGATCGTCCCGGTTGGGCGAAACCTCGCGCTTTCCCGGTTCGTGACGGCATCCATCAAACCCACCGTGATTCCGTTGGCAGTCCGACCGGTGACCTTGCCCGCACCGAGTATGGTGGTCGCGTCGGCGGCATCCATGAAATCGGATTGTCCGGCGATGAGACCGGCGAGCTGCGGCGAGCGGCCGATGCGCCGCGTATAGACGAGGCTCAGGCTTGAGACATTGCTGCAGAAATAACAACTGAATCCGCCCGTCGAGAAGTATTGGGAGTTCGAGACGAAGAATGGGCGCTTTTCACTAAATGTCGTCTCGAAGACGGACAGGTTGACGACAGCGGGATCGACTTCGACCTGGCCGAAATCGGGATTGACAGTGGCGTCCAAAGTGAGATTTGAAGTCAGATTGAGCTTCAGATCGCCGCCGGCGCGATAAATTATCTCGTTGGTGGAGTGGTAGGGATCCCCCGGCTGTGCGCGCTCGAGTTTGCTGCGCGTAGTGGCGTAGGGCACTAGCTCCATCTGCCGTGGCTGCGAGGCGATCTTGATCCCCTCGAGAGTGCCGAAGTAGGCCGGTCCGCCGTACTCGTTGTTCCGCCAGAAGGCCCACATGTCCTGCTCGGCGCGACGATTGACTTCGCGCCAGATCTGCATCCCCCAAACCTGGTCGCTGGCCCGCGAGAATCTCAGCTGCGAGAACGGGATCCTGAATTCGGCTGTCCAGCCGAGTGAATCGATCTTGGTGGCCCCCTCCCAAACGGGGTCGTACGACGCGTCCCCATTCTGGTGATCGCCCTTCACGCCATCCGGGTTAAGCTCGAACCAGGTGCGACTATTCTTGTCGCGGAAAGTGTCGAATACGAAGGCAATGCGGTCGGAGGTGAGATTGTTGTCGCCGTTCATCACCTGATCTCGACGCGCCAGCACTGAGCGAACTCCTTTGGCGCCGAGGGAATCGTACATCCGCGCGCCGATGTAGAGGGCGCTGGCGTCGTAAAGAATCCGGATCTCGGTTTTCTGGCTCGGCGGTTTGCCTTCGTCGGGGGTCGACTGCGTCAGCTCGGTTATCGGCTTCGCCAATGCCCACGCTGATTCATCGAGGCGCCCGTCGATCGTGATTTCACCCTGGCGGAGTACTGCCTGCGCGACCGGTCGAGGGTCGTTCTGCGATCGAGTTGTTGCCTGGGAGTTAGCGAGTGAAGGAAAGAAGAGTATGGAGAAAACGACGGCTAAGCCGCCCAGGGCAACGCACGGACGAACGGGCATATCGGACTCCTGCGGGGTGGAAACAGTTAGCGAGACTCCGAAGGCGGCAGCCCAACCGCGTTCGAACCTTAGACCGCAGAATGGTCCAAATGGTTGGAATCGCCTGGTTCTGCCCTTTCATCGTCTTGCAGAAGCGTCGGTAGCCCAGCCGTCGCTATCTTCTCTCGTCCTACGGCATTAGTCGCCGAAGGGCGTCATTCGGTTTCCCCAGGAGGAGCTTTGAATATTGCGGTTGTCGGCACTCTGCTTTCGGTCATTCCTATAGTTGCGTTTGGACAAACCTTGGCCCATCCAATCGCGACGGCGTCTGAGCCTGGCGAGACACACCTCCGCAACATTCGCCAGTTGACGAACGGCGGCGAGAATGCCGAGGCCTATTTCAGCCATGACGGCAAACGGCTGATCTTTCAGAGCACGCGGGATGGCCGCACCTGCGATCAACAGTTCGTGATGCGCATTGATGGCTCCCATGTCCGGCGCGTCTCCAATGGGAGTGGCAAGACGACGTGTGGATACTTCATGGATGGCGATCGACGAATCTTCTTCGCCTCTAGTCAAGCGCTGGAAAAGGATTGCCCGCCTCGCCCGGATCCCTCGAAAGGGTATGTCTGGCGATTGGATCCCTTCGACATCTACACAGCGAGGCCAGACGGCTCCGGCGTGCGGCGGCTCACCCGCTTTGGGGTCTATACTGCCGAGGGCGTCCTCTCCCCTGACGGCCGCAAGATCGTTTTCACATCACTGAAGGGTGGCGACCTCGACATTTACGTTATGAACATCGACGGGTCAGGCCTCAAGCAGCTGACTCACCAATTGGGTTATGACGGCGGGCCCTGGTGGTCGCCTGACGGCAAGCGGATCGTTTACCGTGCCTACCATCCCAAAACACCGACGGAAATCGCTACCTATAAAGACCTCCTCGCGCAGCGACTGGTGCGCCCAAACAAGATGGATCTCTGGATCATGAATGCCGATGGTAGCGACCAACGGCAGATCACCCACCTTGGCGCGGCGAGCTTTGGTCCATCATGGACGGCCGATGGGAAGAGAATCATCTTCGCGTCAAACCATCACACGGATCCCAAGCTCGGGAACTTCGATCTCTTCCTGATAAACCCGGATGGGACGGGGTTGGAACAGGTGACGACGGCTCCGACGTTCGATGGATTTCCGATGTTCAGCCCGGATGGCAGGAAACTGGTTTGGGCATCCAACCGGCACGACGCAAATCCGCACGAGACGAACGTCTTCATCGCTGACTGGGTGAATTAGGCGTCCGTTATCCCGAGCTGAGTGAGATGGTGCTTCAGATGCGCCACGTAATCACTCATGAAATAGTCGAGCGTGGCGGGCTCATTTCGCGGAATTGGTTTCCACGCAAGTTCGTCGAGATTATGTCGTGCCCGTTTGCGAAGACGTTCGTCTTTAGGCGCGACCTGCATGACGCGTGCGATGTGCAGGTTGAAATTGCGCCAAAGATCGATCAGCTCGTTCCAGGGCGCTTCGCTATATCGCTGCAAAGAAACCCAGGCATCCTGCTCATACCCATCAAATACCAGATTCTCCTTGAACTGTGCGCGCACGAACCGTTGATGGTTGTTTGATGCCGAATCGATCAGGTGCCCGATCACTTCCCGAGGGCACCATTTGCCTGGTCGTGGCGGGCGACGTGATTGCTCCTCGGTCATCCGTTGGAGGATCGGAGTTGCTCGCTCGACCGCTTCGCGCAGCTCCGCAACGTACTCTGGCACAGGCTATAACCCCCCTAAACGACGTGGCCCGGCAATTGAATATTCCGCTGGCTGACCCTTCTGGCTATTGTGGGGTACGGCCTCGAGCGATTCAATCCGGCTTCGAACTTACTACCGATCTCCTAAATGAAACGCATTGCACTGCTTCTGGTTCTAGTCTGTGGCCTTGCCGCCGCTTCCGCGGCGCGCTCGCAGCAAACTGCGAAGGAACCAGTGGTGAAGTCAAAGGCTCCGCCGACAGACACGGTCGACTTCAAGCCGTCGCCCGAGCTGCAGAAATCTCTGGAAGATTTGGCGGCAGCGTTGCAGGCCCTTGGGCAGCGAATTGCCTCTGACCCCCAGATCAGAGCTGCGGCGATGCAGGTTGCATCGGGCGCGGTGACGACGGCGCAACAGGTCGTCGCCGAGCAATCGGTCCACATCGAGGAAGCGCTCAAGACGGCAGCCGAGCGGATCTCCGCCGCCCAGTCCTCACAGCACCAGAAGGTGAAGAAGCCGTAGCTGGTTGAGCGACCCCAAGTCGATCGCGCGAGACGCTCTCACCGGGGCAATCCTCGGGACGCTCTGCGCTGTCGCCGCCCACGTTCTGGGCGTTCAGCAACTGCTCCGGCTACCGGAGCTGAATCTTTTCCTCCCCACCACGCTCGCCGGCGCACTGCTCGGCGTCACTCGTCTTCGTCCGCTGCTTTGGGTTGCCGGGGCGATCATGGCGCTCCTTTGCCTCGCCGTCGCTTACACACCTCTGGCGGCGAGGGCGGCCGCGCCGTTCATCAGGCGCGATCCCATCCCCGCCCATGTCGATGCGATCGCAGTACTCTCGATGGGAGTGACACCCGACGGATTGATGCGACCGGAGACTCTGGACCGCCTGCTTACCGGGTTGTATCTCGTTCGCCGCGGCCTTTCCAACGCCATGCTCGTCTCGAGAGAGGCCCGTAACTTTGGTGGAAAGCGGATCTCCGACTCCACGGACATGCAAAACCTCACCTCGATGGTTGGACCGCGGGCGTCGATAATCTTCGTGGACTCGATCGTGACCACGCGGACCGAAGCGCTACGGATGCGATTGATCGCGCGAGCGCGAGGCTGGACGACGCTGGCCGTGGTCACATCCCCGCTGCACACCAGAAGAGCCTGTGCTACTTTCGAGGCGGTTGGCTTCAAAGTGGTTTGTGTTCCCGCCAGTGTGCGGGACTCCGGTCTGGACCCAAACAGCAACGCCGAGGATCGCCTGCGAGCATTTCGATCATGGCTTTACGAGCGGTTTGCCACCGACTCGTACCGGCGACGTGGCTGGATTCGGTGACCGTATCAACCTGAAATCCGAGGAATTCTCGCAATGACATCTGGCGTGCCAGCCTCTGGCTCGTATTCGAGCTCGGTCGAATATCCAGCCGTGGAGACGCGCGGCATCTGGAAGGTGATAACTGCGTCCTCGGTCGGTACGATGATCGAATGGTACGACTTCTACATCTTTGGCAGCCTTGCCGCCATCATAGCGACGGATTTTTTCCCCGGTGGGAATCCAACCGCGGCCTTCCTCAAGACGCTCGCGACCTTCGCAGTGGGCTTTGCGGTTCGACCTTTCGGGGCGCTCGTGTTCGGTCGTATCGGAGACCTCATTGGGAGGAAGTTCGCCTTCCTGGCCACGCTGTTGATCATGGGCGGTTCGACCGCTGCGATTGGTTTCCTGCCCAGCTACGCGAGAATTGG
>QHUA01000150.1 GCA_003221805.1 Gemmatimonadota bacterium
GGAATTTGGGCGCGCGACGTCTATCGTATCGATGCGTCCGAGCCCCGTTTCGTCCAGGAAACACTGGGCGGCAATCCGGACCCGGGCAGCTTTGCCGGCGGCGGGGCGTGGGCAAACTACTACACCGCTATCCGCGCGGGGAACAGCGTGATTCTGGCGCTGCCGGGAATAGCCGCAACGCCTGGTTCCGGATTGGTGCCAGCGCAGGTTGCCGCGACGCGCGGATTTCTGCGCACTATGAAGGCACTCGACTACTGGCGCGTCATCGAGATGCACGATACAGTCGGTGCGACTATTCAGACCGACGATCAGGCCGTTGTCACGGATATCAGGTGTAAGGAAGCCGTTCTTTCCTACATCGCTGCTCTTCTCGATAGTGCTAACACTGATTTCACTACGGCGGGAGCGACGACGCAGATACCGGTTACGCTTCCAAGTGGGTTCACCGCATTCGGACGCGATTATTCGCTCGTTTCCAACCTGGTGAAGTTCAATCGCGGTCTGAAGGGCAAGGTCGACTTCTACCGTGGTCTTGATCGGAAGAATCCAACGCCGGCGCTTTTCGCAACGGCGATCACGGAGCTGACGGCGGCACTCGGTGGCGCAGCTGCCGGTGCTGTTCCAAAGGCCGACTTTTCGAAGGGACCGTACTATCAATTCGTCCCAGGTGGATCGGAGAACACTCCCAACACGATATCTGACGCAAAGATCGGGTTGAATCCGCTGGTGGGCGACAGCGTGCAATCGGGAGATACCCGCGCCTCGAAGATCGTCCCGCGCGCACCTCTCGCGGGGTTTGGTATCGCCACGAGCATCACCTACTCCGGAGCCGTTGCCACGACGGCGAATCAGTCGGCGCCGCTGGGAATTCTGAGAGACGAGGAGCTGGTTCTGTTGCGGGCGCAGGCTTATATCGAGGCTGGGCAACTGGCGAACGCGATTCTGGACATCAACGACGTGCGCACCAGTTACGGACTCGGACCAGTTGCGCCTGCCGATAAGACATCGGCGATCAACGCGGTTCTGTACGAGAAGCGATATTCGCTGCTGTTTGAAGGTCCGCAGCGCATGGATGACCTGCGTGAGTATGGTCGGTTGAATGCCACCTACCTGCGTCCGGAAACGTCGACGGATCCATACAATGCGGCACTTCCGATTCCTCGCGCGGAGCTCAACGCTCGCGCACTCACCACCAACCCGGCCTGCACTCCGTGACGCTTGCGGAGATGCGGTACATGTTGTAAGAACTGGCTCGGGAGAATGTCCCGAGCCGGTTTGTTTTCGGGCTTGGATTATGCAACTTTCGCTCTGCGAATGACATTCGAAGGTGGAGGTACCATGGTCACGCGCTGGGTAGTCGCACTGCCCCTCGTCGTCGCGGTTGCCTGTTCGCACCCGCAACTCGGCCCGGGCGAGATTTACAACTCACAGGTGATAACTGAGGACGAGATCGCTGCATCCCACGCGTCTAACGCCTTCGACGTGATTCATAAGCTCCGAGCCAACTTTCTGACCCCGCCAATACGTACCCCACCGTTTATCTCGACGATCAGGAGTTTGGACCGATCAGTACTCTTTCGAGCATCCCGGCGGCACAGATTGCGATGATCCGGCTCTACAGAGTCTCGGAGGCAAACGCGAAGTACGGCACGCACAGTCTTACCGGCGTGATCGCCATCACGACGAAGCAGTAGCGCAATTTGCGCTTTGAATAAGAAAGGGATCGCTTTGCAGCGATCCCCTTTCTTTTATGCGGCTGGTGCGGGCTCCGTTTTCGGAAAGAGCGGGGCGCCCTTCTGAACTTTCCATCCGCTCGCATCGAGCGTCGCCAGGCGGTCGAATCTCATCTCACCCGCTGAGTCAGGCGCGCCGAGCGCCTTCCACAGCTCCTCTGATTTCCCCGGCATGAAGGGGAAGAGATATAGTGCCTGCCGCGCGAGCTGCCGCACCAAGGTGGCCAGCGTGCTCTCCAGCGCGGCACGGTTCGCTGGATCCTTGGCCAGCTTCCAGGGTGCCTGGCGGTCCACGTACTCGTTGCCGCGCGAGATCGTCTGCCACACCGCCTTCAGCGCCTCGTGGAGCAGAAATCCTTTGGGCCCGAACGAACAACTCCGTCGCAGTATCTCTCGACCATCGAGATCGTGCGACTGGCAAGATTCCCCAGCGCATTGGCGAGGTCGGCATTGTAGCGCTCCTCGAATCTCTCCCAGGAAAAATTTCCGTCGCCATCGAACGGAACTTCGCGGAGAAGGAAATAGCGGAAAGCATCCGGGCCGTATCGCGCAATGGACTCGCGCAGATCGAGGTTGCCGCCGGCAGACTTGCTCGCTCGGGAACCGCCGACGAGTACCCACCCGTGAACCCATATCCGTTTGGGGACGGAAATCCCCGCCGCCATCAACATCGCCGGCCAGAGCACGGCGTGAAAGCGTGTAATGTCTTTGCCGATGATGTGCAGGTCGGCCGGCCACAGTTGCTCGTAATCCGGATTCGGAAATCCCGTCGCGGTCAGGTAGTTGGGCAGGGCGTCGAACCAGACGTATGTAGTTTGCTCTTCGCCGCTGCTTGTTTTGCGCGGGAAGGGCACTCCCCACGAGAACCGGCTCCTGCTTGCCGAGACGTCTTCCAGCCCGGAGTCGATTAGCGAAAGAATCTCGTTACGACGCGATTTCGGCTGCAGGAACTCCTCGGTTGAGACGAGCTTCCTGATGCGATCGGTGTAAGCGCTCAGACGGAAGAACCAGTTCTTCTCCTCGACCCACTCGAGAACGCGTGTTGGATGAAGGATGCATTTGCCGTCGACGATTTCGTTGTCGTTCTTGAACGACTCGCAGCCAACGCAGTACCACCCCTCGTAGGCCTTCTCGTAGAAGTCATCGGGCGAGTTGTCGAAGATCTGCTCCATCAACCGTCTTACGCCCGCCTTGTGGGCGGGGTCGGTCGTCCGGATAAACTGATCGTAGGAGATGCCGAGCAGTCCCCAGATCTCCTCGGTGCTCTCGGCGACGGCGTCGACCAGCTCCTGTGGCGACACTTTTCGCTCGGCGGCGGTCTGCGCGACTTTCTGGCCGTGCTCGTCCATCCCGATCAGGAAATGGACGTTGTCCCCCTTGAGTCGATGATAGCGGGCGATGGCGTCAGCGCCGATTTTCTCGAATGCGTGACCCTGGTGCGGATCAGCAGTGGCGTAATCGATCGCGGTAGTGAGGTAGTACTTGGCCAATTATTGGCCGCCTGATGAATTCGGATCCTCGCCACCACGCCCGCGGCGCCCGCCGCGTCTCCCGCGCCGTCTCCGACCAGAGCTCTCGTGATCGCGGCCGTTACCTGGCCCATGGCCATTGCCGTTCCCATTCCCGTTCGGCGCCGGCGCCGAAACGTTCGCGCGCGGGACGAAGACAGGATGCTCGGCAGTGTACATCAACTCCGGAGAAATCTCCTCTGGCCGAATGGCTTCGGGTGCCTCCTCTTCCTCGCCATTCGTGACGAGAGCGGGTGCACCAGCCTGCTCCGTCTCCTGCTTGTAGTCTGCCAGCGAAACGGTACGCATGTCGCCCTCTACCCCTCGCAACACAATGCGCTCGCGGAAAATGTCGACGCTGACGACTTTCTCTTCGCCGAGCTTCGTCGCCACGATCTTGCCTTCCTTGGGGAAGCGTTTGCGACTCTGGACGTAGAACTCGTGCTCGTAGCGCAGGCAGCACATCAGCCGCCCGCACGCTCCCGAGATCTGCGAAGGATTGAGTGAGAGTCGCTGATCCTTGGCGACGCCGAGGTTGACGGGCCGGAGCTCGGGGAGCCACGACGCGGAACAGTACTGGCGGCCGCAGCGGCCAATGCCATCCAATCTCTTCGCTTCGTCGCGGACGCCGATCTGTTTTAGCTCGATGCGCGTGCGAAACAGTGATGCCAGATCGCGCACCAGGTTCCGGAAATCGACGCGCTTATCGGCGGTGAAATAGAGCGTCAGCTTTTTGCGATCCCACTGCCACTCGGCGTCGGAGAGCTTCATTCCCAGATTGTTGGCGCGGACACGCTCCATCGCCTTGCGGCGTGCTTCCTCGTTAAGCCGGTCGAGATCTTTCGACTGGCCGCGATCCCTCTCGCTGGCGAGTCGGAGCGCTTTTCGCTCGGGGAGCGAGTTACCGCAGCCGTGTGAGCAGCCACCGTTTCGCTTTTGAGCCAGATCACCGAGGGAATGGACGTAGCCGAGATCTTCCCCGCGCTCGACATCAACGATCACCGCCGCGTGCAGCGGTGGCGGATCGGGATAGTCCCAGAGAAAGAATTCCTTACGGTTGCCCTTGAAGGCGACTTCGACGAGGTGCGCCACCGCTTACTCCGTCCACGCGCCCAGACGCAGGAACTTCTGCCGGCGCCGCCGCACGAGTTTCTCCGGGCGCATCTTGCGCAACTCCTCGAGGTTCTTGATCAAAGCCCCTTGCAGCGACTTCGCCGCGGTCTCGTGATCGGCGTGGGCGCCGCCCTTCGGCTCGGGAACCACTTCGTCGACGACCTTCAGTTCGAGCAGCTCCGGCGCGGTGATGCGCAGCGCGGTAGCCGCTTTCTCCCTCATTTCCGGACTCTTAGCGTCCTTCCAGAGGATCGCCGCGCAGCCCTCCACCGAGATCACGGAGTAAACCGCGTTCTCCATCATCAGCACCCGATCGGCAACGCCGAGTGCGAGCGCACCGCCCGATCCGCCTTCGCCGATGACAGTCGCGACGATGGGGACCTGAAGCTGGCTCATCTCGTACAGGTTGCGCGCGATCGCTTCCGACTGCCCGCGCTCCTCGGCGCCAAGTCCAGCCCACGCGCCCTGGGTGTCGATGAACGTGACTACCGGCACGTGGAATTTTTCGGCGAGCTTCATCAGCCGCAGCGCCTTACGATAGCCTTCCGGATGCGGCATCCCGAAGTTGCGCCTCAACTGCTCCTTGGTATCGCGGCCGCGCTGGTGCCCGATCACCATTATGGTGTCGTCGTCGAGTCGTGCCCAGCCGCCAATGATCGCGGCGTCATCGCGAAAGGCACGATCGCCGTGGAGCTCGATGAAATCGGTGAAGGCGAGCTTGATTTAATCGGCGGTGAAGGGTCGCTTCGGGTTGCGCGCGACCTGCACCCGCTGGAAGGGAGTGAGGTTCTTGTAGACTTCCTCGCGCAGGTCGTTGAGCTTGCGCTCCAGCGGCTCGATGGCCTCTGCTACGCTTAGCTGACTGTCGCCGGCAGTCTTCTTGATTTCGTCGATCTGCCGCTCCAGCTCGGCGATCGGCTTCTCGAATTCAAGCTGTGTTGCTGATGCCACTAGTCAGCTCCCCCGTTTTAGTCGAACGGAAGACTCGCCAAGAATATTACGCAGAGCGTTCAGCGCCGCACCATCCGCCGCCAAAGTCAGCGACCGGGAGCGCAAGCGCGCCTGCGTCCCGGTGCCGTCGCTCCATCTGAACTCCAAGGGCGCGGAGCCCGGATAAGTCTCCGCAATCGCGCGCACGTCGGACATCACATCGCCCGAGTATGCGCCCTTGGCCAACTCGATTGCAACCGTCACCTGTCCATTAGTACGCATCTCCGCCAGCTTCGTTGCCGATTCGACAATGAACGACGGATTGTCCGCGCTCTCGTCACGGCGCGGGTAGGCCCCCCTGAGCAGCATCGGGACGTCGGTCCTGATCTGATCACTGAGCGTGGCCCACTTCTCGGGGAAGATCAGCACCTCGGCGGATCCCGAGAAATCCTCGATGGTGAGACGCGCGAACTCGGAGCCGCTCCTCTTGCTGATCTGCCGCTTAATGCTGGTGACGACGACGGAGAGCGTCATCAGCTCGGGGCGCCAGTGGCCGAGGTCGGCGACGGTGTGCGTAGCGAAGATCTCGGCTTCGGTGCGGAATCGCTCCAATGGATGCCCGGAGATGTAGAAGCCGAGTATCTCTTTCTCTTTCGCCAACCGCTCTGATTCGGTCCACGGCTGGACATTGGGAAGTGTGTGCGTCGTCTCCGCCCTCTCAGCTTCGCCGGCCGGCGCACCAAAGAGAGATGCCTGACCAGTCAGCAAGTCTTCCTGCTTCAGCGACGCCTCGCGAATTGCCAGGTCGAGCGCAGCAGCTAACTGGGCGCGGTGTCCACCGAGCGAATCCATCGCGCCAGCCTGAACCAGCGCTTCGAGGACGCGCTTGTTGCAGATGCGCAAATCGATGCGGTCGCAGAATTCGAAGAGCGAGCGGAACGGCCCATCCTTCTTCCGCGCAGCGATGATTGAATCGATCGCGGTGCGGCCGACGTTGCGAATTCCGCCGAGCCCGAAACGGATTTTGGTGTCGCCGACGACGGTGAACTTGTAGCCGGACTCGTTCACATCGGGCGGAAGAATCTCGAGACCGGGTTCCTTGGCACCGGGGACGTGGAGCTGCCGCGCCTCGTTGATGTACTTGACGACGTTGTCGGTGTCGCCGATCTGCGACGACAGGAGCGCCGCCATGAAATCAGCGGGGTGGTGCGTCTTGAGCCAGGCGGTGTGATAGGAGAGGATCGAGTAGGCGACCGAATGCGACTTGACGAAGCCGTAGCGGCCGAACGTCTCGATCTGGCTGGCAATCTCCTCGATCGCCTCGCGATTGTGCCCGCGGGCCACGGACTTCTCGATGAACTTGCCGAGCTCGATCCGAATCAGCTCCGCGTCTTTCTTACCGACGGCTTTGCGCAGCACGTCTGCTTCCGAGAGCGATATGCCCGCCAGGACCTGCGCTACTCTCATCACCTGCTCCTGGTAGGTGATGACGCCGTAGGTGCTCTCGAGGATCGGCCCAAGCTCGGGCAGGATGTAGCTGACCGGCTCCTCTCCGCGCTTGCGCTTCATATAGACGCGATGCATGCCCGCGTCGAGTGGACCGGGGCGCATCAGCGCGTTCGACGCCACGAGATCGTCGAAGCGATCAGCCCGCATCCCCTTGAGCAAGTCGGTGGCGAGCGGCGATTCGAACTGGAACACGCCAACGGTTCTGCCGGCGCGGAGCATCCTGTAGGTCTCGACGTCGTTGAGATCGAGCGAGTCGAGGTCGGGCGCGGATCCAGTGCGCTCCTTGATGGAGCGGAGCGTGTCGCTGATGACCGTAAGAGTGGTCAGGCCAAGGAAGTCCATCTTGAGCATGCCCGCGTGCTCGAGCGCGTTCATGTCGTACTGGGTGACGACGACGGAATCCTCGTTGCCGTTGGTGCCGGCGCCCTTCGATGGCTGGGTGCAAATGGGGACGTATTCGTCGAGCGGACCGGGCGCGATGACGACGCCGGCAGCATGCACGCCCGCATGTCGTGAGAGTCCCTCGAGTTTCATCGCGTAATCGAGCAGCTGGCGGTAGCGCTCCTTGCGCTCCTTTACTTCGCGGCCGTCGTCCTTGCGCGTCGTGTAGAACTCACGGATCTCCGGAATGCGCTCGATCGCTTCCTTGACCGTGAGCGAGAAGTTCGGATGATTGGGAACTAGCTTGGCGAGGTAGTCAGTCTCGGACGGGGTGAAGCCCAAGGTTCTGCCAACGTCCTTGATGGCCGCCCTTGATTTCAAAGTTCCAAAAGTGATGATCTGGCCCACTGAGTCGCGACCGTACTTCTGACGGACGTACTCGATCACCTCGCCGCGACGCTCGAAGCAGAAATCGACGTCGATGTCGGGCATCGAAACACGCTCCGGATTGAGGAAGCGCTCGAACAGCAGATCGAACTTGAGCGGATCGATGTTGGTGATCTGGAGCGAGTAGGCGACGATCGAGCCGGCGCTCGACCCTCGACCGGGGCCAACCGGAATTCCTCTTTCGCGCGCGGCATTGATGAAGTCGGCGACGATGAGGAAGTAACCGGCGTAGCCGGTTTTCGTGATGACGCCGAGCTCGTAGTCGAGGCGCTCACGCACGTTTGCCGGCAGCTCTGCGCCGTACCTCTTTCTGGCACCTTCCTCAGCCAGCCGGATGAGAAGCTCGTTTTCGCTCTCGACCTCGGCTGGCAGGGGGAATGAAGGAACCTTGTATTGCTTGGAGAACTGAATCCCGGTCTCGTCGGCGATCTTCAGCGTGTTCTCGAGGACGTCGCTGCGGCCAGGGAACGACTCGGCGACCTCGGGGGCGCTCTTGAAGTAGAGGCCTTCGTCGTAGCGCATCCGATTGTTGTCGGAGAAATCCTTGCCGAGTCCGATGCAGAGGAGGATGTCGTGGGCGTCGTGATCGCTGCGATTGAGGAAGTGCGCGTCGTTGGTCGCGAGTACGGGGAGATTCAACTCCTGCGCGAGCTGGAAGACGCGGCGATTGAGCGTCGCCTGGTTCTCCGAATCGTGGGCCTGGACCTCGAGGTAGTATCGATCCTTGAATACGTCGGCGTACCATGAACCTACGCTCCGAGCCTGGTCATACTCTTCAAGCAGCAGGTGGTGGGCAATCTCGCCGGCCATGCAGGCGGACGAGACGACGATTCCCTCGTTGTATTTGGCGAGCAGCTCGCGATCCATGCGCGGCTTCGCGTAGAACCCTTCCGTGTAGGCGAGGGATGACAGCTTGACTAGATTCTTGTACCCGGTCGAGTTCTGGGCGAGCAGGACGAGATGGAAATAGGGCTTGCCCCGGTCGCCGCCGACGCGATCGCGGGCTCGTCTGTCACCGGGGGCAACATAGGCCTCCATGCCGATGATCGGCTTGAGACCCGCCTTTTTGGCTTTCTCCTGGAACTCCCACGCCCCGTGAAGGTTACCGTGATCGGTTATAGCGAGGGCAGGCTGCTCGAACTCGAGAGCTCTGCTGATGAGGTCGTCGATCCGGTTGGCGCCGTCGAGGAGGGAGTATTCTGAGTGGCAATGGAGATGGACGAAAGACACATGATAAGAATATGCGACGCGGTATCCTCGCGATAGCGGTTTGTCTGGCCGTTTTGGTCCTAATCTCTGCTCCCACAGCCTGTTACCTCAGTCGAGGGGCGTGGGAAGAGGCTAAGATTTTGAGCCGGCGCCAGCCGATTTCTGAGATCATCGCCGATCCGAGGACGCCGCAGGACGCGCGCGCGAAGCTGAAGGTGGTTTTGGCGGCCCGTCAGTACGCAAAAGACAGCCTTAAGCTTAGAACTAAAGACAGTTTCACGACATATTCGCGGCTAGATCATGACACTCTAGTCCTGGTTGTCTCGGCGGCTTATCGAGACACCCTGAAGGCCTACACCTGGTGGTTTCCGATCGTTGGGCGCGTGCCGTACAAAGGTTATTTCGATTTCGCCGCGGCCAAAAAAGAGGCGAAGCATCTCTACGACGACAGCCTCGACGTCTACGTCCGACCATCCGACGCGTTCAGCACACTCGGTTTCTTCAACGATCCGTTGTTGAACACGACGCTGAAGGGTGATTCGATCGACCTCGCCAACACCGTGATCCACGAGCTGACGCACAACACGTTTTACGCGTCCGGTCAAGTCCCATTCAACGAGTCCTTTGCGATGTTCGTCGGAGCGCGCGGCTCGGCTGCTTTTTTCAGATCTCGGGGACAGGAAGCGGCGGCAGCCAAGGCCGATGCAGAGTGGGAAGACGACAAGCTGCTGGCGAAGTTCTGGACGCGGGTGATTTCATCGCTCGACTCTGCGTATCGCATCCATCCGTCTGACAAGGGGGCGAGGATCGCCGCTCGTGATAGCGTCTACGCGCACACGCGGGTCGCGCTGGTGAATGAGATTGCGCCGCAGCTCAAGACGATCAATCCGGTTTATGCGCAGAGAGTGCAGTTGAACAACGCGGCGCTGCTCGCCCGTCGAGTCTATGCCACTGATCTCGATGTGTTCGATCTCATTTATGAGAAAGAGGGGCGCGATCTAAAGCGGACTATCGGGCGGATCATCGGACTGGCGAAGTCGAATCCGAAGCAACCGTTCGTGGCGCTGAGACAATGGGTTGGCGTAAGCGGCCCGTAATCTCACGCCGTTTTGTCGGCGAGTGGCCGACAAAAAGAGGTCACTCGCCGAAGTGGCACGCCAGACCCTTGACCTGTCCGAGCACATGGCTAGACTACGCACCTGATAGGCGGGACTGCTACCTCCTCGGTCGCTTTGCTTGATCGGGGGTTGGGACCAGACGCCTGCAGTTCAGGACCGTCGGGTGATGGCGGTCACTGATCGCAGAGTGGCAGAGCGATTTCGAGTCGCCGCCCGCTAGCAGTGGTTCTACAAAGCTAGGGGATCCACACGATGCCGGCATCAACCGTCCGATTCGGCTCGAAATTCCATCCACTCCGTCTCCCGCACGTCCGTCCGACTTTGCACGACGACGCACTCGCGTTGTCGTTGAAAGTGCGGCGCGGCAACTCGCCGCGTTGCGATTCCTCACCCGGGGAAATGAATCGGAGGCGGTATGAACCAACATGTACGAAGGTTGTTCCATTCCTGCGCGGCGGTGGCGGTGTTGCTTACGAGCATCGTCTCTACTGTTCGCGCGCAAGACGCGGGGACAATTAGCGGGCGCGTCATCGACGCTGCTTCGAACGCTCCCGTCGCATCGGCGCAAATCCAGGTTGTCGGCACCACACGCGGTGCCGTCACTGGTGACGACGGTCGATATCGAATTGCAGCGATGCGTCCCGGGCAATACCAGGTGCGTGCGCTGCGACTCGGCTATCAGGCATCGAGTCAGACGGTCGATGTAACGTCGGGCGGAACGGCGGAGGCCAACTTCACCCTCGCGGCGGCCGCCATCAGCCTCGAGCAGGTGGTGACGACAGCCACCGGAGAGCAGGAGCGGAAACGCGAAATCGGATCCGCAGTATCGACGCTGCAGCCGCAAGCGGAACAGATCGCCAGCGCCCAAAACGTGAGTCAATTGCTCTCGGGCAAAGTACCGGGCGTAGATGTGCAACAGGCCGGTGGAACGGTCGGCACGGCATCCAGAATCCGGATCCGTGGAGCGGCGTCCATTTCGCTGACCAATGAGCCGCTGATCGTGATCGACGGAATTCGTTTCAACAACAACGTCGGCAATAGCGGCACTACCGGTTCGACGACGATCGGAGTTGGCGGCCAGGTGCCGTCGCGGCTCAATGACATCAACCCCGAAGACGTAGAGACATTCGAAGTTCTGAAGGGTCCCGCCGCGGCGGCGCAGTACGGAACGGCGGCCGCCAACGGAGTCATTCAGATCACCACCAAGCGTGGACGGTCGGGACGACCACGGTGGACGACATTCGTCGAGGGCGGCACGATCAGAGACGTCACTGATTATCCAGCCAACTATCTCCGCGTCGCGAACGAAAGAAACGCGAACGGATCGCGGCGTGCCTGCACCCTCGACAGTCAGACACGCGCGCTCTGCACGCCAAATCCGGACTCGCTGCTCATTTTCAATCCGCTGGTTTCGTACAGCCCTTTCATCAACGGACATCGTGGCGCCTACGGCGCCAGTGTTGCGGGCGGGAGCGACCAGATTACCTACTACGTGTCCGGCAACTTCGATCGCGAGCAGGGAGTTTTTGAGATCAGTCAGGACCAGCGCGCGTCGGGCCGGGCAAACTTGTCGGCGCAGCTGCGCGACAACTGGAACGTTCAGCTCGGAACGAGCTATTTAGCCGCGCATACCCGGCTGCCGCAAAACGACAACAACGTGCTGGGAATCGTTTCATCGGGGCTGCTTGGCAATGCGTTTGACGACAACCCGGGGGGCCCGCCGGACGTTGGCGCCCACGGATACCTCAGCGGACAAGTGCCGCAGGCGATCTACGCGATCAATACGCACCAGGATGTAAATCGGTTCGAGAATTCGTTGAACACTTCTTATCAGCCGCTCTCGTGGCTGACGGCAACTGTTGTCGCCGGTCTCGACTACCTGAATCGGTACGACAACGAAGTCGTCCCACCCAACAAGGTATTCTTTGGATCGCTACCCGACGGCCAGCGAACATCCAACCCGTACTCGATCTACAACTACAGCGCGAACGCGACGCTGTCGGCGGCATTTGCGCCGTTTAGTGGAATCAAGTCCACCACCAAAGTCAGTGGCCTGTTCAACAAGGAGCTGATTCGCGGCACTCAGGCGTTCGGCGCCAAGCTGCTCTCCGGCACGACGTCGCTCAGTGGCACGACGGCGCGATTTGCCGTCTCCGAGACCAACACCGACAACAAGACGGCGAGTCGGCTGATCAGAGAAGATCTCTCGTTCAGGGACAGGGTTTTCCTGAGTGGCGCCGTCCGCAATGACAAGAACAGCGCTTTCGGCCAAAACTTCGGCAGCATCAACTATCCCTCGGTCACACTTTCGTGGGTAGTGAACGAAGAGTCGTTCTTCCCAAAAACGAACTTCTTCAATTCACTGCGTTTGCGCGCGGCGAACGGAAGATCGGGTCAGAAGCCCAACTTCCGCGACGCGATCACCTTCTTCAACGCCCAGACGGTCACCGTCAGCGGGACTGACCAGGCAGGCATCGTAGTCGGCGGAACGGGTAACCCGAATCTGCGACCGGAGCGTTCCAGGGAAACCGAGATCGGTTTTGACGCTGGATTCTTCGGCGAGCGCATCGGGCTCGAGATGACGCATTACAACAAGCGCACGGACGACCTTCTGATCGCCGTACCGCTGCCGCCGTCGCTCGGCCTGACTACGACACAATTCCAGAACCTGGGCACGGTCAGCAACACGGGGAACGAGTATGTGGTCACCGCCAAGGTTCTCGATCTGGATAGGGCAGGCTTCGACCTGACTTTCGCCGGCTCGACGAACAACAACGTTCTGATATCGCTCGGCAAGCTCTCAACGGGCGCGCCGGTTCCGCCCATCATCG
>QHUA01000151.1 GCA_003221805.1 Gemmatimonadota bacterium
AGTTGCAGGAAGCCTAGATCCTTGACGACATCGAAGATGCCATCGGCACTCGATTTGCCGGTCTCACCGGCCAATCGCTGGCGGGAGACTGCCAGCCTTCGCGCGGTCATCGCCGAGATGCTGCGCACCGACGAAGTCTAGTCAAGGGCCACCACCGTCGAACCGCTCGATACGATCCGGTTTGAAGCCGGCAGGGCCGCCAATCCACAAAGCTCAGGGCCTTCAGGGAGGTAAACATGTCTAACACGAGCATCCGAGATGCAATTGGGAACGCCGTGGCCTATCTAAAAGCGCACCCCGATGAAGCCCGATACACAGATAGCCCCGCAACCGCCATCTTGGAAGACGGCCTTGCCGTGACGGTCCACGGGCCGCAGGGCCTGTCAATCCGTACGGACATGCCAAAGTCAATTGGTGGCGCGGAGGGGTCGCCGTCCCCAGGTTGGCTGCTTCGGGCCGCCCAGGCCAGCTGCCTTGCTACCCTCATCGCGATGCGGGCCGCGGAGCAGGGGCAGGTGCCAGGTCGCATCGAGGTCGTGGTCGATAGCGAGTCGGATGACCGCGGAATTCTCGGCATTGACGATTCGGTTCCCGCCGGACCGTTGAGCTCGCGGGCACGGGTCCGGATCGGAGGCGTTGCGGCTGGGCAGCTCCAGGCCCTGATCCGGTGGGCCGACCGGCATTGTCCAGTCCAAGATGCGGTCCGGCGGCCTGTTCCGTGCACCGTCGAGGCCGGCAATTAGGAAAGCCGCCTCGGGGATTCGAACCCCGGACCGATGGTTTACGAAACCATTGCTCTACCGCTGAGCTAAGGCGGCTTGACAGCGCTCGGCTATTGTACTGAGCCGCGAGCGCGGTGGGGCCTTATGACGCGGCGACTGCCGCGGCCTCCGGCCGGCCCGCCTTGCGCATGATGAGCTCGCCCTTTTCGGCGTCGACCACGACGGTGTCGCCTTCGCCGAACTTGCCGTCCAGAATGGCCATCGCCAGCGGATCTTGAATTCGGCGCTGGATGACGCGCTTGAGCGGCCGAGCCCCATAGGTCGGGTCGTATCCCTCGTTCGCAATCAGCTCCAGGGCCACCGGGGTGAGCTGAAGGCTGATCCGCCGCTCCGCCAGCCGCTTCCGCAGTCGCTCGAGCTGGATGTCGACGATCGACTTGATCTGTTCGCGGCTGAGCGGTTTGAAGATGATGATCTCGTCGACGCGGTTGAGGAATTCCGGGCGGAAGTTCTGCCGCACCGTCTCCAGCACCAAGCGCTGCTTGTCCGTCTCCGACAGGTTGGGATCCTGTAGCAGGTGGCTGCCCAGGTTCGAGGTCATGATGATGACCGTGTTGCGGAAATCAACGGTTCGGCCCTGGCCGTCCGTGAGACGGCCATCCTCCAGGATCTGCAGCAAGATGTTGAACACATCCGGGTGTGCCTTCTCGATCTCGTCGAACAGGACGACGGAATAGGGACGGCGACGAATAGCCTCGGTGAGCTGCCCTCCTTCCTCGAAGCCGATATAGCCTGGCGGCGCGCCAATCAACCGGGCGACAGCGTGCTTCTCCATGTACTCGGACATGTCGATGCGCACCATCGCCTGCTCGTTGTCGAAGAGGAATTCTGCGAGCGCACGCGCCGTCTCGGTTTTGCCGACACCGGTCGGGCCGAGGAAAATGAACGACCCAATCGGCCGATTTGGATCCTGCAGTCCGGCGCGTGACCGACGGACAGCATTGGCGACCGCCTCCACGGCTTCGTCCTGTCCAATCACCCGCCGTGATAGCTCCTTTTCGAGCTTGGTGAGACGCTCGCGCTCACCCTCCATCATTTTCGCGACTGGAATTCCCGTCCACTTGGAAACAATCTCGGCGACGTCCTCGGCGGTGACTTCTTCTTTGAGGAAACGCGCTCCACCGCCCTGCTTGCTGGCAAGTTTCTGCTCGGCTTCACGCATCTGGCGCTCGAGCTGGGGAATCTGTCCGTAAGTAATCTCGGCCGCTTTCTGCAGATCGCCGGCGCGTGTGGCGCGCTCGGCGTCGGTTCGAGCCTGCTCGATTTGCTGCTTGATCTTGCCGACAGCGCCCAGCGTTTCTTTCTCCTGCTGCCACTGCGCCTTCATGCCGGCGGACTCTTCCCGCAATTCGGCGAGATCCCGTTCTAGCGCCTTGAGACGATCGCGCGATGCCTTGTCCTTTTCCTTCTGCAGCGCCTGGCGCTCGATCTCGAGCTGAGTGATGCGCCGCTCGACCTCGTCGATCTCCTGGGGCATCGAGTCGATCTCGATACGCAGGCGTGACGCTGCCTCGTCGATGAGATCGATTGCCTTGTCGGGTAGAAAGCGGTCGCCGATGTAGCGATTAGAAAGGGTGGCAGCTGCAACGATGGCGCCGTCGGTAATTCTTACGCCGTGATGCGACTCGTAGCGTTCCTTGAGTCCGCGCAAAATCGCGATGGTGCTCTCGACGCTGGGCTCGCCGACGTAAACGGGCTGGAAGCGGCGCTCGAGCGCGGCGTCCTTCTCGACGTTCTTGCGATACTCATCGAGGGTGGTCGCGCCAACGACGCGCAGCTCGCCCCGAGCAAGCATCGGCTTCAACATGTTGCCAGCATCCATCGATCCCTCGGCTTTGCCGGCTCCAACGATGGTATGGAGCTCGTCGATGAAGACAATGAACTTGCCCTCGCCTTCGGTGATTTCTTTTAATACGGCTTTGAGCCGCTCCTCGAATTCGCCGCGGAATTTCGCACCAGCGATGAGAGCACCAAGGTCCAGAGCGACGAGTCGCTTGTTCTTGAGCCCCTCGGGCACGTCGCCGTTGGTGATGCGCTGCGCGAGTCCCTCGGCGATGGCCGTCTTGCCAACTCCAGGCTCGCCGATAAGGACCGGATTGTTTTTCGTGCGGCGCGAAAGAACCTGAATGACGCGCCGTATTTCCTCGTCGCGTCCTATTACCGGATCGAGCTTGCCCTTGCGAGCGGCGTCCGTAAGGTCGCGGGTATAGCGCTGCAGAGCCTGGTACTGATTCTCTGGAGTCTGATCGGTGACGCGGTGCGAGCCGCGCACCTGTTGCAATGCTTCGAGAAGAGCCTCGTGCGTTGCGCCGACGCCGTTGAGAAGGTTTCTGCTCTCGGTACCTTTGACATTGGAGAGAGCGAGCAGAAAGTGCTCGGTGGAGACGAACTCGTCGCCCAGCTCGCGCGCGTCTGCTTCCGCTTTATCGAAGACTTGATTGAGCTCCCGCGAGAGCGTGGGTTGCGCGCTCGATTGCTTAGGGAAGCGGGCCATCTCCCGTCCGACCGACTCACGAAGCTGGGCGACGCTGACCCCTAACTTCTGCAAAATGGGCACGACGATCCCTTCGTCTTGTGTCAGCAGCGCCATCAGCAAATGAAGATCGTAAACGAGCGGATTGCCGGCGCGTCGCGCCAGATCGACGGCTTCGTTGAGAGCTTCGGTCGCTTTTACGGTGAGGCGATCGGGATTGATCATGGAGGCGGCGCCTGGTTAGGCAGATTCACGAACGCCGATACGGGTGCAACGGGAGTGCCGCATAAAGTCCGCCAACCTGGCATACATGATAGACGAAATGAAAGAGACCCGACTGGCAATTTGCCAGTCGGGTCTCAGTAGTGTCAGACTCTATTTTCTAACGATCATTTTCTTGACGAAGGGCTTGCCATCGAGCTCGAGCCGATAGAGGTAAATGCCCGACGCCACATCTTCTCCACTCTGCGAATTCTTGCCGTCCCAGTACGCCACGTACGCGCCGCACGTCAATAGCTGACCATCCAGCGGCTCGCCTCCCGCGGCGTTCCCGACGCCGCCCTGCAGTACAGGAACAGCTACCAGCTGCGCCAGGAGGTTATAGATCTTCAGACTTACGCGGTGCTGACGTCCCGCATCCGTACATACCTGCGCATCGCCGACGTTAAACGGAATCCGGGTGTCCTGATTGACCGGGTTGGGAAAGTTCTGTCCCAGAACTTGTAAACCGGCGCCTTGTCCTCCGCCGGTCTGGGTTGACACCCCCTGGGCCGCCGAACGACTTGGCATGAACGCGCCGAGCACGAGCACTACAAACAGCGCCCGCCAGGGTCTCTAGACGCTAACTCCTACCAATGTGGACATTTGTTCTCTGGCGCGAACTTACGAATGAGCTCGAGAAGTGTCAAGCAGAATCCCAGGTGTTTCCCTCAAAATCCGGCCATCCCCCCGCCTTTCCGTAACTCCGCTTCGATCGCAAAACTCCAGAAACGGGATGAGATATTTTCTCGAGAATCCGAGCACATCTCGAAGCTGGGCCGGGACGTAAACCTGTCCCGGGACCAGCTTCCCTTTGAGTCGTGCAATCATGTGGTCTAGCGCTTTTCGGTCGTAATAGCGATCGGCCTCCACCTGGACGATTCGCCCCTGCCGCTCCAGAAATCGAAGCAAAGCGGGAACCGAGCTGCCGTAACGCGAAACCAACTCTCCAACACTCGGCGGCTCTTGCTCGCCAGCGCAAATATCATGCGCCAGATGGTTACTCGCCTCCAGATCCCCGTCAGTCGGGGACGGAGCCCATCCCAGGCGACGAAGGAGCGGGCCATGAGACTCGATCTCGCCATCCCGCTCCATTTCCCGAATCGAGATGTCCGCCAATTCTTCGTTGGCCCGCACGCCTTCCCGCACCGTCTGCGCTGGGACGCCGAGGGCGAGGGGGGATTTTATTTCATACTCTGCGACGATTCTTCTTACGCTTGCCATTACCTGTTCGACAGCTTCGGGCGGGAAAAGGTTGTGCCTTCCGCTGTAGGCGCCTGTCTGTTCGACGATGTCCCCGACTGCGGCCGGCGCGCAGCCGACCCGAACGGGGATATCGGCGATGCGAACTCCGCGACTCGCTTGCGACGCCAACACAAAGCTCAACCGGTCAAGCGGGCTCGTCGCCAGTCGATCGAGCTCAGCGACGGAGCGGCGAGGGAGTGGGCGGCGACGGGCGTACGGATCGATAACGACTCCGCCACCGATCGTCCTTAGCGGCGCTGGAAGTCGGAGCACGAAACGATCGCCCCCGCGCAGCACCAGTGGTGAATCCGTCGTTACTCTCGCCAGCCGTTTGACGTTCGCATCGTCAGTGTGATCGGCAGTGACGATGCGCGCCCCTACCTCTGAGGCGCCGGCATGCAGGCGAAGCCAGCTGCGCGGAGTCAGTCCTACAGCTGATTCAGAGTCGAGCACGAGGACCGCCTCGAACAGCGATGTCGGCTGCCAGTGGGCATCGCGCACCAGAACGGCACCACGAGCAACGTCACTCAGCTCCGTACCCGTGAGCGCGATCGCAGCCCGGTTGCCGGCGCGTGCCTGTCCTACTGGCAGTCCGTGCTGTTCGATTCTTCGCACTCTCGTAGCTCGGCCTGACGGGAGAATCCGAATGCCTTCGTCGATCGCAAGGTCTCCGCTCCACACGGTTCCGGTTACGACCGTCCCAGTCCCCTTCACGGAAAAGGCGCGGTCCACGGGAAGGCGAAACACGTCGTCGTGATTGCGCGAGCTTCCGTGTGACAGGCTGTCGGCAAGGGTACGACGCAATTCTTCGAGGCCGGCGCCGGTGCGACTCGAGCATGCAACTATCGCTTGATTTGCGCAGTCTTCAATCAATTCGAGTACGTCGTTACGAACGAGAGCGAGCCACTCGTCATCGACGAGATCACATTTTGTAAGCGCCACGACCAGTCGCGGGATCTGCAGCAGGTTGAGAATCGACATGTGCTCGCGGGTTTGCGGCATCACGCCTTCGTCGGCGGCAACCACCAGGAGCGCGAGGTCGATGCCGCTTGCTCCCACGACCATGCTGCGCACGAAGTCCTCGTGCCCGGGAACGTCGATCACGCCGACGGTGCCGACGCCATCGAGGATAAGCGGAGCGAAGCCAAGATCGATCGTGATTCCGCGCCGCTTTTCCTCGGGCAACCGATCGGTGTCGACGCCGGTGAGCGCCTTCACCAGCTCGGTTTTGCCGTGATCTATGTGGCCCGCGGTACCGATGATCACGCTGCGGTCCAGCGCTCGTGCTCCCAGACGGCGAACGCACGAAGCGGACGGTCGTCTGGCATGTGGGCGTCGAGGAACTCGCGCAGCAACCGCTGATGCGATCTGCCCTCAGCGTCGGAGAGCGTCACAGAGTCTTCGCCGGCGAGCCATGCTGCCATCGCTGCGCGCGCTGAGCCGGGAATTCGACGACCACCGCGAGCGGTCCTACTGCACGTTGGGCAGACGACGCCGCCCGCCGCCGGCGAGAAAACCGTGTCCTCGGCGTCGCGCAGCGGCGTGTGGCACAGCGCACAACTGGATAACTCCGGCGTGAATCCAACTACTGAGACGATGCGCCAGCAGCCCGCCAGTCCAATGCTGATGGTTTGTTCAGGTGCCGCACGCGCGATTCGGTCGAGCACGTCGGACACCGTATCATATAGTTGAGGACTACCTTCTTCGCCCGCGAAGCGGAGGGCGAGTTCGGCGATCGTCGACGCTGCGGTAAAGCGCCCCACTTCCTCCGCCAGCTCGCCGCGGGACCGGGTGATCTCGAAGCTGGCCAGGTTGTGCAGCTCACGGTTCGGTTTGACATAGAGCTGGGCCGATCCCTCCGCGAAAAGGTCGAGGGCAGACCCGTATCGGGCGCGTGACTTTCTAGCGCCTCTGGCGAGCGCGGACTGCACGCCCGCCTCTCTCGTCAGGAGACGAATGATGCGTGAGCTCTCGAGATAGTCGAACGCGTGAAGAACGATCGCTTCGGTGAGGAGCAGCGGCACTCTGAGAATGTAACACGCGGCGCACGGCCGCCGGACATCAAAACAACGCCGATGCGCGGCCGCCGATCAGAACCGTTCGTCCCGGCGCGGCGAAATTCAAAACCTCCTCGTATCGCTTGTCAAAAACGTTGTCGAGCCGCGCTGTCAGAGCGAAACCGCCGGGGCCCAGTTGTGGTAACGGTAGTTCTGCCGACAGATCGACTTTCGTATAGTCGGGGAGCGTGACGCGCGGCGATGGGAACTGCGCGAAGTCGAGGTCCGGTCTTTTGCCGACGTACGTCACGACGGTACCGACGCTGAGCCCCGACGGTCGGCCATATGACACCATGACACTTCCGGAATGGCTCGGGCGGCGAAGCAGCGCGTCGCCAACCCGATCGCTCCCCTGATGGCCGGGATCGAGCTCCGAGACCCGGGGCGTAACGAGTGTGTAGCTTGCCGTCGTCCGCCAGCCAGTGACCGGCGTGAGCTGCAGCTCCGCCTCAAAGCCATCGGAGGTCGCGGCCGTCAGGTTTGCAAAGCTTCCTTTGAATGAAGGTGGGGGCCCATTCACGTACTGAATGAGATCGGCAAACCGTTGGGCGAAGTAGCTCGCGCTCAGCCGAATCAAATCGGGACGAAAATTGGAGGCGATGCCGAGTTCTGCCGAGCGAATTTTCTCAGGGCGCAAACCGGGACTACCGACGGTGTAGAGGGTCGGTCGCATCTGGTTGAACGCCGGTGCGTTGAACGCGGTGCCGATCGATGCGCGCAATCTGATCCCGGGAAGAAGTTCCAGGTTCGCGCCAACTCTATAGGTTGCAAATCGATCGTAGTCAGAGTTGTCGTCAACGCGCCCACTAAGCGTATAAGAAAACCTGTCGACTGGCGCGCCAAGTATCTCGGTGTAATAGGCGACGCTGTGGCGCGAGGCACTGAACGCGTCTGTCTGCGTCGTCGGGGAGCCGACATCTCCTGACCCAGTTGCATTGTTCTCGTGCTCTTTCTCTTATGCTCCGCCGAGGGTTACCGTAGCGTTGGACGGCAGGAAGAACGCGAGCCGTCCCTCGACGTTCCTCCGATAGTCGCGCGATTTGAACGCCGAATGCTGCGGCGTCGTCGAGCCAAACGGCATGGCGATGTCCTCGGTGAGGTCCGAGACATCATTGCTGCCGGCCAGCACCCTTGCCTGGATGTTGGCGCTCAGGTTTCGCCCCGCGTCCAAGCCGACGCTCAGCCGATGCTGGGTGCGATACGAATTGCTATCCACCGGTTGTCCGGTGAAGTCGGTGGGATAGTGGAATTCAGCAGCGGTATAGCGAGCTGAAAGTCTGGCGTCGCCGACGTCGCTGTGCGCCAACGAGAGGCTCGAGCTGAGGGTCCCGTTCTTATACTGATTGTTGAAAGGCAAAATGCCATCAGTCGAGTGATGCGCGCCCCCTAGCGAGAAGCCGCCCATCCTGTTCGAGCCCGAGGCATCGCCATCGACGTCGAGTGAGTGATAGGTCCCGCCGCGAGCACCGACCGATACGCGCGTCTGCGCGCCCGCCCGGCGCGTAAAGATCTGGACGATTCCGGTCACGGCATCGGCGCCGTAGAGAACGCTAGCGGGCCCGCGCACGATCTCGATTCGATCGATGTTATCGGTGGTCAGGTGACTGAAGTCGAAGTAGCCGCCGGGGGAGTTAACCGGAACGCCGTCGATGAGCACTTTCGTGTAGCGGCTCTCGCCTCCGCGCAGAAATAGCGATGTAAGCGCGCCGTAGGACCCACTCTGAACCAGGGCGGCGCCCGGCACTTCGCGCAGTGCATCGGAGACTCGGGACACACCGCGCGCGCGTAGATCGTCGCCGGAGATCACGGTCACCGCCTGGGTCAGCACGTCCGCTGGACGGGGGACCTTGGAGCCCGAGACTACCACTGTGCCGAGCTGCGCCGTATCCGGCGACTGTGCGCCAGCGTGATCGACGACTGCGAGAGAAAAGCAACTCAGGGCGACAAACATTGATGAGTGTTTCATGGTGGACCTGGTCAGGAGTTGTTCATAGCTGCATTGGACGGCGAAGCGGAACGAGCGCCGGTGCTCCAACAGCGGGGTCGCGGGTGACGACGACTGGCCACCCGTAAATGGATTCGAGTCGTTCCGCGTTCATGACTTCGACTGGCGACCCGCTCGTAGCCACCTTTCCATGAGCGAGCAAAACGATCTTATCCGCGAAGCGCGCGACGAGATTCAACTGGTGGCTGACGAGGAGGACGGCCAATCCCGAGCGCGCCAGCGATGCGAGCAGCTCGAAGATCGCCATTTCGTGCGCGACATCGAGAAAGGTCGTGGGCTCATCGAGCACTAGTGCGGGAGCCTTTTGCGCCAGAGCGCGAGCGATGCGCACTCGCTGCCATTCTCCGCCGGAGAGCGCGTCGGTATCGCGATCAGCGAGATCATCGACGCCGGCCTGCGCCAACGCCTCGACCACCGCCGCCTCGTCTTCGCGCGAGGGCGCCCTCCACAAACCGAGATGCGGATAGCGGCCGAGCGCCACGTATTCCCGGACCTGCACCGGGAATGCCGAATCCTCTCTTTGCGGAACCACGGCGACCTTTCGGGCGAACTCGCCGTAGGACAACAGCCGTACGTCGCGCCCGTCAATGGAAACCGATCCGCGCTGGATGTCGGCCCGTTTGAGCACGGCCTTCACGATGGAACTTTTCCCGGAGCCGTTCGGTCCGGCCAGCGCCGTCAACTTCCCGCGCGCGCTGACGAAACTCACGCCATCGACGGCATTTCTCCGCGCGCCGGGATACGAGACGACCAGATCCTTGATCTCGATCACGAGATTCGCCGCAGCTGGATCAGGAAAAACGGGACGCCGAGTAGGGCGGTGATTGCGCCGAGCGGCAGCTCGGTTGGCGCAGCGACCGTTCGTGCGGCGAGATCGGCAGCAACTACCAGCGTCGCACCGATCAGTCCGGCAGCGATTATCAACGGGCGGTTGGTGCGCAGCCCCATTCCTCTCGCGATATGAGGAACGACCAGTCCAACAAATCCGATGAGTCCTGCGGCCGAGACTGTGGCGGCGGCCAAAAGCGCGGCGAGGAGGAACGCTCGCCGCCCCGCGCGCTCGACGTGCACACCCAGTGACGCGGCGGTGTCTTCCCCTAGTGAGAGGACATCGATTTCCCGCGCCCAATACACGAGTGAGCCACCCGCCACGAGGACACTCACCGCCAGCCACGCGACCCGCTGCCAGTTTGCGTCGACAGCAGAGCCCATCATCCACCACAGCGCGCCCCGGATGTTGTTAGGCGAAGTATTCGCGAGGGCGACCATGATGGCGGCGTTAGCAAAAGCACCGACAATCACACCGGCAATGAGCAGGGTGCGCAGGTCTGCCCGCGCACTTCTTCCGCCGACGCGCGCGACGCCGAGCGCAACAAACACCGCCGCGATGGCGCCTCCAAAAGCGGCCAGCGTGATCAGCGCGTCGCTGGTGGCCCCAAGGGCGTAGGCGATCACCGCTCCCACCGCCGCCCCTCCGGATACTCCGAGCAGGTACGGCTCGGCCAGCGGATTTCGAAGCGCGCCTTGAAGCGCCGCGCCGCTGGCCCCGAGTCCGGCGCCAACGAGCGCGCCCAATACAATGCGAGGAAGTCTGAGATCGCGTACTATCGCGACTGCGGTCGGGTCTCCACGTCCGTGCAGAGCATCTATGACGGCACTGAAGGAAACGGAGACAGCGCCCCGCGCGACCGCGACCATCGCGATCAGCAGCAGCACTACGACAAGAGCCATCCAGTACCAGCCTCTGAACTGTCTCATCGCGATTGTGCCGGGTGCAGGAGTCTCGCCAGCGATACCGCTGCCTCTCCCAGTCGCACTGACGGCCGGGCGACCAACATGGTGTCGACTATCAAGACCCTCCCGTCTCGCGCGGCGCGAACTATTCGCCAGCGCGGATCGCTTTCGATCTGCCGCGCGCCGATGGGGCCGGCGAGAATGAAGTCGGGATCGCGCCGCGCGACGTCCTCGAGATTGATCGGTCCCGACGGTCCGGTGATATCTGCGTACACGTTCTTCGCGCCGGCGATGTCCACCAGCTCGCTCATGAAGCTGCCCGAGCCGATAGTGATGAGCGGCGCATCCCAGATGTGCCAGAAAACGCTCGGTTTGGGGGCGTCCCTGGTCGCGAGGCGCACGCTGTCGAGCGTGTGCTGCACTGAATCGATTACGATTCGCGCGCGCGTCGAATCGTGGAGGATCGCGCCGAGGAGCTGGGTCGTTCGGCGGAAATCTGAGATGTGATCCACTTTGAGCGAGACGGTGTTGATGCCCGCGGCCCGCAAACGATCCGCCGCCGATCTGTTGTCCTGGCTGGCGTAGAGAAGCACCAAGTCGGGATGGGTACCAAGCACCGCCTCGACGTTGACGCTGATCCCGCCGCCCATCGCGGGCACGAGCCGGGCTGAGTCCGGCCACAAGTCGTACTGAGTACGGCCAATCACCTTCGATCCGGCGCCGAGGGTGAAAAGGATTTCGGTGGTGGCGGGATTGAGGGAAACGATCCTCGTCGGCGCCACCCCCATACGGATCGGATCGCCGAAGTCATCGTGTGCCGCGCTTGGTTCGCGGCCGGTCTTCTCGCATGCTGCGAGCGCGAACGCGAAGCAAAGAGACAACCGCCGGGTACGCGAACGAGAAAACAAAACGGACACTCCTCCCAGAGGAATGCCCGCAACGAGCACGCGCCAAAGCGCCTGACCGCCACCAGGACCTCCCCCGAGGTTCTGCGAAAGTGGCGCGGACGATGAGTCGTCTCCTGGCTCCGGGCCGTCCAACTCACCTTCCCAGCTGCTCCTGCAGCCAGTGGCGTTACGAGTCGGCGTTTATTGCCCGATACAGTGGCGGGGCCGCACCGGCGTTGAACCGGTTTCCGTGGCTCCCGTCCGCGATCGATTGTTTGGCGAAGCTATCTACGGCGAAGCGCCTGCGCAAGCGCCAGCACCATCGAGCCGCCGATCACCAGTGTAATGGCAACCAGGAATCGTGGATCGATCGCTCGCGATGTAGGCGGCGCCGGAAGATCGATGAGGGCAACTGAATTCTCCGGCATGTCGGAGGCGAGAAAGCGCCGGAAATTTCGATCGTCGACAGTGACAGCATCGACTTCGCGCAGGTGTGGCCCGGTAACGCTGCCCGCCTTCTCCTCGATCATTATCTCGTAAATGCCGGTCTCTTTCTCCAGCGGCAGCTTGAGTGGAAAGGACTTCGCGGGCAACGAGTAAGAGAACGACATTTGCTTGATGCCCGGCGCGAGGGGCGCGAACACACTCACAACTCCATTCGCAAATGAAACCGCCCCAGCGGATATGTCGCCCTGGCCGACCTTGAAATCACTCGCGCCGGGAGAGATGTGTGTTTGCCAGGTCGCTGCATCCGGCGTTTCACCGCCTGCTACTCTGGTGACCGAGGTGTCGTTGGAGAGATCGTAGACTTCCACGATCGAACGGCGCGCGTTCGCGTCGGCAGATGATATGACGACATGATGACCGCGCAGGCTCAGCGGCACGCGATGCGATGTGGTGTCAAAGACGGTGATCTCGCCGTCATCGCCGCTGACTTTTCCTTCCGCCAGCGGCGGTGTGAAGTAGGCGATGCCGTCGTGGGACGCTGACACGAAATAGATCGCCGCATCGCTGCCGGTCCGAGTGTACTTGAATGAGTAGCGACCGCGGGAATCCGACAACACTGAGTCGAGTGGTCCGGCACGGTCTGGTCCCACGCGGTGCAGAACGACCCACGCGCCGGGAACCGCATCCATCCTGTGCACGCCCGGCCGCACAATGTGCCCCGATACCTGTTGTGGAGCAGATGGAAGAGCGGCCTGCAGCAGCAGCAGGACCGCGAGACTACATGTTGAACTTCCCAAAATCTTCGGGCCGCAGATTCTCCAGGTATTCCTTCAGCTGCTCGGCAGACATTTCCTCCGACGGCTCGGCCAGAGTCTCCGGCGGCGTCTGGCCCTCTTCCAGCAGGAGCGCGGTGAGAAGATTCTCCTGCGCGAAGATCGGCGCCTCGAAGCGCAGTGCGATGGCAATGCTGTCCGATGGACGCGCGTCGATGTGCACCGCGCCGGAATTGCGCGCGATGTGGAGCTCCGCGTAGAAGGTCCGGTTCTCGACCTTGGTGATGTTGACGCGCCGCAGCGTGCCGCCCATGCCGATAATGAGATTCTTGCACAGGTCGTGGGTGAGCGGCCGCTCGCGTTTGAGCTTGTTCATCTCGATGACGATCGATTCAGCCTCTGGCTGCCCGATCCAGATGGGAAGCAGCCGTGCTCCGCCCTTCTCCTGTAGAATCACCACATAGGAGTTGGTGGAACGGTCCAGTCCCAGCCGCATCACCTCGACTTCGACGAGCTGCATAAAAACAAATTAACGAAGCGCGCTAACGTCCGTCGACGGCTTTCCTCAGCTCGGCGACGCGGTCCAGGCGCTCCCAGGTAAACAGCGTGCCCTTCCCATTCTTCTTGGGAGCTCGCCCAAAATGTCCGTAGGCTGAGGTCGGGCTGTAGATGGGTTTCCTGAGGTCGAGCGCGTTGATGATGCCCTTGGGCGTCAGGTCGAAGACTTTCATTATCGCTTTCATGATCGCCTTCTCGGGGACGGTATTGGTGCCGAAGGTATCGACGTTCACCGACACCGGCTCGGCAACTCCGATCGCGTAAGCGACCTGGACTTCGCAGCGGCGAGCGAGCTTGGCGCCGACGATGTTCTTGGCGACCCAGCGCGCCGCGTAGCAGGCTGAGCGATCAACTTTTGATGGATCCTTGCCGCTGAACGCGCCACCGCCGTGGCGTCCCATGCCACCATACGTGTCGACGATTATTTTGCGGCCAGTCAAGCCGGCATCGCCCTGCGGCCCGCCGATAACGAAGCGGCCGGTGGGATTGATGTGGAACTTGATGCTCTTGTCACGGAGGTGTTGCGGGATGACCGGCTCGATGACTTCCGAGATCACCGCCTCGCGAAGTCTCTTCGCGGAAATTCCTTCTGAGTGCTGGGTCGAGACGACGACGGTCTCGACGCCTACTGGCAGAGCGTCCTCGTAGAGAACGGTGACTTGCGCTTTTCCATCAGGCCGCACCCACGATCCGTCCTTCGAGCGGCGGAACGCGGCCAATCTCTCAGTGAGGCGGTGGGCGAGCTGAATCGGCATCGGCATCAGCTCCTCAGTCTCGTCCGTTGCGTAGCCGAACATCATTCCCTGATCGCCGGCACCGCCGGTGTCGACACCCTGAGCGATGTCGGGTGACTGCTTGTCGATGGTGCTGATGACGGCGCACGTCTTGGAGTCGAAGCCGAACGCGGTGTCGTTATAGCCGATGCGGTCGATCGTGGAACGCACGATCTCCGGAACGTTGACGTAGGTCTTGGTAGTGATTTCGCCGGCGACGCAGGCAAGGCCGGTCGTAACCAGCGTCTCACACGCTACGCGCGCCGGCGGGTCGTCTCTGATTATTGCGTCGAGGATGGCGTCCGAGATCGCGTCCGCAACCTTGTCGGGGTGACCCTCGGTGACGGATTCGGATGTGAACAGATGTCGATCGAGCACGAAATTCCTCTAACCTATGTGAGGATGAGCGGTGGCAACGGTCGCGCGCCGTACTATTCGCGCGCCGAGGATGTTTTCAGCCCACCGGAGCCCTCGAAGATATTTCCATCGGCGAAGTCCGGCAACCCGTCGCGCAAGAATGGAGCGTCGCCGAACGCGGTCATCAGTCGCCGTCTGAGCTCGCCTTCGGCTTCGCGCGCGGTCCTGGACTCGAGCGCCGCGTTTGCCGCTTCAGCCGCTACTGCGACGCTGACCCCGCGCACGATCCTCTTGACGAGTGGCACCGCCCTGCCCGCCACGCTCAACGACCGAACGCCGAGACCAATCAGAGCGAACGCCATCAGTGGCTGCGACGCCATCTCACCGCAGACAGCGATGATCAGCGTCAGGACCGCCGGATGAAGCGGCGTGAACCGCGAGGCGAGGTTGGCGCTGCCGCGGTCAACCGCCAATGTGTACTGTACCAGGTCGTTGGTGCCGATACTGAAAAACGACACGTCATCAACCAGTGTGTGGACCGACAGGGCAGCAGCCGGCGTCTCCACCATCACGCCGAGCGGAAGATCGTGGCGATACGGCACGCCCCGGGCATCGAGCTCGGCCGCGGCCTCATTCAGGAGGTGTTTCGCCTGCTTGACCTCGTCGAGGGTGATGATGAGCGGGAACATTATCCGCACGTCGCCGTGCATCGCCGCTCTGAGCAGCGCCCGCAGTTGGGTCTTGAACAATTCCGGCTCGTCGAGGCACATCCTGATCGCGCGCCAGCCAAGGAATGGATTCGGATCCGTCGGATAGCCACCAACGGGGAGCTTGTCACCGCCAACGTCGAACGTGCGAATCACAACCGGACGTCCACCAAATGCCTCCACCACGTGCCGGTAGGCGCGGTACTGCTCTTCCTCGTCGGGCATCGTCGCGCGACCGACAACGAGAAACTCGGTGCGCATTAGCCCAACGCCTTCCGCCCCGCTGTGAGCGGCGTACTGGGCTTCCTCCGGCAGATCGACGTTCGCGCGCAGCGTCACCCAGTGGCCGTCGAGAGTCACCGATTCGGCGGCGGCAAGCGCCTGCAGCTCTTTGTCCTCGAGCGCCTGCACCGCTCTGCGGTCGCGATATGCCTTTACCTGACTGGGCGTCGGATCGATAACGAGCACTCCCGAGGTACCGTCGAGAATCACGTGCTCGTTTCCGTTCAGCTGCTCCGTTGCGTCGCGAAGTCCGACCACCGCCGGTAAGCCGAGCGATCTCGCCAGTATCGCTACGTGAGACGTGCGCGTCCCCGCATCAGTAGCAATGCCGATGATCGCTTCGCGATCGAGCTGGACGGTGAGGCTCGGCGTGAGGTCGTGCGTGACGAGGATTTTGTTCGATCCCTTCGGAAGGTCGACCGGGTCGTGATCGGGAAGTCCGAGCAGAATGGTGAGGACCCGGATGTGGACGTCGATCAGATCTCCGACTCGTTCGCGAAGCATCGGCCGTACGTGGCTAGCGAACTGCTGACGCCACTCGAACAGCACGAGATCGAACGCCTTTTCGGCGCCGAGGCTTTGCTGAATCAGCTCTTCGACTTGTCTGAGCAGCTCGCCGTCTTCGAGGATCGACAGCTGAACGTCGAAGATCGCTGCTTCTTCGGGACCGGCGTGCTTTTCGGCGCGCGCACGTACCTGATGCAGACGCTCCCGTGCCTGCTCCAGCGCGGCATGAAACCGCTTGATCTCTCCCGGAATCGCGTCGTCGTGAATGATGCGATGACGGACGTCGGGTACCTCCCATCTAAGCAGATGGACTTGCCCATCAACGATTCCGGGCGAGGCTGGCATTCCGGCGATGCCTTTGGCCATCAACTCTCCCCGAACTTGTTGGCGATCACCACCGCCAGCGCGTCGAGCGCGGCATCCGCGTCCTCACCAATCGCGCGCAGAACGATGGTGGCCCCGAATTCGGCGGCCAGCATCATCACGCCCATGATGCTCTTCGCATTCACCTCAAGATCGTCGCGCACAATGACAATATTGCTCCTGAATTTCCCGGCCGTCTTCACGATCTCTGCGGCGGGACGAGCATGTATCCCCAGCTTGTTGACGATCTTTACTTCGCGTTCTGGCATCAGGTCAGAACCGAGTAAAGAACGAACACCGCGAGCACACCGAGAGCGATCCGCCAACCCTCTGCCCGCTCGCGGAGAAGAGCGAGCAGAACTATCCCAATGAACGCCGCCACGATGATCCCACCAACCAGTACGCGGCCAGGACCTACGATCCGCTGCAGCGCCAGCGGCAATGCAACTCCTCCGACCAGAGCCGCCGCGCGACCGATATAGACGGGTCCCTGCCGCAGCACCGGATTGCCCAGTGCTGAAGCGACGTTGAGACCGCGAGAGAGACCAATCCGAAGTCCCCATGCTCGGAGAAGAAAGTGTCCGGCGTTGTACAGCAATAGAAATGTACCAACCACTGCCAGTGCGGTCCCGCCGGCGCCGTAAACGCCGATCGCCACCAGCGAGCAGAACGGCAGCCAGCTCGCCCAGACCAGCCTGTCGCCGACGCTTCCGAGCGGACCAGCCAGCGCGGTGCGGAAGCGCTCTATTCTCGAAGCCTCGACGCCATCCAGCTCGGCCCGTGTGAGCGCCCCGACGGCGACTCCGGCGAGATACGGATGCGCATTGAAGTAGCGCGATTCGCGAGCCAGCGCCGCGCGATACTGTTGTCCATTAAGGCCGCCAGGCAGCAACCGGAGCGCCGGCTCGATCGCGAACCCGACTCCGGTGCCGTTCAAAGTCTCGTAGTTCCACGATCCCTGGAGCGCGAACAAGCGAAAGTACATCCCGAGCTTGACGCGGAGCGGTAGATCGCGGGCGGGCGAAACCGTCGTCATCTCGTGATCAGCAAGGCGGACCACACCAACAGGCCAGCAGCGAAGAACCAGAGGACGTGGCGGACAGAGTGAAACACCTTCCACAGCGCCCCACCGGCAACGATCGCGGCGATCACGACGACGACCGCGTGCGACGCGGCAGATTCGCTTCCCCACACCGCGACGATTGCTCTGACGAGCGGGGCAAAGATCGCCATCGCCACGATCGTCACCAGCGCGCCGCGGAGAAGATCGAGCGACATTCCCGAGAGGTGCAACAAGAGAAGCGCGTCGCGCGAGCCGGCTTCGAGTTGATCCCGCGTCCGGGCGAGCCGGCCGGCAATCATGCGCCGCAGCATTACCATGCTCCAGCCGCTGATGCTCGCCGTAAGTAGCGCCGCGAGCAGACATGCGGGCAGCGCGCCAGGCATGCCGCCGGGCTGAGAAGCGAATAGAGCGCCGCCGACGACACCGGCCGAGCCCCACTCGGGATAGCGCGAGGCACCGAAGGGAAGAGTGTCGAGGGCTATCATCTCCAGCACGACGCCGATCAGCAGGCCTCCGGGCGGGTTTCCGATGAACGCGCCCGCTGCAGTGGCGGCGACGATCGGCCGCGAGATCATCGCCTGGGGAAAGCTGACGACGTCGAGCCCGAGCAGCGCCCCCAGCAGGGCGATCGGCAGTACCTCGAGCAGACTCATCGCGCCGCACCTTCGAGGACTTCGGGCAGCGGAACGGCGCGCGCGGACGGGACATCCTGCGCCGTCACTTCCACTCCGGCAGATTCGAGCTGCTTGAGCTGCTGCTCCTCGTCCGGAGTCAGAAAGATGTAGCGGAGCTTCTCGGATCGTCCGGCGCGGTGATGGATTCCGCCGAGGTTGACGTTGCCGATTGCCTTAACACCCTTGACCAGACGGTACATGCTCTCGATGTCCCCGGTGATCAGCAGTCCGGGGCGTGGATCGCCGGCGTATTTGGCGTGCTCGCGGATCGCGGTGGCGACGTCCGCAAAGTAGACCTCCATCTCCGGAGGCACTGCCATGCGGTACAGCTCCTTTTCCCAGTCGCTCGCGGCGACGGCATCGTCGACGAGGATGAGCACGCGAATGTTGAGTGGCTGACCCCAACCGAC
>QHUA01000003.1:0-6592 GCA_003221805.1 Gemmatimonadota bacterium
AATGTCGGCGGTCACCGCTCGGTCGGCATGACCGATCTGCGGAATTTTCTTACCGAGCTCGGCTTCGAGGACGCCCGGTCGCTCATACAGAGTGGGAATCTCGTTTTTGACAGCAGGGTGCGCACCGGCGCCGAGCTGGAGCGATTTCTGGAGAGCGAGGCACACGACCGCCTCTCGCTCGAAGCTGATTTCATCGTCCGCACCCCCGACGAGTGGAAGAGCGTGATCCGCCAGAATCCCTTTCGGAAAGAGGCGGAGCGCGACCCGAAGCACCTGGTGGTGATGTTTCTGAAATCCGAGCCGGATGTGAAGGACCTGGTCGCGCTGCAGGCCCGAACGGACAAGGGCGCTCGAAGCTCACACACACGATACTCGAGAAGCGGCTGGGGCGAGGAACGGGGCGCAACTGGAGTACCGTTCTGAAATTGGGGATTATGGCCAAAACGGGGTCGGCCAGATTGACGCCGATCGCGCCCCGCAAGAGGATCTGATACTTCGCACAATCTCACCGAGATCCCAGTGCGTCCAACATCTTCTGATGTATCCCCCCAAACCCCCCATTGGACATTATCAGAACAACGTCCCGCTCCTTGAGTCTCGGCGTCAAATCCAAAACGATCGCGTCCGCATTCTTGAGCTCCTTCGCTCCCTTCCCGGAAGCAGCCAACTCGCGAACCAATAACTGAAGATCCAGCGCCGTCTCCTTGGTGTACCGATCGGGACGATACAAAGACGCGAAAACAATCTCGTCGGCTCCCCGAAATGCTTTCGCGTATTCGTCCTGAAATTCGCGCCGCTGCGCCGTGTAGCTGCGCGGCTCGTAGACGGCCACGATCCGTCGGCCTTTGTACTTCTGCCGCACTGCGTCGATCGTCTCCCGGATTGCGGTAGGGTGATGGGCGAAGTCGTCGATCACCGTCACGCCGCGAACTTCGCCGCGGACTTCCATTCGGCGCTTCACGCTACTGAAAGTGCGGAGTCCTTCGCGCACTCCATCCCGATCCGCTTTCACCGACTCGGCCGCCGCGATCACGGCCAGGACGTTCCGTACACTGAACGCTCCCGCGAGCGGCGTATCTACCCTTCCCCATTCCTTGTCTGATCGAAAAGCGCGGAAGCGCGTGCCATCTTCGTCGAACTCGACGTCGCGGGCATGCCAGTGCGGCTGGCCGTTGGTCGGCCTCAACGAGTCATCCCCGTAACCGAATGACTCCACCGGTGCCGGAGACTTCGGCGTCAACTCGCGCACGATCGGCGAATCCCAGCCCGCCACTACCACTCCGTTCTTCGGCACCAGATTGATGAACCGCGCGAACGCGAAGTTGTAAGCCTCTTCGTCGCGGTAGATGTCGGCGTGATCGAACTCGATGTTGTTGACGATCGCGGTGTCCGGAAGGTAGTGCCACATCTTGGGGCCCTTATCGAAGTACGCAGTGTCGTACTCGTCGGCCTCAATCACGAAATAGTTCGAGTAAGCTCGGGTTGAGTCCGGCTGATTCCATTGCCCACGCCAGCAACGAAGTGGTCGTGGTCTTGCCGTGCGTCCCCGCCACCGCCAGAGAGTGGTGTCCCCAGATGAACTCCTCTTTTATGGTAGCGGCCGCTGACGTGTAGCGAAGCTTCCGGATCAGCACCTCCTCCAGCTCCGGATTCCCGCGCGACACCACGTTGCCGACGACCACAATGTCAGGCCGCGGTTCGAGGTTCTCGGCGCGATAACCTTCGCTGTAAGCGATTCCCATCTCCTGGAGCCCCGTCGACATTGGCGGGTATACGTTTTCGTCGGAACCGGTGACGGTGTGACCCGCGGCTTTGAGCAGGCCGGCGAGGGAAGCCATCGCCGTGCCGCCGATTCCAATGAGATGGTAATGAAGAGGTTTCTTAGTACGCTGGTCCGGGTTTCGCGCCATTCATCCTCGTCGTCTTTCGATGCGGATTCGGTGTACTGGAATCTATAATGCCCTGAATCTGCTTCCCGGTTTGTCCATAGCAGGCCGAAACGCATTCACGCTCGTCGCCGTAGGGATCAAACACCCTAACGATATTCATGCCGCAAAGAGCCAATAGATTCTGGACGATCCTCCTCACTACCGTGCTGGTTGACGTCACCAGCAAACGATTCGCCGTTAGTGAGCTGTCCCCACCCTACGTCCCGCACAACATCATTGACGACGTTCTGCGTTTCACCCTCGCCTACAATCCCGAGGGCGCGATGAGCTTCTCCCTCGGTCCGTCATCGCGCTGGTGGTTCGTCTTCCTCTCCCTGGGAACGCTGTTCGTCCTCGGCTATATGTACCGCCAGACTCCCCGCGAAGACCGCTTCCAGATCGCATCGATCGCTCTCATCTGCGGCGGCGCGGTGGGAAATCTTCTCGATCGACTGCGCTGGGCGCGCGGTGTCGTCGACTTCATCGACATTGGCGTCGGCACCCACCGCTTCTGGACGTTCAACTTCGCCGACCTGGCGGTGACGCTTGGTACCGCGATGCTGACTTGGATCCTTTGCGTTCGCGCAGCGAAGGAAGAGCGCCGCACCCCGGCGCTCGCGCCGAGCCAAGCCTTCGACGAGCCGAACTAATCGTCCTTCTGTCCGAAGATCGCCATGTTCGAGCTATGACCGGGGTCGATTTTCTTTGCCGGGTACATCCAATGGACGGCCTGATTGACGGCTGTGGCCGCTTCGCCAAATCCAGTGGCGATTAGCTTGAGTTTTCCGGGATAGGCAGTGATGTCACCGGCGGCATAGATCCCCGGGCGGCCGGTTTCCATCAGGCTGTTGACGACGATCTCGTCGTCCACACACTGCAGGCCCCACTCGCTCAGCGCGCCGATGTCGCTGTGGAATCCGAGCATCGGCAGTACTGCATCCGCCTCGACGTCTCGCGTCGTCTTTGACTTCACATCCCGCAGTGTCACGCCGGTGAGCTTGTCGTCGACGGAGATCACGTCGTGCAGCTCATGAAAGGGCAGCAGGGTGGTGCGTCCCGCGGCGACCGCTGCCTGGACGTCGGCGATCGTCGCGCCATGCGCCCGGTATTTGTCGCTCCGATGTACCAACGTCACCGCCTTCGCGCGATCGCGTAGCTGCTGTGCCCAGTCGAACGCGGTGTCACCACCACCGATAATGACGATCTTTTGTCCACGAAATTCTTCTGGGTCCGAGACGCGATCGAAGATTCCGCGGCCGTACCACGGCTCGGCGCACTGCTGCGGAAGCCGACGCGGTGAGAACGCGCCGATGCCGGCCGCGATGACGATCGCGCGAGTCGGAAAACGATCGGTCTCCGTCACAAGCACGAGGTGGTCGTCGTTCCGCTCGAGTGCAGTGACGTTCTGGTTCAGGTGCGACTTGAAGTGGAACTGCGCCGCCTGCTCGACGAGAGCGTTGACCAGATCCTTCGCCAGTACCTTGGCGAAGCCACCGACGTCGAAGATGTACTTCTCCGGGTAGAGCGCGGTCAGCTGCCCGCCCAGTTGCGGCAGTGCGTCGACGATCTGGGCTGTAGCACCGCGCATCCCGGTATAAAAAGCGGCGAACAGTCCCGTTGGGCCGCCGCCGATGATCGTAATGTCCGTTATCTCATGAGTCATCACTCATGCGAAATATATAGTAGCGGGAAGGCCCGTCCGCGGAGAACTTCAAGCGCATGAAGTCATTCCAATCGCGCGTCGTGGCAGCGTGGATCGTCGCCCTTCCGATTGCCTACGGCCTGGTTGTCGACCTGCACAACGAGACCACTCGCCTCAGAACCGCGCCCCAGGCAGAAATCGCCCGCAAGCTTCACGCGTCGGAGGGCATTTCGTTGGTCGGTCTCTTCGTGGTGACTTTCGGCTTTCTGCTTGTGCTGGTCGTTGTGATCGATTGGCTGGGGAAATTGATCCAGCGCTTGTTCCTGGAGCGCGATGTCGCCGCAAAGTCCGTCGAGTCCACTAACCCCGTTGCCTAATTCACTTCCCCAGGAATCATTGCTATGGCGCTGATTCGTGCTCGCCACGAAATGGAGAGATGCGGACTCATATAGAATCGCGGGTGGTTCACGACCAGCCGACACTGACGACTGATCGCCTCACATTGCGTCCATTCGTCGCCGATGACGCTTTCGACGTCGAGCGGCTCGCCGGAATGCGCGAGATCGCCGATACCACTCTCAACATCCCGCACCCTTACCCCCACGGCGGAGCCGCAAAGTGGATCCGGCTGCATGGTCCGGCCTGGATCGATGGGACGAGTGCGACGTTCGCGATTGTCGGCAGGAAGACCGGAGCGCTGGTCGGGGCGATCAGTCTGATGATCAAACGCGAGCACCGCCGCGCCGAGCTCGGTTACTGGATAGCACTGGACTGCTGGAACCGCGGTTATGCGACTGAAGCGAGCCGTCGCCTGATTGATTTCGGTTTCGAGTTTCTCGGGCTCCATCGAATCGAAGCGCGGCATTTTCTCCGCAACCCGGCATCAGGGCGAGTGATGCAGAAGCTCGGAATGCAGCAGGAAGGCGTGGAACGCGACTGGGTGATCAAGTGGGATCGCTTCGAGAGCCTGGCGGTGTACTCGATTCTCGAGCCCGAGTGGCGGGCACAACCTAAGAGCGAGCGCGCTGGGGCTATTGGTCGAGGGGAGTCACGCTGACCTTCGCCGTTCCATCTCCATTGTAGTGGAGGTTGACCGTCCACGGCTGGCAGCAGACCTCGCAATCCTCGACGTACTGCTGCGACGGTCCTCCGCCCGGATCGATGGCGATCTCCACCGTCTCGTTGCAGTACGGGCAATAGACGCTCGCCGTCGTCTCGGCGGTACCGTCGCCGAGGGGGAAGTCGAGGTCGAGGGGATCTTCTTCGGGAAGCGACATTGTCTTTCAATCTGAGAATAACATCGACTGCAACAGAACGGGTGCGAGGTGTGAGTGGCGTAGGTGTCAGATCTCGGTTCCCGACGTCGGGACTCCACTAGCGCCATTCATGGCACGAGCAGTGGCTAGCCGGCCACAGAGACAAGTCCGGGCGTAGTGAACTGGCAAATGGCAGCTACACCCCTCACACCTCGCACCCGTTCAGTTGCAGTTACCCGGTTCAGTCACGGTTAGATTTGGTGCCGTGAAGATCTATACAAAAACTGGCGATGCCGGCGACACGGGTCTCTTCGGTGGCGGCCGCGTCCCCAAAGACGATCCGCGGGTCGAAGCCTACGGCGAGGTCGACGAGCTGAACGCCGTGCTCGGAATGGCGCGCTCCGTCGAGCCGATGCCCCGCATCGACGAGGTGCTGGTGCCCATCCAGCGCGACCTGTTCAGCGTCGGCGCGCTGCTGGCGACGCCCGACCTCGAGAAAATGCACAACCACCTCGCCAAGGCGAACATCGACCAGCAGCGCATCAAAGGTCTCGAGCACGCCATCGACGAGTGCGAGCGGGAGCTCGAGCCCCTCAAAGCCTTCATCATCCCCGGCGGGAGCCGCAAAGGCGCCGCGCTCCATGTCGCCCGCACGGTTTGTCGGCGGGCCGAAAGGCGAGTGGTCCGACTCCAGCGGGAGGTCGAGATCCCATCCCTGGTCGTGATCTATCTCAACCGGCTCTCGGACCTTCTTTTCATGCTCGGACGTGTCGCGAATGTACGCACGGGTGCGGGTGAAGTAACCTGGTAAGCGAGGGCGAACTCCGGCGCTCGATCCGGGTCGCGCCAGGCCTTCTGTCCCAGGTCGGGACTATCGCCAGGGAGGTCGCGCCCGCGCACCAATACGCGGTCATTACCGACTCCAACGTCGGACCGAGGTACGCCGAGACGGTCATCGCCGGGCTGGCCGGTGATAGCGCCGACGAGCTCGTTATTCCGGCTGGCGAGTCCAACAAGACCCGCCAAAGCTGGGCCCGGTTGACGGACCAAATGCTCGCCAAAGGCTACGGTCGCGACTCGGCCGTCATCGCCCTCGGAGGAGGCGTCGTCGGTGACCTTGCCGGCTTCGTCGCCGCCACTTTTATGCGCGGGATTCCGGTCGTCCAGGTCCCCACTTCTCTGATGGCCATGGTCGACGCCTCGATCGGCGGAAAGACCGGGGTTGATACCTACCTGGGAAAGAATCTGGTCGGCGTTTTTCACTTTCCGGCGGCGGTTATCGTCGATCCACAAGTCCTTGCGACACTTCCACTTAGACAAGTGCGTGCGGGAATTGCAGAGATTGTCAAGCATGGCGTAATCGCGGACGAAGCTTATTTTCTTGAGGTCGCAAGTTCACTCCGGGAATTACTGGATTATAAGGGCGGTCCGACGAGTGACAGGATGCTCGCCGTCATCGTCAAAAGCATTGAGATCAAGGCCGACATTGTCTCACGTGATGAACGGGAGGATGGCCTTCGAAAAACGCTGAATTTTGGCCATACGATTGGCCACGCCGTCGAGCTGGTTAGCGGCTACTCCCTGCTTCACGGAGAGGCGGTCGCAATCGGGATGGCGTTGGAGGGGAGGCTCGCCGAAAGTATCGGCGTGGCCCAGACCGGAACCGCGGAGGCGATCACAAAGTCGCTCCAGGCGGCCGGACTCCCCACCGACCTTCCACAGCCCTTCGAAAGGGACGCGGTGCTGTAAGCCATGAGCTCGGACAA
>QHUA01000003.1:6773-45902 GCA_003221805.1 Gemmatimonadota bacterium
GTCGCACTCCCATCACTGGTGCCCGTCGAGGCCAGCGTCGAAATACCGCCGGCAAAAGGACCTCAGCTCGAGCCCGAAGTTCTGGCTGACATCGAAGGAGTTCACGAAGAGGCCGGGATGCTCGGTGGTCCGCTTAGCGAAACCGTAGCCGACGTTACGAGGAGAATTCCGGCGGCGGCCGCCAAGGTTGCGAAAGCGACGACCGCGGTAACGAAGCCGATTGCCAACGGTGTCGAATCAATTCCCTCGACGATCGCGCGAGCCACCGCCCACGAAGCTATCAAGATGAAGAGAGGAATCATTCCTCTCATTCCGGCGAAGTTCGCGCGAGCTCAGGAGGGTGTCACGATCTCCGTCTCACTCACGCAATACTGCGTGCAGGGCGAGACGCGCCGGGGACGTCAGACGCGTCACGGTATCGTCGCCGCCGACCCGCGCATTTTCCCGCTCTCGCGCTACGTCGAAGTCTTCCTCGGCAAAGAGTATCTCGGCCGCTACCTCGTCGACGACACCGGCGGCAATGTGCTCGGCGCCACTCTCGACATCTGGAATCCGGATTGCAAGGAGGCGGCACGCTTTGGTCGCCACTGGGGGAGCGCAACACTCGTCGCGAGAGAAGTCGAGGAGGTTCCCAACGACTCGGTGGCGCCAACTCGCTGGGACGGACTCACCAAGCGGTAATCCAAAGGAGAAAAAACAACTGCAACTGAAGACTACCAGCGCAGTTGCTTTCCCGGCCCTTCTTTTGCTCGATTCCAGCCACGAAAATCCAAACCAGGAAGAGTCATGTCCTCGTTCAGCACCTACCTGATCGGATTCATCGTTCTCATTATCGGCTTGGCGATCGCCGCAATTCTGGTCGGCGTTTCGCAGACCTGGGTGATTGTCGGAGCGATCATTCTGATCGGAATCGCCATTGTAACCGCCACAACCCGAACGAAGACCAAAGACCCGCCGGTCACTTAGTGGCATGAAACGTGGCTGTTGACGGCTGAGTGCGCCCGTAGTTATCCTGCGCGTCCAGCAAAAAGGGGCGCGCCACCCAGGCACGTCCGTCCATAGTGTCTCTACCAAGAGGCGTATGCAGACCACGGGCGAGAGTAGATCCAAAGGTTTCTTCCGTTCGTCCCCTTCCACCGCTTTCGACCAGTACCTCCAAGACATACAGAAACTCCCCCTGATTACCGACGCCGAGGAAGAGCGTCGACTCGCACGCCGCGCTCAGGCGGGCGACGAGAAAGCAGCAGAGCGGCTGGTCACCGCAAATCTCCGATTCGTAATTTCATACGTAAAGAAGTATCAGGGCCACGGACTCGACCTCGGGGAGCTCGTGGCGATCGGCAACGAAGGTCTTCTCAAAGCAGTTAGAAAGTTCGATCCGGATCAGGGCGTCAAGTTCATTTCATACGCGGTGTGGTGGGTCCGGCAGGCAGTACTGAAGGCACTTGCAGAGCAGACACGGAGCGTGAGGATCCCGCTCAACCAGAATTCGCAGCTGATCAAGCTCGCCCGCGCACAGACGGTTCTCTCCCAGGTTCTCAAGCGCGATCCTACTGACAACGAAATCGGCCGGCTCCTCGAGGAAACCCCCGATGCGGTTCGTTCGGCAAAGCAGATGTCGGCGACGGAAATCTCGCTCGACGCTCCCATCGATCGCTCTGATCGTGAAGCCTGCACACTCGGCGAGCGTTTCGCCGGAGTCGACGGTGCCGAGATCGAAGACGTGACGGACTTCCACCTGATGCGCGAGTTCATCGATCGCGTTTTCCGGAAGTACCTGACGCCGCGCGAGAGAAAGATCCTTCATCTCTACTATGGCCTCGAGCAGGGTTCGGACGCGATGACGCTGGAGAAGATCGGCGCCCTGATGGGGGTTACCCGCGAGCGGATCCGCCAGATAAGGGAACGCGCCTTCGAGAAGCTGCGCGAATCTCCCGACGGATCAGCGCTGGCTGGTTTTTGGAACTAAAGAGGGGCGAGGGACGAGGGGCGAGGGATGAGGGAAGAGCGAAGAGGAAGCAAACGCAGTTTGAAGAGACGCCGGCCAAATCGAGTCGGCGTCTTTCTTGTATAGAGGCACCATGTCCCTCGCCCCTCGTCCCTCGCCCCTCCTCCCTCGCCCCTCGTCCCTCTTCCCGCTTCCCCCTTGGCAACAATTCAGCGGCCCGCAACGACGCTTAAGGCCTTCCTCAACTCGGAGTGCGGCAACGCCGAAGCCGCACGCGAAGCTCTCGAAAACGTTGGATTCGAGCTGGTCGAGGTAAAGCCAAACGAGATTGAATCTCGCCTCAAAGAGGCGATCGACGGCGGGACCAAACGGATTCTGGTTGCGGGAGGCGATGGCACCATTGCCACCGCGGCTGCTCTGGTTGCGAATACAGAGATCGAGCTGGCGATTGTCCCCGGCGGAACGCTCAACCACTTCGCCAGGGATCACAACATTCCGACCGACCTCGCCAAGGCAGCTCTCGTGGCTGCTGGCGAAGGCACCGTCACCGGTGCCGACATCGGCTACGTCAACGACTGCGCCTTTCTCAACACCAGCTCGATCGGCGCTTACGTCACCTTCGTCCGCGACCGGGAGCAACTCCAGAAGCGTGTCGGCTACACGATCGCCAGCCTCGTCGCCTTCCTCAAAACTCTGGCCCAGCTGCGTAATTTCACAGTCTCGCTTGAAGTCAACGGCCAGAAGAAGACCTACCGTTCGACCCTCGTTTTCATCGGTGTCGGCGAGCGGGAGCTCAAAATGCCGGCACTCGGCAGTCGCGTGAAAAACGGCAAGCGCGGACTCCACGTCATGATCGTGCGGGGAAGAAAACGCGCGCGTCTCTTCTCGCTGGCGCTCGCTGCCATCGCCAAGGGAACGAAGGAGGCCGAGCACCTCCCGGAATTCGACGATTTTGTCGTCGATCGCTGCCGCATCGATCTCAATTGGCCTATCGCAGTCATTGGTCTCGACGGTGAACTGAAGCGCATGACTACGCCACTCGACTATCGAATCGAGCGCGACGCGCTCCGACTCGTAGTCGCCCCGCCGGAGGGAGACGAATAGCTAGATTCAGCTGATGGTCGCCGAGCGTCTGGCTGAGATCGTTGGTCCGGCCCACGTACTGAGTCGTCAGAGCGAGCTGCTCGTCTATAACTCCGACGGCTTACCCGGTTACCGGCGGCAGCCGCGGCTGGCAGTTTTCCCCGGCACCCGCGACGAAGCCATCGCCGTCGTTCGATTTCTCGCCGCGGAACGTCTGCCGTTCGTGCCACGCGGTGCGGGGACTGGCTTGTCCGGGGGCGCACTCGCTGATGACATCGTCGTCGTCGGGCTTCATCGGCTCAAGAAGATCATCTCGCTCGACGTCGAGAACCGGCGGGCAACCGTCGAACCGGGAGTCGTCAATCTCCGACTGAACAAGCACGTCGCCCCACACGGATTGCTGTACGCACCCGATCCCTCCAGCGAAGCGGCGTGCACGATCGGCGGAAACGTCGCCGAGAACGCCGGCGGCCCCCACTGTCTCAAGTACGGCGTGACGCTCAATCACGTCCTCGCGATGACGGTAGTTTTGCCGAGTGGTGAGATCGTGGAGCTGGGGAGCAAGGTTGGTGAGCGTGACGGCTATGATCTGCGCGGAGCGTTCATCGGCTCGGAAGGATGCTTCGGTCTCGCGCTCGAGATTACGGTGAAGCTCACACCAAAGCCGCAGGCCGTCCGCACCCTGCTGGCCGACTTTACATCGGTGGACAAAGCGGCACACGTGACCTCGGCGATCATTGCATCGGGAATCGTCCCCGCGGCGCTCGAGTTCATGGATGGAGCGACGATCCGCGTCGTCGAGGATTCGATCTACGCCGCCGGATACCCGAGGGATGCGGAAGCAATTCTGCTCATCGAGCTCGATGGATTAGAGGCGGGCGTGGTAGCGGATCAGGAGACCGTCCGTCGCATTTGTCTCGACGGCGGTGCGCGCCAGGTAAGGGTGGCGCGAGACGACGCCGAGCGCATGAAGCTGTGGCAGGGAAGAAAAAAAGCTTTCGGCGCCATGGGTCGCCTCGCTCCGCATCTCATCGTCCAGGACGCAGTGATTCCCCGCACGAAGCTGCCCGAGATTCTCGCCACCATCCACGCCGTCAGCGAGAAATACAGTGTGATGGTGTGCAACGTGTTCCACGCCGGCGACGGAAATCTCCATCCCAACATCGCCTACAGCGCCGACGATCCCGCCGAGAGTGAGCGGGTTCACAAGGCGATGGTGGAAATCATGCAGGCGTGCATCGCCGCGGGCGGAAGCATCACCGGCGAGCACGGCGTCGGCCTCGACAAGTTGGGCTACATGGAATCGATCTTCTCCGAGACTTCGCTCAACGCGATGTGTGAGCTACGCGGAGTGTTCGATCCCGAGCGTCGATCGAATCCCGGCAAGGTGGTGCCGGTTCACGCCTGCAAGGAATGGCACGGCATACCCGGCTCGGCAAAATCGCGTGGCGCGCGGGAAGCTTCACCGCTGGAGGCAGAGCCATCGCGTCCAATCGCCCGATGAGCACCGAGCGAGTAGCGGCGGCAATCCGCGACAGTGTCGCGGCGAGTCGACCGCTGCGTATCTCCGGTAGAGGGATGTGGCTGGACGCCGGTCGTCCGGTGCGAGCGGATGCGACTCTCTCTCTGAAAGACGACAGCGGCGTCGTCAGCTACGTCCCTGGCGACCTGACCCTCACCGTGCGGGCCGGCACTCCGCTCGCCGAAATTGCCGACGTTACGAGTGAGCGCGATCAATGGCTGCCCCTCGATCCATATGGCTCGCCCGATGGAAGCATCGGAGCAACTCTGGCGACGGCGTCGGCCGGTCCACTCGCCTCCAGCTTCGGATTGGCGCGCGATCTCGTGCTCGGTGTCGAGTTCGTGAACGGCAGCGGAGAAACCATCCGCGGCGGTGGAAAAGTCGTGAAGAATGTCGCCGGATTCGACCTGTCCCGACTGCTTACAGGATCCTGGGGAACGCTGGGCGTGATTACAGAAGCCACGCTTCGTTTGTACGCGCGGCCGGCGGTGGACCGGACTTTCGTCATCGACCTCGGCGGACCGGAGAAGCACGTCACCTCGATTGTGCGCGCCATCGTCACGTCCCCACTCGCTCCCTATGCGCTGTTGCTATTGAGCGCTTCGGCGGCGCGCTCGATCGGCGTCGGGGAAAGTCCGGCGTGCCTGATTCGTTTCGGCGGCAACGAAGCCGTCGTCAGAGCACAGGTGGGTGCGCTTTCTCAACTTTCCCGACCTGAGGAGCTCGAAACGAAGATCTGGCTCGCCGTGCGTCAACTGGATGGCAACTCTCACTCAACGATCAGAATCTCGAGCCTGCCACAGCGCGTTGTGGCGCACGCCGCGCGGATGCTGCACGAGGACATCCCATTCATTCGAACTTCCATCGATCCTCGGCGCGGCATTCTCAGAATCGCCGTCGATTCTGATGGCGAGGTTGATCAGAGGGAGCTACGGGCCGATTTGCGCGTGACTGAAGAGAATGGCGGCGGGGCCAGCGAAGTGATCTTCGAGAAGCTGCCGCCGGAGGTGTGGGCCCAGGTGTCGCCGAGCGTGGTGGCCGACGGATTGTCGCGCGGAATCAGGACAGCGTATGACCCTCACAACGTTTTGAACCCCGGCATTCTGGGCGACTGATTTGACAGCGACTCCCGCCACTCCGCCGCCCCGCGCTCATCCCGATCCGCTCCCGCACGATGCGATGCCGGGATGCGCGCTTCCCAATACGCCGCTCGCCGGCGCGCTGCCCGGTATCAACGCGTGCGTGCACTGTGGGTTCTGTCTCCAGTCTTGCCCCACCTACCTCAATCTCGAGGACGAGAACGACAGTCCGCGCGGCAGAATTTTCCTGATGCGATCACTGCTCGAAGGCACCGTCAAGCCGGACGACGCCAGCGTGCAGCTTCACATCGATCAGTGTCTTGGATGCAGGGCATGCGAGCCGGTCTGCCCCAGCGGTGTCCCCTATGGTCAGCTGCTCGAAGCCACGCGCGCAACTCTCTACGAGTATCGACCGACGCCGTTCATCGCTCGGCTGATCTTGTTCGTCTTCGCCCGGGAATGGCTGCTTCGTCCGGCGATGTTTTTCTCGCGCGCACTCGCTGCCACTCCGATTCCCACGCTGCTCTCCGGTATCAAGGGCCGACTGGGGTTCGCAATGGCAATGCTCGCTTCGACCGGCCGTTCGATCGAGCGGTCAAATTACAAGCCCGTCACGCGCGGGGAGCGTGGAACCGTGGCGACGCTGCGCGGGTGCGTGATGGAAGGATTGTTCAGTACGACCAATCGTGCGACGGAGCGCGTACTCACCGTCAACGGCTACTCGATCGTTGGAGCGCCCGGCCAGAAATGTTGCGGCGCACTGCACGCGCACGCGGGTCATCTCGAGGACGCTCGAGCGTTAGCCCGAAGAAATATCGTCGCGTTCGAGCGTTCCGGCGCCACGTTCATCGCTGTCAACGCCGCTGGCTGTGGCGCGATCATGAAGGAGTACGGTCATCTGCTTAAGGATGATCCGGAGTGGCACCAGCGAGCAGTGAATCTGAGCGCGCGAGTGCGGGATGTCAGTGAGCTCCTCGCCGCAGCGGGTCCGCGAGAGGGTGGACCGCTGCCGGTGAAAGTCACGTACGACGCGCCTTGTCATTTGATCCACGCGCAGCGCGTGAACGAGGCGCCGCTGTCCGTGCTCACCGCCATTCCCGGTCTGGAGCTCGTTCCTCTCCACGATTTCGATCAATGCTGCGGCAGCGCCGGTATCTACAATCTGATCGAGCCCGATACTTCGGACGCAGTTCTCGCTCCGAAGCTGGCGAACATCCGCGACACGCGTGCGTCCTGGGTGGCGACTGGAAATCCGGGTTGTCTGATGCAGATCGGCGCCGGATTGATTCGCGCCGAGATCAGCGCGCGCGCCATTCATCCGGTCGATCTACTCGACGCATCTTACGCCGCTTTCGGCCAGTAGCGCTCCCAAAGAGCACTGACTTAATTGCAGTTAATGTCTGAGCTGAACGAGTACTCCGCGCTCCACAACGGTGCTCTTTTTTTTGACCGGAGCGACCGGATGCGCATTCGCATCTCCGGTCCAAAGGCGGCGGAGCTCGTGGCGGGAATGGTGACGAATGATGTCTCCGCTCTGGTTCCCGGCGAGGGTCAGTACGCTGCGGCGCTGACGCCGAAAGGAAAGATAGTTGCCGACCTTCGCATCTTCGCGCTCGAGGATGCACTCTTGATCGATACATCCGCGCCGGCGGCGGCGGGCTGGAAAGAGATGATACAGAAGTACATCAACCCTCGCCTCGCCCCGTACCACGACGTGACCGAGGAGCTCGCCGACTTCGGCGTCTTCGGACGCTCCTCGCGCTCAGTCGTCTCGCGAGTTTTGGATGTCGACGACAATGATCTCCTGCCACTGGCGCCGTACGGGCACATTAGCCGCCCGTTCGCCGACGTCACCGTCATCATTGCCCGCGTTCCCGAGATCGACCTCGACGGATTCGAGATCTTCATCCCCGCGAGCGCCGTCGGCACACTGAAAGGAAAATTTCACTCGGCAGGAGTGGCCGAGGGCACACGTGAGACGTGGGAGATCGCGCGCATCGAGAGTGGCCGCCCGCAGTGGGGCGTGGACATGGACGATTCCACACTGCCGCAGGAAGCAAACTTCGACGAGCTCGGTGCGATCTCGTACACGAAGGGCTGCTACATCGGTCAGGAAACGGTAGCGCGAGTCCACTTTCGCGGGCACGTCAATCGCTTTCTGCGCCGGCTTCGCTTCGTCACTCGGCCGGCGCCGCCCAAGGGCGCGGAGCTGGTCGATGAAACCGGAAAAGTGATTGGGGAGATTCGCAGCGCCGCTCTCTCACCGCGATTTGGCGGCGTCGCTTTGGGAATGGTGCGACGCGAGGTCCCGCCTGGTACGACGCTGCAGGCCCGATGGCCGGATGGTGAGTGCAGCATTCAGATCGAGCAAAACGAAAAGGGCGCCACTGTTTAGTGGCGCCCTTCGTTTGATGGCCGCGACCCTGACGGCCGCGATCTGAGTTAGCGCGACAGCGCTTACTTCTTCTTCGTCGTCTTCTTGGTGGTCGTGGTCTTGGTGGTCGTGGTCGCCGTCGTCGAACTGGCGGTCGTGTCCATCTTCATGCCGGTATCCATCGCTGCCGGGGCCGGAGCCATAGCCGGAGCGGAGGTGTCGGCGGTTGCGGCTTCATCCTTCTTCGAGGTGCAGGCAGCTAGAACCAGGACGGCGGCGACAAGAGCCAGGCGCTTCATTTACGATCTCCTTGAGAGGCAAACGTGGAATAAGTCGCCGGTCCGTGCACGCGGTCGCAGTGCCCGTTTTTGGCGCGGGCGAAATTTTATCTCATCCGGAAGCAGTGTCAAGGGTAGTACTGGCTATCTGCGCTCTCGTGCGCGGGCTAGATTAACACTCACGTTGTGAATTTCCCTCGGAGAATCAGTTGTCCGTTTATCCAGAAACATTTGGCGCATTAAAACGGTCTGCGTTCGGATCACCGGAGCGCAGACAGCAATCCATAAAAGATGAGCTTCGCCAGAATCTCCTCACTCGGCTCGCTACCCGCAAACCCATCTTCCATGGCGTGATCGGCTACGAAGAGACGGTCATGCCCCAGATCGTCAACGCACTTCTTAGCCGCCACAATTTCATTCTGCTCGGACTCCGCGGCCAGGCGAAGTCGAGAATCCTTCGCGCGCTGACGACGCTACTCGATCCAGCGCTGCCAATCATCGCCGGCAGCGAAGTGAACGACAATCCGTTCGCGCCGATCTCGAAGTACGGAAAGAGTCTTGTAAATGAAGCGGGAGATGACACGCCGATCTCCTGGCTCGATCCCGATCAACGTTACGTCGAAAAGCTCGCCACACCCGACGTCACCGTCGCCGACATCATCGGTGATCTCGATCCGATCAAGGCTGCGCGCGGCGGCCACATCCTCGGCGACGAGCTCACGATGCACTATGGCATGCTGCCGAGGGCGAATCGTGGAATCTTCGCTCTGAACGAGCTCCCCGATCTCGCCGGTAAGGTGCAGGTCAGCTTGTTCAACATCATGCAGGAAGGCGATGTCCAGATCAAAGGATATCCGGTGCGCCTGCCGCTCGATGTCATGCTCTGCTTCACCGCCAATCCGGAAGACTACACTGCCCGCGGCAAGATCATCACGCCGCTCAAGGATCGCATCGGCAGTGAGGTGACGACACACTATCCCGAATCCGTCGAGCTCGGCATGACGATTACCACTCAGGAGGCGTGGACCGCTCGCGGTGCCGGCAAGGTGCGCGTCCCCGACTTCATCGCCGAGGTGATCGAGCGCGTCGCGTTCGAGGCGCGCATGGACAAGCGGATCGACAAGCGATCCGGCGTCTCGCAGCGTATGCCCATCAGCGTTCTCGAAAACGTGGTGTCGAACGCCGAGCGTCGCGCCATTCACACCGGCGAGCGCGACATCGTGCCGCGCATCGCCGACATCTACGCAGCGCTGCCGGCGATAACCGGCAAGATCGAGCTCGAATACGAGGGAGAGCTGGTTGGCGGCCATAACATCGCGCGCGAGCTGATTCGTCGCGCCGCCGACGCGACTTACCAGGATCGGGCGGGCGGCATCAACACCGACGAGATCATCATGTGGTTCGATGTCGGCGGCGCCCTGCAGGTCACTGACGACGTTCCGGTCGAAGCGGTGGTCGAGGGATTTGGCAGCGTGCCCGGTCTGATGCAGGTGGTGAACACCGCTGGCCTCTCACCGATGGATGATTTGCCGGTTGTCGCCGCGGGATGCGAGCTGGTGCTCGAGTCACTGGTCGCGCGCAAGAAGATCACCCGGTCCGATGCGGGAACCTACGGTAGGGCAGTAGAAGAAAAGCGCCGCCGTCCCTATCAGGACTAACCGTTGGCGATCCTCACCGTCTCGCGGCTTTACGGGTCGGGAGGCTCCGAGGTCGCCGCCATTGTCGCCAAAACCTTAGGCTGGTCCCTGCTCGACAACGCCGTCGTCGACGCAGTCGCCGCGCGAATGGGACTGAGCGTTGCCGAGGTCCAGGCGCGTGAAGAGCGCGTGCCATCGCTGGTGGAGCGACTGACGGCGGCGATGGCGATGGGATCGCAGGAATGGGTGTCGCCGATGGCGGCGGCGAAGCGTCCGACCGACGAGCAGCTGATCGAGGTCACCCGCCACATCATCGACGAAGCCATCGCCCGTGGTCCGGTCGTCGTTGTCGGTCGTGGTACGCAGGAGATGCTCGCCGAGCGCGAAGATACGCTCCACGTATTCTGTTATGCCCCCCGCAAAGCGCTGATCGCACGCACGATGCTGCGCGAGGGTGTGAGCGCCGAAGAGGCGGCCGGTCTCGTCGACGAGATCAACAAGCAGCGCGACCAGTGGGTGCGGTTGCACTGGGAGCGCGATCGCCGTGCGCACGAGAACTATGATCTCAGCGTCAACACGGAGCGCCTCGGAATTCAGGGCGCTGCCGATCTCATTGTGATTGCCGCCCGCAAGCGTTTCGGCTTGAGTTAAAAGTGGACCACCTCATTCGCTGCAGCTGGGCTCGATCGCCGCTGATGATCGCGTACCACGATGGGGAGTGGGGCGTCCCGGTTCACGACGACAGGATTCACTTCGAGTTTCTGACGCTGGAGGGAGCGCAAGCCGGCCTCAGTTGGGAAACGATTCTCAAGAAGCGAGAATCCTATCGCAAAGCGTTCGCTGAATTCGATCCGGCCCGCGTGGCTCGCTTCACTTCGGCGCGCGTCAAACGCCTCCTGGAAAATCCCGGCATCGTGCGCAATCGACTGAAGGTGGCCAGTACGATCCAGAACGCGAAGGCTTTCGGCAGGTTGCAGAAGGAGTTTGAAAGCTTCGACTCCTACGTCTGGAGTTTTGTGGGCGGCACGCCGCGCGTGAACGACTGGCGTGCGCTCAACCAGATTCCGCCACGGACTGCCGAATCAGACTCGATGAGCCGCGATCTGGGCAAGCGTGGATTCAAGTTCGTCGGATCGACGATCTGTTACGCGTACATGCAGGCGGTGGGTCTGGTGAACGATCACACTGTTGACTGCTTTCGCCGAGCAACGATTTTAGACGGAAGCCATCGCCACTGATTCGTAAACCTCGACTGCTAGGGGACAATGGACGAATCCAAGACTGAGTCTGCGGCTCAGCAACGGTCCGGCAGAGGATTCATCGTCGGCTCGGCGATTCTCGTGGCCCTGAATGGACTTATCTCCATGGTCCATGCGCATGGCCCCGGGAAAACGACGGCGCACATAATCGGTGCGTTCTTCGGCGGAGCGGTTGTCTTCGCATTGATCGGCTTGTTGCTGTACGGCGCGGTCCGCGCCATAGGCAAGACCAACTCGGGTTCGACGGTTGCCAAGATCGTTTTCTGGATTCTTTTCGTCCTGCTCCTGCTCAATGCGGCAAGTCTTGTCGGGCGGGCAGTCAATCCGCGCGCGGCGTCGGCGCAAGCTGTCAATACTGTACCGATGAAATCATGACCGTCGCGACCGCCGAACCCAACGTTCAGCAGGCAGTGCCTTTCTTTATGGTGCGCGATATCGAAGCGTCGCTGCGCTTCTACATCGATGGGCTTGGATTCACGAAGACCATAGAATGGGTCAACGAGGGCAAGCTCCGTTGGTGCTGGCTCGAGCACGGCGGCGCAGCACTGATGCTGCAGGAGTTCTGGACGTCCGGACCTCATACCAATGTGCCCACAGACAGGCTCGGCGTCGGAGTCTCTGTTTGCTTCATGTGCAAGAACGCCGTCGCACTCTACCGCGAGTTCAAGTCGCGCGGCGTCGCCGCGAAAAGACCGTTCGTCGGCAACAGATTATGGGTAACTCAGACAGTCGACCCCGACGGATACAAGCTCGACTTCGAGAGTCCGACCGACGCACCCGAGGAAAGTGAGCTCGGCGACGAACTCTAAATCGGGCTGCGTGGCCGAATCTTTCCGTCGACGCAACACGTAACACGACGAAGCAAGAACAATGATCTCACCGGCGACGACTGTTTCAACACTCTGGGGAGTTTGGCTCCTCGGCTGGCTCCTCAGCGCCGTGTCGACCAGAAAAACCGTCGCTGAGCAATCAAGCTCCGCCCGCATCGGTCACTCATTGTTCGTTTGGGTCGGAGCCGGTCTCCTTTTTTTCCACCCCCGCAGTCTGCCCGCACTGATGCAGCCGTTAATCCGCGAGACCTGGATCAGTTGGGTCGGAGTCGCCTTGGCCGCCACTGGTCTCGGTTTCGCCGGTTGGGCGCGGATCCATCTCGGTCGACTGTGGAGCGGACGCGTTACGCTGAAGGAAGATCATACGATCGTTCGCACCGGCCCCTACGGCTTAGTGCGCCATCCGATCTACACTGGTTTGCTACTGGCTCTTGTCGGTACGGTCCTCGCGCAAGTTACGGTCGCTGCAATCGCGGGACTTGCCCTGCTCGCGATCGGATTCCTGATCAAGATGCGGCAGGAAGAGCGCCTGCTAACCGGTCACTTTGGCGCTGCGTACGAGGCGTACCGGGCCGATGTCGCCACGCTGATTCCTTACGTCTGGTGATCTGACTCAGCCAGGTGCGCCGAGTCCGCACGGTGCAGCTCGTCGCCTTCAACCAACGGAGCCAGATGACGCGCGCACCAACGTTGTGCCGCGACTATTGCGGGGCGATCGCGACTGGAGTGCGCATGTTCGATGAGAAGCGTCGCCGCTTCCGTGCGGGCGATCGCGTAGGCGAAGGATCGTGCGCCTGTCTGCTGGAACTCCTTCCCCGAACGAGACGCCCGTGTCGCATAATCCTCGATACGTTGCACGGCGCTGACGACTCGCTCGGCGGACGGATTGAGATCGGCAGCGCGGGCAGCACCTAGTCGGCGGCGGACATCCCCAGTCCACGCACCAAGCGCGTCGACACGGTCCATCGCCCTCAACGTGTCGAGGCTCAGAACGTTGGTCGTTCCTTCCCAGATCGAGAGCACCTGCGCGTCGCGCAGCAGGCGTGGAATCCCGGTGTCCTCGACGTAACCGGCGCCGCCAAACGATTCGATGACTTCGCTCGCCAATGCTATCGCCCGCTTCGCCGTGTAAAGCTTGGCCACCGGAATCAGGAATCTCAGCAGGTGCAGCTCCGATTCAGTAGCCTCGCCACACTCTTCTTTCCCCAGCAGCTCCACGACGCGAAACGCGAGGAGAAACGCCGCGCGAAACTGGAGTCCCATCTCAGCCAGCGTTTCGACGTGCAGAGGATGTTCAATGAGCGGTTTTCCGAAGGCGACGCGGTGCCTCGCGTAATCGGTCGCGAGCGCGATGGCGCGGCGCATCCCCGCTACGGCCGCCACCGCGTTGTACACACGGGTGACGTTGAATAGGGTGGCAATCTTCCGCACTCCCTCCCCCGTGCCACCGACGAGACGTGCCGGAGTACCTTCGAGCGTCAGCTCCGCCGTCGGCAGCGCGCGTGTACCGAGCTTGTCCTTCAGGCGATCGACGCGAATGTTGCGCAGCAATCCGTCGCGATCGCGGAGGGTGATGAGAAAGACGCTCAGTCCGGAGCCACCCACTGGCGCGCCCTCGATGCGAGCGAGAGTCATCGCCACCTGCGATGTCGTGGCGGAGGTGAACCACTTCAAGCCGTACAACCGGTAATCATTTCCCGACTCACACCTCGCCATCGTCGATGTGCCGCCGACATCGGAGCCGCCGGTGCGCTCAGTCATCCATTGACCGGATGTCCAGAACTGGCGGGGATCGCGCGAGGTCAGATGCGCGAAGACCGGCCGGGTGGTCTCGTCGCCGTGCACTTCCAGAAAGCGCGCTGCTCCGTCAGTCATCGCCAGCGGGCAACTATACAGGGCCGACGACGGCGCAAAGAGATACAGGCGCGCGAACTGGTCGATGCGGGAATGAACGCCGTGCGCGCGCTCGTAGGCCGTCGCGACGATTCCTTCTGTCGCCGAGATCCGATCGAGCTCGTGCCACGCATCACTCGTCTCGATTCGGTCGACGCGTTTGCCCCAAGCGTCGTACGGAACGTGCCGCGGCGGCGATGCTTCAGCCTCTTCGCCCAGCGCAAGGATGTCAGTTGCAGCGCGATGGCCAAGTCGACGCAGATCTGGTTCGACTTCGGCGAGCATCTTCGCCGGCAAGCGCCAGCGCAGGTACGAGCGCAGAAGGGTATCGTCATCGTACTGATTCCCCAGTCTGGGGGCGTCTTGGATGAACTCGGACATGGGGTTCTTTATACCCAGCGGTGAGGTCATGCGCCAGTTCTCCAAAGCAGAGCTTCGCTAAGCACGTCAGTGACAACGGTCTACGTAATGCGGTTGTCGATTTGTGACTCTCGCATTTGGTGTCAGACAATGCCACTGCAGTACGAAAACCTGGATCCCACTACCCGCCGCTACGCCATCACCGAGCTCGATCACGATCTCTCGACCGGCGCATTTCACTCGTCGGAGCGACTGAGACCGGAGGCAGTCGCGGAATATCACCGGCTGCTACGCGAAGCAATCCGCTACTACGACGATCGATGGCTCGAGGAGCACGCATCCGATCTTCTCGTGGAAATTGAGGCGCGCCGCACGCGCACCGGTGGAACGACGACTGCTCGCGTTCCACAAATGGCCGCCCGCCTGCTCGCCGAGGGAGATTTCAATCGCTACTACATGCGCGGTCTTGCCCTGCGCGCCATCGACGAGGGCCGTCAGGTGCTCGAGGTCTATCGCGCACGACTCTCACTCGAGCCGCGTCGGGAATCAGCGAATCTGGAAGGGACTCGCGTTGCAGCGGCGGAGGTCCTCAATCAGCTCCGAGGTCCGCTCAGCGCCGAACCTGCTGCAGCCCCGCTGGGAAGGACGAACTCGGGGCTCAGTGTGAGGTTGGTATAAATGCAGCTACAACAGAACGCGTGCGCGGTGTGAGTAGCACGCTTATCAGTTGCAGTTCGCCGCTTTCCGCTTATCGGGGGTTGGTCGCCCAGATCGTCGACTCGGTGATGAACCCTCGATCCTCCAGCTCCAGCATGCTCACGACCAGCTCTCCGATGTCGGGCGCGTGCAGCTTCGATGGATTGTCCGCTCTCGGCTGTTTCGGAGTCGCGGCGCCAAAACTCGTCAGAACTTCGCTGGGGTTCACTTGCATCACGCGGATGTTGTACTGACGCAGCTCCGCCCTCCAGCACTCGGTCATTCCGTGTAGCGCGAACTTGCTGGCGCAGTACGCGGTTCCATTGGCGAATCCCCGCTGTCCGGCCGTCGATGAAATGTTGACGATGTTGCCGTAGTTGCGACCGACGAAGTGCCTGGCTGACTCTCGCGCCACCATCATTGCGCCGAGGACGTTGGTACGCCACACACGAAAGAACTCGTCGCTCGTAAGCTCGACGAGTGGCTCGAAGGATCCGAAGCCGGCGTTGTTCACGAGGACATTGTAATCGTCAAACTCACTGACGACGATGTCGATCATTCGTAGCACGTCGTCTTCCTTGCTGACGTCCGCCACGATTGGCAGCGCGCCTAGTATCTTCGCGGACGCCTCGAGCTCGTCCTTGTGCCGCGCGCATATCGCCACCCGGGCGCCGCGCTCGCGAAGCACCCGTGCCGTCTCGAATCCAATTCCGCAGCTGGCTCCGGTTACCAGGGCTGCGGCGTTCTTCAGGTCCATTGTTTCTCCTTCGCCCCGATCATCTGCCGCACCATCTCCGCAAAAACCGCCACATCCTCGGCGGTCGTGTCGAAAGAAGTGATGAGCCGCACTTCCGAGGTTTTCTCGTTCCAGACGTGAAAAGGCCACTGCGCCTGGAGTGCGGGAATTACTGCCGGGGGGAACGTCGCGAATACTTCGTTTGCCTCTACCTGTTGCGTCAGGTGGACGCTCGCGATGCTCCCGAGCTCGGCAGCCATTAGCCGGGCCATCTTGTTGGCGTGCATTGCACTTCTCTTCCAGAGATCGTCGCTGAGCAGCGCGTTAAACTGGGCGGCGATGAAGCGCATCTTCGAGGCTAGCTGCATTCCCTGCATGCGCTTGAACTCGAAATCGTTCGCCAGGACCTGCTTGAAGAAAACCACCGCTTCACCGGCGACGAGCCCGTTCTTGGTACCGCCGAACGAAAGCGCATCGACCCCCGACCCACTGGTGATCGCCGTCAGCGGAACATCCAGATAGGCGGCTGCGTTGAAGATCCGCGCGCCATCCATATGCAGCAGCAGCGAATGCGTGTGCGCATAATCAGCGATGACCCGAATTTCCTGCGGGGCGTAAACCGTACCATATTCCGTGGCTTGCGTGATGGAGATGGCCCGCGGCTGCACATGGTGCTCATTGCCGATGTCGTGCAGGTGCTCACGAATTCCAGCGACGGTGATTTTGCCGTTGGGAGATGGGACCGTCAGCAGCTTGCAGCCGATGTGTTTCTCTGCGGCAGCGCATTCCGAGGTGTAGACGTGGGCGGTCTCGGCGCAGATGACCCCCTGATGGGACTGCACCATGCTGTTCAGACAGAGTACGTTCGCCGCCGTGCCGCTGAAAACCAGAAACACCTCGGCGTCTTCGCCAAGAGCGGCACGGATTCGGTCTTCAGCTTCGCGGGTGTACGGATCGTCACCGTACGCTGGAACGTGTCCGACGTTCGCGGCCGACATCGCCGCTAGAACTTCGGGGTGAACTCCCGCCCAATTGTCACTGGCGAATGCGCGTCCGGGCTTTTTCTCTTGCCGCATCAGCCTACGATAACTGGGGGAAGAGGGAAGCGGGAAGAGGGACGCGGGATGTGGGCTGAGGTCGGTTTGCCGCTCGCCTTTCCCGCTTCCGCTTCCCGCTTCCCGCTTCCCGCTTCCCGCTTCCCGCTTCCCGCTTCCCGCCTCTAGTGGAAATCCCGACTGGCGTGAACCAGTTCCCTCACCTTCAGCTCGCTGAACTTTCTGCCGATGACGTTCCGCACGCCGTCGTCGCGCTCGAACTTCCCTTCCACCATCACGAAGGTCGAGAACCTCACCACCTCGGAATATTCCTCGGCCATTTTCTTGGAGACGATCACGTTGATGAAGCCGTGCTCGTCTTCCATCAACAGGAAGATGGTTCCTTTCGCGCTCTGCGGCTGCTGACGAATCGTCACCAGGCCAGCGGTGGTGATCCACTCGCCGCCTTTGAGCTTCTCCAGCTGCTTCGAGTCGAGGACTCCGGCGTGACGGAGCTTCTGCCGCAGGTGCTCCATCGGATGACCACTGACACTGATGCCGACGGAGAAATAGTCGAGAAAGATCAGCTCGTCGCGTGAGAGGGGGCGCGGGTCGTACGATGTCTCTCGCGCCGGAGCGAGCGGCAAAGTGTCACCGACAGAGCGCATCGCCACCCACGCCGCGCGGCGACGATCCGGCTCCCAGCAGCCGAACGCGCCAGCACGCGCCAGCTGCAACGCGTCGGTTCGCTGCAGTTTCGCCCGTTGTATGACGTCGTCGATCGACGTGAACCGATCCCACCCTCTGGCAGTCTTCAGTGCCTCGAGAGATTTCTCGCCCAGTCCACGGATGTGCCGCCAGCCGATACGCAGCGCCGGCCGGTCCGGATTGTCGGTCGGCTCCGTGGTGCACTCCCAGTCGCCCTCGCGCATGCAGGGCGGCAAGACTTTTAAACCGTGGCGGCGAGCATCGTGTATCAATGTTGACGGCGGATAGAATCCCATCGGATACGAGTTGAGCAGTCCGGCGTAGAACTCCGCCGTATAGTGCGCCTTGAGATATCCGGTCGCATATGCAATCAGCGCGAAGCTCCAGGCGTGCGATTCAGGAAATCCGTAGTTCGCAAAGCTCTTGAGATCCTCGGCAATCCTCGTGGCGATGGACTCCTCAACTCCCCGCTCCACCATCCGCGTGCGCAACTGCTCGAGCACCCGATGCAGCTTCTCTACTTTGCGGATGTGACCCATCGTGCGACGCAGCTCGTCCGCCTGCGCCGCCGAGTAGCCGCCGAGCTTCATGGCGATCGCCATCGCCTGCTCCTGGAAGATCGGAATTCCCTGCGTGCGCTTGAGAATCGGCTCCAGATCCGGATGCAGATACGTCACGGGCTCCAGTCCACGCCGCCTCGCCGTGTACGGATGGACGAAGTTCGCCTGGATGGGGCCGGGACGAATCAGCGCCACTTGCACCACGATGTCGTACAACCGCTCCGGCTTCGTATGTAGCACAGATGCGATCTGCGCCCTGCTCTCGATCTGGAACGTTCCGATCGTCTCACCGGTGGCGATGAGATTGTAGGTCGCCTCGTCATCCGGCGGCAGCTTGTACATCTCGGGTCGAGTGCCGGTGCGCACCTCGATCATGTCGAAGGCGCGTCTCACCAGCGACAGCGCACCCAGCCCGAGGAAATCGAACTTGGGAATTCCAACAGCGTCGAGATCATCCTTGTCGAACTGGATGATGGTGCGACCCATCGTCGTATGCTCGACCGGCAAATAGTCGCCGAGTAAAGCAGACGACAAAACGAATCCACCGACGTGCGTCGAGCGCAGGCGTGGCACTCCCTCGAATGCAGCCATCGCGGCGAGAGTCGCTCGGCCACGTGGATTGTCGAAATCGATCCCCAGCTTCGGCGCCAATTCCTCCTCGACGTGCTTCGCTCCCTCGGCCGGATCGCTCCAGTGAATTCGCTTGGAGATTTTATCCGCCATCTCCACCGGGTAACCGAAGGCGCGCATCGAATCGCGAATTGCGTTCGGCCCGCGGTACATCTGGATGATGCAGGTGATCGCCGCCTGAGCGCGATTGTATTTCTCGTAGACGTAGTCGAGCACTTCCTCCCGCCGGTCGTGCTCGATGTCGACGTCGATGTCGGGCGCCTCGGTCTGGCCATCGACGCGAATCTCCGACAGAAATCGCTCAAATAAAAGGCCGTGCCGCACCGGATCCACCGCCGTGATTGCGAGGCAGTAGGCCACCGCTGAATTCGCGGCGCTGCCGCGTCCCTGGCAGAGAATTCCCTTCCCCTTGGCGAAGTGCACCGCGTCCCACATCACTAAGAAAAACCCAGCAAAGCCGAGATTCCCTATGACTCGCAGTTCGTGCTCGAGCTGCGCGGTCTGCTTCTCATCGACCTCGCCCCATCGCTCTCTCGCACCTTCGAAAACTTTCTCGCGCAGGAAGGTGTCGTCGTTATAACCGGCAGGAACAGGGAACCGGGGCAACGGTGGGCGAACCCACGCGAGATTGAAATCGCATTCGGCTGCGATGCGCTCGCTCTCCCGCAATCCCGATTCGCGACCTTTCCAGCGCTCCGCCATATCCTCTGGAGAGGCCAGTCGCCACTCACCATTCGGATGCAGCAGACCGCGGGCAACGGCATCGTCGATCGTCGTGTCGTAACGCAGCGACGTGAGAACATCGTGAACGAGCCGGCTGTCGTTGTCGATGTAGCGCGGCTCCTGACAAATCACCCACGGCACGCGATGTCGCTCGGCGAGCTCGATCAGCGCCGCCGCCAGCGCCGCTTCGTTCCCACTGGTGTGATGCAGCTGCACTTCGACGGCGAGCCTGTCGCCGAAAACTTCCCGCCACTGGCAGAGCGTGCGCTCTGCTCCCTTGAAGTCGTTATCGCGGAGACATGATGCGACCGGCCCTGATGCAGGACCGGTCAGCACCTGAACTCCTTCACTCCGCTCCGCTACCTGCTGCCAGGAGATGCGCGGCCGTCCCCGCGTTTTCTTTCCATCTCCCTTCTTCCACGTCGAGAGCTCGCCCACCCGCGATCGGGTGACGAGAGAGGCGACGTTGTTGAACCCTGTTCTGCTGCGCGCCAAAAAAGCGACCGGACAGCCATCGACGTTAAGTTCGGCGCCGACGATCGGTCTGACATTCTGCCGTCGCGCTTCCAATCCGAATCGAACAATTCCACCCAGATCGGCGGTATCAGTGATGCCGATGGCGCTGTAGCCAAGGCTTGCGGCACGGGTGACTAAGGCTTCGGGTGAAGCGCCGCCATCGCCGAAAGAGAACGCCGTGTGGGCTCTGAGCTCGACGAATCCCATGCTCCAGTTTATACCCGAACATATCCCGAAGCAAGAGGGAGTTTTTTGCGATTCGGGCAGGGAGCGCGTAATAGGATGCGCGAACGCATCTCGGCCCACGGGTGACTAAAATTCATCGTCCGACCAACACCGAAATCTCCACCACATAATGGCAACGAAAGTCTCTCCAGTCAGTTCGAGCCGAAACGACTACCAGCCGGCCAGCAAAGCTTCTGCTTCAGTCCGCTCAGACGAGAGCGGCTACAAGCCTTCGTACGTTCCAGCCGCGATCGCAGCGGCGCTCGTCTTCATTCTCTACCTCGTCACACTGGCGCCCTCGGTGGCGATGTGGGACACCGGCGAGTACATGGCCGCGGTAAAAGTTCTCGGCATTCCGCATCCGCCGGGCAATCCGTTCTTCGTCCTGCTCGGCCACGCCTTCGCTTCGTTGCCGATTCCGGTTTCTTACGCCGCGCGCATCAACATCATGGCCGCGCTTGCCAGCGCATTGTCGGCCGGGCTCTGGTTTCTCATTGCCGAGCGAATCGTGGCGCGCTGGATCGACGAGAAATGGCGGCGGCTGGTGGTCGCCAGTCTCGCCACGCTGATCGGTGCGACCGCGTTCACCGTCTGGAATCAGTCGGTCGTCAACGAAAAGGTCTACACCATGTCGCTGCTGTTCTTCACGATCGTCTCGTGGATCGTCATCGAGTGGATCGAGGAGCCCGACGCGCCAGGAGCCGATCGCCTCATCGTGCTGGTCTGCTTTCTACTCGGCCTCGGTTACGCGAATCACCCGGCAGGATTTCTTCCGCTTCCGGCGGCTGGTCTGGCGCTGCTCGTCACACACTGGCGCACGATTCTGCGTTGGAGGCTGGTTCTCGTTTGCCTTGGCGCGCTGATTCTTGGCCTGACGCCGTTCATCTTCGAGCCTGTTCGCGCCGCTTATTTCCCGCCGATCAACGAAGGCGCGCCGACGGCGTGCGAGACGAAGCTCGAGGCGAGCTGCACGTTCACCAAGCTCACAGAAGATCGGTTGATGGCGAACATCAATCGCGAGCAGTACGGACAAAAGCTGGAGCGCGGAGCTTCGTATCCGGCCCAGGTCGGGATGTGGTGGCTGTACTTCAAGTGGCAGTGGCTGCGCGATGAACATCAGGTGATGCAAGGTCTCCAGTTCGTCATCGCGTTCCTCTTCCTCGGACTTGGATTGCTAGGCGGATACGTGCATTGGGAACGAGACCGAAGGACATTCTGGTATTTCGGTCCGCTGATGTTCACGATGACGCTGGCGCTGATCTACTATCTGAACTTCAAGTACGGCTGGTCGCAGGACCCGGATCTCGGCAACAGCGTCGCGCGCGAAGTCCGTGACCGTGACTACTTCTACATCTGGAGCTTTTCCGCCTGGGGAGTCTGGGCGGCAATCGGGTTGAGCTTCCTGTGGGAGCAGCTGGCGTTAGTGATCGGCGGCGAAGCCAAAGCCAACGGGAAAACCGCACCAGAAAAGACGCCAGGGCGAACGCAACCCGCTGTGGCCAGCGGCCCATGGCTGTCGCGGCGCAGTTTTCTGCTCGCAGCGCCGATACTTCTCATCGCGCTCATTCCGCTGGTGTCGAACTGGAAATACGCATCGCGCGCCGGTCACTACTTCACTCAGCAATGGGCTCACGATTACCTCAATTCGCTCGAGCCGTACGCCATCGTCATCACCAACGGCGATAACGACACCTTCCCTCTCTGGTATGCACAGGAGGTCGAGGGCGTTCGTCGCGACGTAACCGTTGCGGTCACGACTTATCTCGACACCGACTGGTTCGTACGACAGATGATCCGCCGCCCGGTGGAGACGTACGACGCCGCTAAAGGCCCCGCGATATACCGCGACAAAGTGTGGAAGAAGCCGTCGGGTCCGCCTCTCAAGATGACGTTCGCGGAAGCGGACGCAATTCCTGAATACATACAGATCAACCAGCCGCAGATCTTCCGACAGGGTAACATCACACTCAACATCGAGCCGGGATATCTCGTCCGCGATCAGCTGGTGCTGCTGCGACTGATCAAAGACGCTTTCCCGGAGCGGCCGATTTATGTCTCGACCGGTGGAGGAGCGGGGCTACATCTCGAGCCCTATCTGCTGTCACAGGGCTTCGTCCAAAAACTGGTGGATCACCCGATCCAGGATACGGCGGAGACGCCGCACATCCTCGGGTATAACGTGGACCTGCCACGCACGAAAGCACTGTGGGACACCGTTTATCACGCGCCGGAGGCTCTGATCAAGGAAGGCGACTGGATCGATCGCGCCTCGTTCGGCATCCCTTACACCTACGCATTCACCGGAGCCGTGCTGAATGAAGCGCTGAAGGCGCGCGGCGATGTGAAGGGCGGCGAAGCGGTAATGAATCGCGTCAGGCAGATCGTCAAAGCTGCGCGCATCGAGAATTTTCCGGGGATCTGAGCTCCCGTCAGCGACGGTTACTTCGTCCGCAGTCCGTATCGGTTCCAGACATCGATCATCCGGTTCCTTGCTGTCGTAGAATCCTCCGGCAGCAGGAATCGGCGCGCGATGAGAGACGACAGAGATTGGTCGACGCGCTGCAGGAATCGCGTCCTATCGCCGTAAAGCGCCTCGATGCTCGGACGCGAATCGTCGCTCGCCCGTCGCTCGACTTCCGTCCTCGGGAGTGGTATGAACGTCCCGCGAAAGCTCACCAGTCGGTCAGTTGCCGCCGGCATTCCGGTGCGAAGCTGCCACGGATAGTACGTCGCCAGCGGCGCAACTATCTCGATGCTGCGGATTCCGCCGAGCTCATTGCCGACGGAATCGACGCGCGACACGAATAGTAAGTAGGGTGCGCCAAGGGTCGGCGGCTCGCGGTCGATGATGCCAAGACTCCAGCGCGGACCGAAGTCCATTCGATACGGCTGATTGGGAATTCGAGCCACCGGCAGATTCGGAATTCTGGGAAACTGCACGTCGGCGGGACGGACGAGGGTTTCCTGCGCGAGCGTGGGGTATGTCGATGCCGGCGGTTCCTTGTTCAAAGACACCCAGTCGATCAGCGACGACATCAACGCTCTCAACGCCAGGCGCTGATCGAGCGGATCTCCACGGTACCCGCTCGTGCCGCTGATTTGCTCGGAATCGGGGAGCGGCCACGCGGACGGACTCGAATGTTGCGCCGACGAGATTACATAGCGTCGCTCAGTGGGGAGAAACCCGACATCCCGTTTTCCGTCGGGCGTGGTGTGGGTGAGCGAAGCAGCGCGTCCCCAGTACTCGTGCCCACCGTCGACGTAGAAAACCCTGGTCGCGCTGGAGCCGCGAAGATTGTCGCGCAGTCCGGCGCGCTGGCCGGTAACTGGGTCACTTGTCGGAACGCTGGTGAATGGAAAGACATCGGTCGGATAAAAGAACGTCGAATACGGCTGTGCATCGCGCGACGGTTGTGCAAAGCGATGGTTGAAGCTGCCGCGTCCGGCGCCGGCGGTGTGAGCGAAGAAGCCGTCAAACGCGACACGACCCCGCTCGTCGGCGTTGAAACCCTGATAGAGGTAGTGGCGGATGAATCTGCCCGTCTGCGAAACGCCGTACCCGATCCCGTACCGAACGTGCGCGATGGCCGATGAATCGTATTTGAGATACGACATGATGTCGCGCACGGCGGCGAGACCCGTGCCGACCACCACTGGATCCTTGGCGCGATAAACGACCTCGTAGATTTTGCCCGGCGTGAACCCGTTCGCCATGTAAACCGATCGCGGATCGGCGACCGCTATCCCCGCGCTCAGTCGCGCAAACTGCCATTCGTTTCGCGGCACGATTGTGCGCGGTCCGGTTGGACTGTCGCGGACGGTGAGCCTGTTGATGCGATCGCTCGGATTGGCGACGGGATAGCCGACCGCGGCGCCGAGGAAATGGCCGAGCGGAATCGTCCTGGTGGGAGCGTCGATGGTGATGTCGCTCCGCACCAGGCCGGTGATGGGACGCGCCGGCGAGCCGACGCGCGGCGGCTGGAAATGCAGTGAGTTCGCCCCGGGCGGAACGTCCCACTGCCAGCCGAGCGCGACGATGGTGACGCCACGCTTCATGAGCAACGCGTCGCCGTAGAAATCCGCCGCCAGCGGTGACGAGCGCACGTTTCTGTCGAGATTGAAGACGAAGGTGGTCAAGCCTCCCCGATTGACGATGTCGACGACGGCGAGATCCGCGGCCGTGGCGTCTTTTGGCCGCAGCATGACGAACTCACTCACGGCTTCGACTTCGCCATTGGAATTTCGCGGCGCCAGCTGCAGGTCGACTATCTGAGCGTTGGCCGGATTGGCAGGATCGAACGCGAAGTACACCCGCCCCGCGATGCGCTCATAGGTTCGACCGGCGAAGGTGCCGCTGATGTCGGCGCGGGAAATTATTTCGATGCGAACCACTCGCGCCGACGCGCTCGCCGCGCCGAGACACAGCGCGGCCACGATCAACAGTGAGAATGCGAGGTTTCGGAGGCCCGTGGTTGATTTCATGGTCTAGTGGACTGGAGAGAAACTACAACTGAACGGGTGCGAGGTGTGAGAAGTTTAGTTATCAGGTGTCAGTTCACTACGCCCTGACTTACCTCCGCGCGTGATAGCCACTGCTTGTGCTTGGAATGGCGCTTAGAGACGTCACGACGTCGTGAACTGAGAACTGGGAACTATGCCACTCACACCTCGCACCCGTTCAGTTGCAGTTTTGTCAGTCCCACCAACCATGCAGGTACCACGCATCATCCCGTGCATCTCGAAATAGCCACACCATCATCCCGTCGTCGGTGACACAGCGGAAGTATTCCCGTGCGTACGGCTCGGTCCACTGCCCTCCCGAGACGCGATCCGGTCCGGCGGCGGACACCAGCGTCAACCACTCCTTGTCGCGGTACTGCACCGGCATCTGATGATCGCGGCGGCGCCCGGTCGTCACGGCGACGCGACGCGGCTCGGGCAATAATTGCAGCGTCAGACGCGGAGCAGCGGTCGCCTTCACCACTCGCTCCCTCAATTGAATCCTCGCCGAAGCCTGCGCCGGCTCCTGACTGATCCACTCCGTGCGACGATCGATCAGCGGATGCTGCGTGTTGCGCGGCGTCACCACTACCGCACCCTGGTCATCGAGCAGTTGCGCGATCGTTTCTTCCGCCGCTCGCGCCGTCGCGAATCCGCGGTCGAAAATGTCTCCCTGCCGCTCCACTTCGCCGGTGACGGCTTCGACACGCATCGTGATTCCGACAACGCCGTCGGGCAGAGTGATTCTTTCCAGGTGCGTGCGTATCAGCCGCATCCACGCCTTGTGACTCGCCGTCGATCGCGCCGGACGGACCAGATGCTCGTAAGTCTCCTGATTCGCCAGCGAGAAACTCATCGTCATCTCGCGCGCGCACTGCCCGCGCGACTGCAGATCCGTCGTGATGTTGCCGACGAGCGCGTTGATGATGAAGACGAGCCGCTCCGGATCCTTGAGCGTGTAGTCCACCCAGTCGAGAGATGCCGACGGCAGCGACCGGGGCACGCTGGTGAAAATCCGGCGCGAATCATCCGCTCTCGACAATCTCCACAGACGCGCGCCCTCGGCGCCGAAACGAACTTCCACCGATTCGAGATCGAGCCTGGCCAAGTCGGCGCAGCACTCGATGCCGATGCCGTCGAGCAATGACGAGAGAGCGAGCGATGGCTCGAGAACACTGATCGGAAAGTGAGCCAGATAATCGCGCTCGGTGCCGTGGGCGATGTTGATGAAGCCACCCCTGCCATGGAGTGAAGCCACTTCGGCACTGATCGGAACGATGGAGATGGCAGACCTCACCTTCTCCACTCCCTTCTCGTGATAGACCTCGACCAGATCTCTCGCCAGTGGCTCGGCGCTCATCCCCCGCCCATCAGCCCAGACGACTCCTTTCGATCCGATCGTCACGCGCGGAGCTATCGTGAGAAGCGGCGCGACGAGCTCCTGCAGTAGCTCATTCTCGGGCGGGGCTTCGTCGAGAAGGGACAGGGTGGGAGGCGGGACGGCGGACGGAGTCCAAAGGCAGATGAAGCTCATTTCGATACCAGTCGGGCAATCCAACTATATACCGAAGATACCCCGAAAGCAAAGAAAACTAAAGACTACCAGCTGGGAGTCTTCAGTTTGCTTTTCCCTTCGTAGATCTTCCCCCCAATCCAGGCGCAAGGTATCGAGACGAGAACGAGCGCGATCGGATACCAGTGGGGACCGAACGCCGGTCCCTTGTTCCACGTCGCAACGGTGGCTACGGTACTGACGAGAACGCCAAGGACACCGAGGTAAAGCGCATGCGTCATTGGCCGATTGGGCGCGAGTCGGGCCGTGACGTAACAGCCAATGATGCTGGCGATCACACGGTAAGTCGTCGCCCAGGCGAACAATCCGTCGCTCATCCCCTGGCCATAGGGCGGGAAGACGCCGGTCACGTGCATGACGGCGTCCATCCCCATTGAGAGAATGACGATGACGATGAAGCCGGCGAGCACCGCCCACACACTTCTGCTTTTGCTCGGTCGCGTCTCGGTTCCGTTCATGACTTGGCCCCGGCTTTCGCTCGCTCCTTGGTCGACATCGTCGACAGGATTTCGGCGAGCTTGTTGTAGCTCTGAGCGACGCCGCTTTCCATCGGGCTCTTGAGTACGCCATCACGGGTCTGCTTCGATACGTAAAGGATCGTTTGCGTCAGCGTCGTCTTGCCGCCACGCTCGACGAACGTCACGGTGTCGAGCCCTTCGCCCTCGTACCATGGGGAGTCGAACTTCTCCGTGTTGACGATTCGTTGGTTGGGAACGATCTCCTTATAGACGCCACCCATTCCCATCTCGGCACCCTCTTTCCGCCAGACGAAGCGGAAACGACCGCCGACGCGCAAGTCGATCTCACACACCGGAAGCGTCCAGCCGCCAAACACTCCAAGCCAACGTTTGAGCAGCTCGGGCCTGGTGAAAGCGTCGTAAACCTGGTTACGCGGCGCGTTGAAGACACGCGTCATCATGATCTCGCGGTCTCCCTTCGCTTCGACTTTCAGAGTTCCATCGTTCGACATTGGTATTCTCCTTTAGCGTTTTTGTATGCGCTTCTTCGTGGCTTTCATTTCCTCGAGGAGCTCGTCGAGATTTCGAAAGCTCCCCTCCCAGAACCGGCGATAGTTCTCCAGCCACCGCGTTGCTTCGGCCAGGGGCTTGGGCTCGATCCGTGACGGCCGGCGTTGCGCGTCCCGCCCGCGCGAGATCAGACCGGCCCGCTCGAGAACCTTGAGGTGCTTCGAGACCGCGGGCTGGCTGATGTTGAACGGCCTCGCCAGATCATTGACCGACGCTTCGCCGGTGGCGAGACGCGCCAGGATGGCCCGCCGGGTGGGGTCGGCGAGAGCGGTGAAGGTCGCGTTCAGTCGATCAGAGTGCGTCATGTATAACCGTATGGTTGTAGAACCTAAGGGTTATATATAAGCCACGACCGCGTTCGTCAAGGGGTCCGTTGGGAAAAGGCACGGCACCCCCGCCTTCGGCAGCCGTTTAGATTTCATGGGTGCACGCGCGATTAGCCGAGACGATGAGCTTCGTCGAAGAAAAGCGCCACGAACTGCTCAAAAGCTTTGAGGGCGTCGACGGTGAAAAACTTTGCCGGCGCACGGTCCCCGATAGCTGGTCGGTTGCCGAGATCCTTGAGCACTTGCGGATGGTCGAAACAGGCGTTGCGCGCCTGGTCACCAAACGCGCCGGTCAGGCAAGAGCGGCCGGACTGCCCAGCGAGAAAGAGACGTCGTCGGTGATGTCATCCTTTGACAAGCACGCTGCTTACCTGGATGCCACAGTGCTCAAGTCCCCTATCATGGTGCAACCGCGTGCTGACATCGACATCAATGAGGCGCTCGAAGGCCTCGAAAGCTCGCGCGAGGCTTTACGCGCCGCGGTCGTAACCGCCGACGGTCTGGCTCTGGGCGAGATCAAACACACCCACGTCGTCCTCGGCGAGCTCGATCTCTACCAGTGGCTGATCTTCGTCGGCCAACACGAAAGCCGGCACAAGAAGCAGATCGAGCGTACACTCCAATCCATACCTGAATGAAATCTTCAACGAGACTGGTCGCGCTCGTCGCGGCCTTGAGCACCCTTGCCCTCACCACCGCCGCGGTTCGTGACATCCGAGCCGGCGACGCGACCAGGAAGCCCACGATCACCGTCTACAAGGATCCCAGCTGCGGCTGCTGCAAGAACTGGATTCTGTATCTGACCCGGCACGGCTACACCGTCGTCGCCAAGGACACGCCGGACATGCCGGGCGTCAAGCGGACGCTGGGAGTACCCGCGGGACTGACCGCCTGTCACACCGGCGTCGTGAACGGTTATCTGATCGAGGGCCATGTGTCAGCCGAGGACATCGACCGTCTGCTGGCGCAAAAGCCGAAGATCGCGGGCCTGGCGGTGCCCGGAATGCCGGCGAGCTCGCCCGGAATGGACGGCCCGCGAACCAAGGGCTACCAAGTCCTCGCCTTCGACAAGAACGGCAAGACGACGGTCTTTGCGACCCACTGACGGTGCCTTAGACGGCTCTTAGCGGGGAACCTCCGACAGGCATGGAACACTTGCGGGGTGGTGGATGTTTATATATACATTCGCCATGCATAATTCCCCAAGCGCAGCCCGGCCTCTAAGCGTCGCCAAGACTGTCACCGCGTCATCGACGACGGTGAGGCGTGCCGTGCGCGCTGACGCCGGACAGATTCTCGAGCTGGTGAATCCGTACGCTGCTCAGGGATTGATGCTGCCGAGGACGCTGGATCAGATCGCCTCGCGCATCGACAGCTACGTCGTCGCAGCCGATGCGGGCGGGCGGGTGATCGCCTGTGCCGCGCTCGAGGAGTATTCGCCGTCTTTGGCCGAAGTTTCGTCGGTCGCGGTGGCCCCTGCGCACCATGGCAATGGGCTCGGGACTCAAGTAGTGCTGGGCGTCGAGCGAGTCGCTCGCTCGAGGGACATCGAGGAGCTGTTTGCCCTGAGTCTCACCGACCAGTTCTTTCTCTCGCTTTCCTACAAGCCAACGACGATTTCACGGTACCCGGAGAAGCTAGCGCGCTACGACGCGCTATCGCGTTCGGGCGTCGATATCGTTCCCAAGCGTTGTTTCCAGAAGACCCTTGGGAAGGAGTGGAATCCGCCGCGACTAGTATCTCGGCGTAGGGCGCGCGGCGCCTAGTTCGCGAATACAAAAACTAAAGCGGGGAGCAGTAAGCTTTGTCAGCTAAGTGCTCGGAGCTAAGCTCCGAGCTCTGAGGCTGACTAGGCTTAAAGCTCCCCGCTTTTGTATTGAACCAAGCCCGATCGTGCCAAGATCAACTGGCCGCCTTGACTTAGCGCTCGACGATATCCTGGAGCGCCTGCCGTATCGCCGGATCAGAGTTTCGTGACAGCGCGGAGATCGCCCGGCGTTTGAGCTGGTAGTTCTGCTCGTTGCGCGCGATCCACACCAACTTGTCCGTCGCTGCCTTGTCGGCAAGCCGTGAGTAGATACCGATAAGCGTGCTGCGCAGCTGAGTATCCTGAGTGGGATCGTAAAGCGCGAGCAGTGTCGGCGTCGTCGCGCCGGAGCGGGACAGGTACTCGAGAGCCCGGCGGCGATTCTCCGGCGGTTGTTTGTCGTCGCGGACGATCCCCATCAGCCATTGGACATTCTCGGTCCCCCCAAGATCTGCGACCGACGCCAGCACCGCATCGCGCGAGCGATCGCCGGTGAGGCGCGGATACTGAGAGCGAATCAGATTCGCGTCCTGTCCGGTCACGTAGTTACGGCCAAGCCCGCGGATCGCTACCGCGAGCAGCTCGTCGGGAAGATCCGTTCTTTGAACGGTCGAACGCAGGAATTGACGCGCGCGCGGATCACCGGAGTTCGCGAGCACCCGCATGCTCTCGCGTCCGACCCACGAAGTTGTATTGCTGTTGGCGAGTTGGACGAGAGATGGGATTCCGGCGCCGTGATCGAGACGCGATAGCACCGACAGTGCCTGCGTCCGTACCTGCTGCGCATCGTTCTCGTTGGTAGCAATCTGCAGAAGCGCCGCGCCGACCCGATCGAGCTGGCGTGAGTCGCTCTTCGCCAGACCCCAGAGCGCCGCCCGCCGCGTCTCGAGCGGCCTCGTCTGATCTCGTCCGATATCGAGCAGGCGTGAAGTCACTTCGACGCTATCACCAAGCAGCGCGGCGGAAATCGCATCGCGACCAACGCGACCATCGGCGCGAGCGGCGACAGTGAGGAGATAATCCGCGGCTTCGGCCGGGGCGACTGTCCCAAGGTCGGTCACGCCGGCATCGACGGTTCCAACTCCGACGTACATGCGAAGCGCAACGACGTTGCGATCAGCGAGATCGAGCACGACGCGAACCGGGCCCGTCTGACATTGCTCCGTCGACGAGCTCGAGTAGAACCCGTAGAAATTCCCGGGACCAGTCGAGATGTATGTGCGTCCGTCACCGCACACGCCCGGCCGCGCCTTGTAGCTGAATTGCACCGAACGATCCGACGCCGACGCGATGCGGCTGGCGAGCGTCTGCGCGCCCGATACCGAGTTGACCGCGAGGAGCGCGAGAACGGTCGCCGTCGCGACACGGAGTTTGGTCATTTGTCGATGATCTCCAGTAGAAGCTTCTTGGTTCGCGGATCGTTCTTGCGCGAGAGCGCGGAAATCGCGTAGCGCCTCATGTCGGGATCGGTTCCATTGCGCGCGATCTCGAGGAGCTTGTCAGTTGCCTGCGGCTCGTCGCGACGCGAGTACAACGCGATCAGCTGCTCCCGCAGCTGCCGGCTGTCGGCGACGTCGTACATCTTCGTCAGATCCGCGATCGGAATCGTCGAGCGGCCGGCATAACGCAAGGCGCTGGCGCGCACTTCCGACGGCTCGTTCTGGTTTCGCGCGATCGAGAGCAGCCACTGATCGTTGTCGTTACCGCCAATGCGGGCGGCCGCACGAACTGCGGCGGCCTTGAGACGAGGGGATTCGAGCTTCGGGTAGATCGACCGGATGTAGGCGTTGTCGGGCGTGTGCTCGGCGTCGACACTCGACAGCGCGGTCATGCGCAGGCTTTCAGGGATGTCGTTTCTCTCGATGATGTTGCGCAGGCTCTGGCGGGCGCGTGGATTGTCGCTCCTGCCCAGCGCCTCGATGGCAGCGCGCTGCAGCTGCTCGTTGCCGGGGGTGCGTGCCATTTCTTCGATGGTGGCGACCGGCTGGTCGCCCGGCATCGCCGCGAGGAAACGCAGCGCGTCGGCGCGTACCCTGATATCGGGGTCGTTACGAGCAGCGCCCATCACCAGATTCCTTGCTTCGTCGTCGGTGCGGCGACCAAGGATGTAGACCGCCGCGCGACGGAGGGTCGCCGAGCAGTCGTCGCGACGGGCGAGCAGGCGAGCCAGAATTGGCGTCGTCGACTCGGGATCGGTTTGACCGAGTGAGTTCAATGCCTCGACGCGGACGGCCAGATCTTCGCGATCACATGAAGCGCCGGGTTGCGTAGCCGCCTGATTTAGGGCTTTTCGCGCGTCGCCATCTCCCTGCGCGGCGAGAGCGGCCCGGATGCGGGTCGCCAGGACGGGCGCATCGGTCTTGAGCGAGGCGAGGCGATAGTTGGCCCCGGTATCCTGGAGCGTCGCCAGAGCAGTCCGCAGATCGTTGCTGCCACCGATGCGATAGAGAGCGAAGGCCTTCCAGTACCGGGCGTCTGCCGCGTAAGCCGAATTCGGAAATCTCTGCGTGATGTCGCCGAAGAGTTCGGCCGCGCGCCGATATTCTCCGCGGTTCAGCGCCTCACGAGCGAGACGATAAAGAGAATCGGCGGGGTCCGACTGACTATAGGACTCTGGTGGATTGCTCGTGATTCCGCCGAACTGGCGCTCGAACGGAGACAGTCCCTGCACGCGTGCGAACGCGTCCTTGCTGAACGCGATCGCCGGTGCGATCGGCGCCAGTTCCATCGCGCCGAGTGGCGCCATCATTGGCTCCATCGGCGGCAGCGGCGCCATCTCCGGCATTGGAGTCATCTCGGGCATCGGCGGCATCTCTGGCATCGGCGCCAATTCCGGCAGCGGTGGGAGGTCGGGCACCGGTGGCACGGTCGGCATCGCGAAGTCGAAGTCAATGTCCGGCATCGATTCCCAAACGCGATCCATTGCCAGCGCGGCGGGCGCGAGGTCGAAGTCCATGTCTGGCATCTCGATCGGTGGAATCGGCGGGATCGGCGGGATCGGCGTAACTAGATCGAAGTCCATGTCCTTCAGCGCGTCGAGACGATCCTCGAGGTCGAGGAGATCCGATCGCCACACTTTGGGCAGCAGTGGCGCTCGCTTCGCTTTGGGGGCGGGAGTCGGTTGCACCGGTTTGACTTCCGGCGAAGGCGGCGCGGGAACTGGTGCCGGCTCCGGCGTCGGATTCTGCGCTCCACTGGAGAGAGCGCTGGCAGCCAGTGCGACGGCGATGAAAGTTGCTCTGATCATCCTTCCCCTTCCCTCATTCTGAGGATTGAGTTGTGGCAACCGCGGAGTTGAGACGCGAGATGACGTCTCCCTGTTCAACAGCCTGATGAATTAGATCGAGATCACCCTTGTTTCGTTCGCCGCGGAGTCTGGCGATCTGAACTAGAACGAGCTCCAGATCCTCGAGGAGCGAGCGGAGCTTCGGATCCTGGGTCGCCGCGGGTGAGTCGATGAGCAGGCGAGTCGTGACGAGCAGGTCTGCCGCCTTGTTGGCGAACGTGGCGTCTGCTTGCTGAGTGCCGGCCTTGGCCGGCAACGAGATGAGGAGCGCCGCCGCCTGGCCGAGGTACTGGTTGGTCTGGTCGCGATAGGCGTCGGCGACGGCGGAAGTGTCGTATAAAGGCAGCTGGGTGCTGGAGGCGGGCGGCCGGGAGCCAAGCGTGGACTCAGGCGTCGGACCGGCGCTCCTTGTCGGCATGTATCGGCCGATGCCAATGCCGACGAGAAGCGCGGCGGCCGCGGCGAGCCACGGCGTGCTCTGCGTCCAAACCCGGGAGGTCGATGCTGTCCGCGCGTTGAAGTGGGCGTTCTCGATCACCCGCCACATCTCTTCGAGTGGCGGGTCCGGAACCTTGAAGTCGTCGGGAAGGTTGCGGATCAGATCGTCAAAACGGTCGTCGTCCATCTTCGCTACTCCTTGAATGCAGCGAGTGCTTCTCGCAGCTGCGCTCTGGCCGCGGAGAGCCGACTCTTGCACGTCCCCTCGGGGACGCCCAGAATCTCGGCGATTTCCGCGTGCGTATATCCCTCAATGTCGTGCATAATCAGCGTCGTTCGATAAGCATCAGATAGTTCTTCCACTGCTCGGGCGATGCTCTCCTTGAGATCCGGCTCCGCTTCCGGAGCGGTCTCGATCGAATGTGCTTCGTCGAGCGTGACTTCACGTGCAATTCTTACTTCGCTCCGTCTTGCGTTTGAAACTACCGTGACCGTGATCCGGTGCAGCCAGGTCGAGAATGCAGCGTCGCCGCGGAATTGCGCGAGCCTGGAGAAAGCGCGGATGAACGTGTCCTGCGTGAATTCCCGCGCTTTTTCCGGGTCACCGCTCAGTCGATACGCGAGCGAGTAAACCCGGGGCGCGTGCGTGTCGTACAGCGCACGCCCGGCCAACCGATCTCCCGCGATGACCCGGGCGATGAGCTGTCTTTCGTTCACGCGGGGTGTTATCCGCCGACCTTGGTCGCGACCATTGGCTAATAACTTCGACACACCGACCGTACGGATCGTTCGGTAGTCTGGTTACTGGCCCGCAGTTCCCAGCTCGGAATCAGTTTTTGTAGGTCACTCCTCGCCTATCCTTGATCCCCGGCTCCAGCCCAATCCTCAGGTCGTAGGGCACGACAGAGACAGGAAAGTCTGCGCTCCGATTCCAGCCCAGTGAGCGGGCGCGGACGCGGATCATTACTTCCTGCGCCTCGGCGGGGTCGCCGAATGGAGTCTTCTTCCAGCGATAGGTATCGCGCAGAATCTGCGACGTCATGCGCAGACTCGCCATCGATGCGTGTGAAGTGAGAGTGACGAGCGCGCCTCCTCCCTCACGCGCGGCGCGAGAGAGCCGCACCGTCTCGGTACCCTCGGGCTCGATCCCCGAGAGAACGACGAGAGCAAATCCTCCACAGCGAAGCAGCTCCTCCGCTCCACGGAGCCCGTGCTTGCGACTGCGCGGCCGAAAGAGAATCGGCCCTTCTTCCCAGAACGGACCAGCAACGGTGCCGAGTCCATCGATCCATACCGCCCTCTCACCCTGGGCGACGGTGGTGTGGCAGGCAGCACGTAGCACCGCCGTCGCACCACCTTGCGGCATCCAGACAGTCAGTCGGCTGCGAGGCAGGCCATGTCCGGGGAGGATTGCATCGAGCGCCTCGATGCCCGTCGCCACTGGTTCCGCTGTTCGGTGAGTGACCGGTGTCGCATCTGGAAATCGATGCTCGATGAGTGCGCGGATAGCGGCATTTCGATCGGACATAGCTCTGCTAGAATAGCCCGAACATATCCCGAAAGCAAGAGCTACGCCGTCGACTATAGTTCCGGGATGCCTAGAAGCTGGTTCAATAGATACTCGTCCATAAGCGTGCTCATTCCTTTCGCGCTAATCACGTCCGTCGCTTGCGCCGCCAACAAGGACGCGCGGCCCACGCCGGTCGGAGAGGTCATACCACCCCAAGCATCGCCGGCCAGCGTCGCATCAGCGGCAGAAGTCGCGGGGAGAACGACCTCTTCCAGCGCGCCCGCGACCGGGCGAACAGCATCGAGTACCGCCACTGGCACCAGCAAGGATTCAACGTCGAAAGACCCGCCGATCACCGTCCCGTCGGTGAAGGGACGGACCAAGAAAGACAGCATTGCCCTGGTAAAAGCGGTCAGAACGGGAATGCAGAGCACTGCCTGGCCAGTTCACACCGCCCCGCAGCTACCCCTGGCAATACTTCCGGCGCACCGCATCGTCGCCTTCTACGGAAATCCTCTCTCCAAAAGGATGGGCATACTCGGTGAGCTGCCACCGGATCAGATGCTGGCTCGGTTCGACAAGGAAATCGCCGCCTGGACGAAAGCGGACCCGACACATCCGGTGCAGCCGGCGTTCCATCTCATCGCCGTCGTCGCCCAGGGCTTTCCCGGAAAGGATGGGAAATACAGGCTGCGCATGACCGACAGTCTGATCAACATGGTTTACGGTTGGGCACAGAAGAAGAATGCAATTCTTTTTCTCGACGTTCAGGTAGGCCAGAGCACGGTTCAGGAGGAATTGCCGCGGTTGGTGCCGTTCCTCTCGCGTCCCAACGTGATGCTCGGCATCGATCCCGAATTCTCGATGAAGTTCGGTGACAAACCGGGCACGAGGATCGGGACGATGAGCTCGAAGGACGTGAACTACGCGATCAACCTGCTGTCGGGTCTGGTGAAGCAGTACAAGCTTCCACCCAAGGTGCTGATCGTGCATCGCTTCACGCGAAAAATGCTGACCGATGCCAAGGGCATTAAGCTCGATCCAAACGTCCAGGTTGTGATCAACATGGATGGCTGGGGCCAGCCGTGGCTGAAGTACGATTCATATCGCGCCTACGTGGAAGCGGAGCCCGTGCAATTCACCGGATTCAAGCTGTTCTACCACAACGACACCAAGAAGGGCGACCCGCTGCTCACTCCGCCTGAAGTACTAATGCTCAACCCGAAGCCGCTCTACATTCAGTACCAGTAGCCAGTATCCGTAGCGCGCGGGGAGGGAGTGTCAATGACGACGAGGCGGGAGTTTCTTTCGGGGCTGGCCGCTGCCGGCCTCTCGGCACAACCCATCTTTCGCGAGAGTGCGATCAGGTCGCTGTTCCGTGCTCACGCCATAGCCGGCGATCGACCGGCTTCTGCGGTTGCCGACGACGAATCGTACTGGGCCGAGATCCAGCGCGCGTTCGACGCCGATCGGACGATGATCAATCTCAATAACGGCGGCTGCAGCCCGACGCCGAGTCACGTGCTCGAGGCGATGATCCGGGATCTGCGATTCTCCAACGAGCTGCCTGTCGAGCACATGTGGCGCGTGCTCGAACCGCGGATCGAGAGCGTCCGGCGCGATCTCGCCAGCGAATTCGGCTGTGATCCGGAAGAGATGGCGATCACGCGCAATGCGTCCGAGTCCAACGAGATCATGATCATGGGATTGGATCTCAAAGCCGGCGACGAAGTGGTGGTCACGAATCAGAACTATCCGCGGATGCTTACCGCGTGGGACCAGCGCGCGCGACGCGAGGGAATCGTCGTCAAGCAGGTCTCGTTCAAGGTCCCACCCCCGTCAGACAATTATCTGGTCGACCAGTTCAAGGCAGCCGTCACTCCGCGCACCAAGGTCATCGAAGTAACTCATATCACCAATCTCACCGGCCAGATAATGCCGGTCCGTCAGCTGGTGGACTTCGCACGACCCCGCGGCATCGAAGTGTTCGTCGACGGGGCACACGCGTTCGCGCACTTTCCGTTCAAGCGCGATGATTTACAGTGCGACTACTATGGAACGAGCCTCCACAAGTGGCTGCTGGCCCCAGTGGGCACCGGGTTCCTCTATGTGCGCAGGGACAGGCAGAAGAACCTCTGGCCGCTGATGGCGGCGGACAAGAAACAGGACAACGACATCCGCAAGTACGAGGAGATCGGCACCCATCCTGCGGCAAACCACAACGCGATTTCCGCGGCGTTGGCCTTTCATCGCGGTATCGGTGCGGAGCGCAAAGTCGCGCGGCTCCGCTATCTGAGAGACAGGTGGGCGAAGCGACTGGTAGCGGAGAGCCCGCGCGTCACTGTTCTGACGCCGCTGGACAACAGACAATCGGGAGCGATCGCGCTATTTCAGGTCGATGGGATCGACAACGTCAAGCTCGGAGCGTGGCTGTTCAATCAGCATCGAATCGTGAACACGCCGATCGTGCATCCGGAGTTCAAGGGCATTCGTATCACGCCCAACGTATACACGACGCTGGACGAGATCGATGTGTTCACGGACAAAGTGCTCGAGGCGGTGAAGAAAGGAATTCCAGCCTAGGACAAATCAAATGAAGCGACGCACGTTCGTGCAGCGCGGAGTAGTCGGCGCGTTCGGATTCGGCGTGCTGCGGAAACTGGAGGCCCTGAAAGTTTCGTCGCTCGGGCAGCGGGTGTCGGACCCGCTCGGCCCCGGCGGAGACACGGCAGTCGCATCCGCCAACGAATTCACGACGTTGCGCGACAGGTACTTCCTGTTTCAGCTCGCTCGGAACCCCGTCACTTCAACCTACCTCGGCGGCGACGCGTACGATCCGTCGCTGCGTGACATCAACTCACGGCTGCGGGACTACAGTCGGGCAGCGCTCATGAGCGAATTGCGCTACTACACCGACACCCGGAACGCGCTCTCGCGAATCAACCCGCGCGCGCTTTCCGCAGCCGAATCGGTGGACCGCGCACTGATGGATGCGCAGCTCGAATTCCTGATCCGCCAGTTAGGCGGTAGTTACGAGCAGCGGTCGCTCGACAGTTACGTCGCCGAGCCGTTCCGTGGAATCGATTGGCAGATCCAGCAGATGACTGATGCCGGCAGGGGCCTGCTCGGCACTGAAGTCGAGTGGCAGCAAGTGGTCAATCGTGCGCTGACAACGCCGAGATACCTCGAGACCGCGCGCACCAATCTTCTCTCCGGCAAGCGAGCGGGACACATGCCCGACAAGCGCATGGTCCAGCGCGATGGGATCGATGGCAGCAAAGCAAACGCCGAATATTTCAGAGAGACGCTGCCGGCGACGGCCCGCGGATTCATTGGTGGACGCGCGTTCGGCCAGCAGATGCTCCCTCGAATTGCCAACGCCGGCGAGACGGCGGCAAAAGCCTGGGACGATTTCGCGTCGTTCCTGAGCACCAACTTCAACGTGAACGAGACCGTCGATCGCTTCGCCTCCGGCGAGGCGGAGTACGAGTGGCGGGTTCACAACGTGCTGCGCGATCCACGCAGCGCCTCGCAGCTGTTTCAGTACGGCAAGGAGCAGGTTGATCTCTACACGAATCGCATCCACGAGATTGCGCGGGTCGTGGCTGCCGAGGCGAAGCTGGCGATGAACTTCGACGTGGCGCGGCGAAATGCATCGGTGCGCGCGGTGATGGATTACCTGTCCAAGGATTCACCGAGAAACGACGACCAGCTATTTCAGTGGTACAGGCAAGCTGGCGATCGAGCGGTCGCTTACGGCCGTCAGTACGATCTCTTCGACATTCCGCCGACCTACAAGCTCGACGTGGTGCCAACGCCGCCCGTCCTGAGAAGCACAATCGATGCGGCGTACTATCCGGCACCGCCGTTCAAGAAAACGGGAGTGGGACAATTCTATCTCACTCCCACCGGCAACGATCCCGCCGCCCTCAAGCAAAACAATCACGCCTCGGTGGCGGACACAGCGGTGCACGAAGAAGTACATGACGATGCACGCGGCGCAGATCTCCAACATCCGCTGGCTGACGCCGGGGGCGGTCGAGGATTCATCGTCGATGTGGAGTGACTCGATGGCGTCGGAGGGCTGGGCGCTGTACTGTGAGGAGCTGATGTCCGATCCGCGTCCCGGGCGCCGTTACGGCTTCTACAACGTGGGCGAATACCTGTACGAGCTGCAGGGGCAATTGCTGCGCGCGGTGCGCATCGTGGTCGACGTCGGCATCCACACCAAGCGCATGACATTCGACGAAGCCGTGGACTATTTCACGGCGCACGTCGATTTCTTTCCGGGCGCCAGGCAAAGAGCGGCAACAGATCCAGCGGCGCGGGCAGAAGCGGAGGTGGCACAACGCGCGATTTACCGCTACTCGAAGTGGCCGACGCAGGCCATCACCTACAACCTTGGCAAGAATGCCATCGCAGGCCTGCGGGAGGCGTACAAGGCGAAGACCGGTCGCGCCTACTCAGAGAAGCATTTTCATCAGAAGTTCATGGGGATGGGAACGGTGCCTGTCGCTTATTTCCGCGAAGTGTTTCTGCAGACTCCCTGAGCATTCCACAACAATCAAAA
>QHUA01000214.1 GCA_003221805.1 Gemmatimonadota bacterium
CCTTGTTCGCGAGCGCACCGAGGAGATCCTGCGACGGGTGCAGGCAGATGGTGATTCCGCGCTGCGAGAGTTGGCACGGGAGTACGACGGCGTGTCGCTCGATGCCCTCGAGGTTCCTCGCGCTGCGATACAACGTGCGCTCGCCAAAATCGAACCCGCGCTGCGATCCGCGCTCGACCGCGCGGCGCGAAACATCGAGGCGGTTCACGCCGCGTCTCCGCCGCGAACGGTTGAAGTCGAGACCGAGCCGGGCGTGGTTGTCGGGAGACGACCCGACCCGTTGCAGCGCGTCGGCGTTTACTCGCCGGGCGGTCGTGCGGCGTACGCGAGCAGCGTCCTGATGGCGGGAATCCCCGCCCGCGTCGCAGGTGTTTCCGAAATCATTCTGTGCTCACCGCCGCAGAATGACGGACTCCCGGCGCGAGTTGTTCTCGCCGCCTGTGAAATCGCGGGAGTAGATCGTGTTTTCTCCGTGGGCGGAGCCGGGGCGATCGCCGCGATGGCCTACGGCACCGAGACCGTTCCGCGTGTCGACAGAATCGTCGGACCCGGAAACGCCTACGTGGCCGAGGCGAAACTGCAGGTGAGCAGGGATGTAGGAATCGATTCTCCCGCGGGCCCGAGCGAGTTGCTGGTGATTTGCGATGCGGGTTGCGACGTGCGCACGATCGCCCGCGAAGTCCTGGCGCAGGCGGAGCATGATGTGAACGCCTGCATCGTCGTCGTTTGTCTCGACGACGCAACAGCATTCTCGATCGCCACCGCCGTCGAGCAAATCCTGCCCAATGCGCCGCGTGCCGATGTCATTCGCGAAGCGTTGGAGCAGCGCGGCGCCTTGCTCACCGCTGCCTCCATCACGGATGCAGTCGATTTCGCCAACGATTTCGCGCCGGAGCATCTGTTACTTGCGCTCACGGATCGGGAAGCGGGAACCGGGAAGCGGGAAGCGGGCAACGGGAAGCGGGAAGCGGGAAGCGGGAAGCGGGAAGCGGGTTACGGGTTACACGTTACGGGTAACGGGCAACGGGTACAGTTAACGGACAGCGCGTACCTCGAGGATGTCCTATCCGGCATCCGCAACGCCGGCACCGTCTTCCTCGGCGAACAATCGTCGGTCGTCTTCGGCGACTACATATCCGGCGGCAATCACGTTCTCCCGACCGGCGGTCTGGCGCGCAGCTACTCTGGACTCGGTCCGCTCGATTTCGTTCGTTGGACCTCGTACCAGAGTGTGACGCGCGACGCGGCGCAGCGACTGGCGAACGACACCGCGATTCTGGCGGCCGCCGAGGGTTTGCCCGCGCACGCCGCCGCCGCGCTCGGCTGGA
>QHUA01000152.1 GCA_003221805.1 Gemmatimonadota bacterium
CTGGATACACCCGCACCAAATGGGCGCTCGTGTTGCGCGGTATTTACGGACTCGTGCTCGCTGCATTCATACTGGCGCGACCTCTCGCATCAGTGGCGGCGCTGGCGATCGTCATTGCGTTCTGGGCACTCCTCGACGGCATCACCAGCATAGTGCGGGCGTTCACCGTTCGTGAAATCGCGCCGCATTGGTGGGTAATGCTGATCACTGGTTTGGTGAGCGTTGCTTTCGGAATCGCCGCTTTCTACTACTACCCCGGACTGTCGCTCACCTTCGCCGTCCTCTGGACCTCATTCTGGCTGATCACAGCCGGCGTGCTGGCTGTCTACGCTGCGATGATGGAGCGCAGATTCGGCGTCACCTGGGTGTGGACGCTCGTCCTCGGTCTCGTCGCGATCGCCGCCGGGGTGCTCGCCTGGATGTATCCAGCCGTCACTCTCGCCTGGCTGCTCGCGTTGATCGCGACATATGGGATCATCAGCGGCGTCGTCATGTTGATGGGCGCGTGGAAGCTGCAGTCGATCGAACGGGGTGTACACCAGGCAGCAGCGAGTCCGGCAAGAGCCTGATTGCCGCCTCCTAGAACAAAAACCTGACCGAGATCGCGGCGTTTCCCATGCACCACGTGGGGCGGTTTCTCAATTGGATGCTCATCGCCCTCGTGCTGGTCGCCGCGATCATCGGCTTCCTCTACGTCACGCGTGGCACCGCCGTCCGGCGCGTCCGCGCAGTTGGAGTCGACGGCACTCCTGTTTCACCCGGTGAGGACGAGTTCCCGCTCTCGGTCTCCCTACTGACGGGTGCGGAGCTCCTCGCTGGTAATCAGGTCGAGATCGTGCTCGACGGCGCCGTGTTCCCGCGACTCTGGGCCGACCTGCGCGGCGCGAAGCAGTCGATCACGCTGCAGATGTATTACGCACTACAAGGACAGGTGACCGCCACTCTCGCCGATATACTCGAGGAGCGAGCAAAGGCCGGTGTCCTCGTTTTTCTACTCTACGACGCGTTCGGTGCGAAAGCGCTCGGCGGCGATTACGCGGAACGACTGCGAAAAGCAGGCGCGCAGGTCGTCGCGTTCCGCCCGCTTCGCCTCCGCAATCTCTGGATCGTGCAAAACCGGGCTCACATCCGGGCCATAGTGATCGACGGAGAGATCGGCTGGACAGGTGGCTTTGGATTCGACGACAAATGGCTCGGTGAGAGCAAAGCGGGAACAGGATGGCGCGACACCAGTGTGCGCATCAGAGGTCCGTCGGTACTGCAACTTGCTGAAGCCGGTGCCGCCGCGTGGGCAGAAGCGACCGGCGACCTTTTCACCGGCCGACTCACCCTGCCACGCTGCGATGATGGTGTGGCTGCGGCTGGTCTGCTCTACACCGCGCCAACGCTGGGCAGCACTCCGGCCGAGCGTTATCTGGCGCTGTCGATTGCAGGAGCGCGAATGACGCTCTTCATCACCAACGCCTACTTCGCTCCCGACAAGAATTTCGTGGCACTGCTAGTGGATGCGGCGAATCGCGGTGTCGACGTGAGATTGCTGGTCGGAGGTCCGAAGACGGATGTGCGTGTAGCGAGACTAGCGGCTCACGCACGCTACGACGCGCTTCTCGCCGCTAACGTAAAGATCTACGAGTACGAGCCAACCACTCTGCACGCCAAGACTTTCGTCGCCGACGGAATCTGGTCGAGCGTCGGCACCATGAACTTCGACAACCGTTCGCTGGCGCTGAACGACGAGGCTACCATGATGGTGCTGGACGCGAAGTTCGGGCAGCGCATGGAGGCCATCTTTGCGGATGATGTCTCTCGTGCGATTGCGGTCGACCCGGCGTCCTTTGCGCGTCGACCGATGTTCGAGCACGTCAAGGAGTGGTGCGCGAATCAGATCACTCGCGTTCTCTGATCAGTCGCCCTTCTCTCCTCGTAAAAGATCATGATGTCGATATTGCCCGGAGTGTAGCCGAGCAATCGAAGGAGCAGCGCGACCTGCCCGCGATGGTGAACGGCGTGGATGACGGAGTGGTGCAACAGGTTTCCCACCGGCAGGGAGTGCTGCTGCGGCGGATTGAAGCTGAAGTCGACCATGCGATTCAGATCTTCGTCCTTCAGCGTCGCCAGGAACTCGCGCAGATAGCCTTCGACCTTTCTCCACGTCGAGGTAACGGACTCAACGGTAGGAAAGTCGTCGGGATTGAGTTTCGGTCCGCGAGCAGGGCCGCCGCACCGATCGAGCCACCCCCACTCTGCGCTCATCACGTGAACGAGGGTGTTCCGGATCGATCCGTAGCTTCCGGCGACGTTTTGCGTGAATTGGTCGGGCGTCAGCTCATTGATGACCGCGAAAAGCCGGTTGTTGGCCCAATAGGTGTAGTCGTAGAGCGTTTGCAGATCGGCGACCCGCATTTGCGTCGGCTCAGTGGCGGAGATGCTATTTGCCGTCATACGCCTTCTTCAAAGCGGCGAGGTCCAGCTTCTTCATGTTCATCATCGCCGCGAACGCCCGCTGTGACTTCGGCGAGCTCGGGTCGCTGAGCAGCTCGTTCATGCCGTCAGGAACCACCTGCCACGACACGCCGTACTTGTCTTTCAGCCACCCGCATTGCTGCGCCTTGGGATCGCCGCCGGCGGTCAACTTCTCCCAGTAGTAGTCGACTTCTTTTTGCGAATCGCAGTGGATCTCGATCGAGACCGCTTCGTTGAACTTGAACAGCGGGCCGCCGTTCAGCGCCGTGAAGCGCTGGCCATCGAGCTCGAAGTCGACGGTCATCACCGACCCTGCCGGCCGCTGGTGAACCTCGAAGCCCGCTTTACCGTAGCGGGTGACCGCCCGGATCTTTGATTTCTTGAAGATGCCCGTGTAAAACTTTGCGGCTTCTTCTGCCTGGCTGTCGAACCAGAGGCAGATACGGATCTTCGGGCCTTTCACCATGGTTTCCTCCGCGCTTCACCCGTGCTCGCGCGTGTGTCAGGAGACTACGTCTCCAAGATATTTACTCCAATGGGTGTCCGATCTCCCAGTGGTGTCCAAACGGATCAACGAGTCGGCCGACGCGCCAACCGTATCCTTCACTCACCGGGAAAACAACCGAGGCGCCGGCAGCGATGGCTCTGGCGAATGCGGGGTCAGGATCTGCCACCGTCCAGATCATGCGCACGCTCGGATCCGGCGGAGCCGGAGCGCTATTGCCAGCGTCGCCGATTGAGCCACTCAACCAGAACTCGCCACCATCGATCTCGAGCCTGGAGACGACTCCGCCTCCGGGATCATCGAGGTGATAAACCTCGCTCGCACCGAAAGCTCTTTTGTAGAAGTCGATGGCGGTCGTGCCGTTGGGGACGGACAGCCACGGAGCGAGAGAAGACTTTATCAGGACGGGCACGCGACCGCACTGCAGGAGATCACAGGTGGTTCACGCCGCCGCCGAGCGGTTTGGCCACGTTCCACGCTCCGTACTTTCGCACCAGCAGGTAGCTCGTGGTCGACACGACAGAGCCCGAATAAATGGTGGCGCACGTTTCCGCGGCGGTCGGGCAAGCGCGCTCTCGACTGCACGTCTGGGTCAATGTCGCGATCGCGCTGTCACCCATCACCGAATCTACCGAGACGTGAAGCATGTAGCCGTGCATTCCGTTGGCAGCAACTCCGGGACAAATGAGTGACGTCTCCTCCGGCGCCGGCTGGTAACGGCCATCGTGCGTCAAACGCTCGAAAATGAACGCAGTGCGCTGGTCCGCGAATCCCAGGTACTTCGGCTGCGGGTTTTCGAACAGATTAGGCCCGGCATCGCGCGACAATGCCAGCAGCAGCGCCTCATGCGGATAGTGGTAGCAGCCGATGATCGCGGCAGAGGCGATCAAGAGCCAGCGCGTTCTCACAGCTCCCTTCTCTTCATCTGCCCGACAGCATAGGCAACTGCACGAGCGGTCAACGCCATGTAGGTGATGCTCGGATTCTGGTTCGCCGTCGATGGCATGCACGCGCCGTCCGTCATGAACACGTTCGACACGTCCCACATCTGGTTGTGGCCGTTGAGCACCGACGTCTTTGGATCGCGTCCCATCCGCGCCGTGCCCGTCTCATGGATGACGAGCCCCGGCGGGTTGTCCTCCCTGTACGGCCTGATGTTGGTCGCGCCCATCGCGTCGAGCATTTCCACCGCCGTCACGACCATGTCTTCCTGCATCTTCTTCTCATTCTCGCTGTAGACACAGTTGATGCGCAGCGCCGGAATCCCCCACGCATCCACCAGATTCGAATCGATCTCGATGTAGTTCTCGTGACGGGGCAGCATCTCGCCGAAGCCCCCGAAGTCCATCTCCCACGGTCCGAGATCGCCGATCAGCGATTTCTTGAATTGGGCGCCGAAGCCCGGCATCTCCGAGCCGCGCTCCCAGCCCTGCCGAGACGCCCTTCCCTCGAATCCGTAGCCGCGCAGGAAATTCGGATGCTTCGTTTTCACGTTGCGGAATCGCGGCACATAGATGGCGTCGGGGCGTCGTCCGATTTCCCGACGATCCTTCGCCCACGGCAGCGTGCCCACTGCGCCGCCATCCATGATGTGGTCCATCACGTTGTGACCGAGCTCGCCGCTTGTATTCCCCAACCCCTTCGGGAATTCAGCCGTCGATGAATTGAGAAGAATGCGAGTCGATTCCAGAGCTGAGGCGCAAAGGAAAATCACCTTCGCCTTGACGTCGAACATCTCCTTCGTGTTGCCATCGACCACTCGCACTCCGGTAGCCTTGCGCGTCTGCGGATCGTAGATGACGCTGTGCACGACGCTGAACGGACGCAGCGTCAGATTTCCGGTCTTTCGGGCGGCCGGCAGCGTCGCGTTGACACTGCTGAAGTAGGAAAGCGTTACACAGCCGCGGTAACACGTTCCGCAGAGATGGCACTTCTGCCGGCCGAGATGGTTCTCAGTGAGAACTGCGAGCCTGGCGTTGGTGATCAGTCGCTCACCGCCAAACTTCTGCAGCAGAATCTCCCGCCCCTTCGCCTCGGCGGCGTTGAGCTCCCACGGCGGCTGGAATTCTCCGTCGGGAAGATGCGCGAGCCCCTCCTTGCGTCCCTGAATGCCGACGAACTTCTCGACGTAGCTCCACCACGGCGCCAGATCGTTGTAGCGGAGCGGCCAATCGACGCCGAATCCCTCGCGCGCGTTGGCCTCGAAGTCGAGATCGCTCCAGCGATAGACACAGCGACCCCACATGATCGAGCGCCCGCCGACCTGACGTCCGCGAATCCAGTAGAAGGGCTTGCCCTCCGGAGTCGAGTAAGGATTGTCGAGATCGTTGACGAAGAACTTTCCGGCGTATTCGTCGCAGGCACCGGTGTGGCGTTGGATCGGTTGGTACCGCTCGAGCCGCTTGCGGTCGCGCATGCCACGGTAGCGCTTCTCCCACGGACGCACGTGCTCGACGTAATCAACCGCTGGATCGATCGGCCGTCCCGCTTCCAGCACGATCGTCTTGAGACCGTGCTCGGTTAGCTCTTTCGCCGCCCAACCGCCGGAGATTCCTGAGCCGACGACGATCGCATCATACGTCATGGTAGCCATCGTCAGACCGCCGGAGTGAAGGGTACGTTGCCTTGATAGCCGTTGAAGAACATTTGGGTCTTGAGAACGTCCACATCGACGGCTTGTGAGGTGAAGTAGCCGTAGACAGTGAGCGCCTTGAGCCGCGCGAAGGCCAGCCCGGCGCCGCTCTTGTCATCTCGCGCAGCATCGAGCGCCGTGAGCAGCTCCACCTTCTTCGCGGCTGGGAGATCGACGAATCGGGGTGCGCCCATCGTCCCCGCACGCTTCTCGATGTCGGTCAGACCGGCCAGAAACGGGGCTCGCTCTTCGTCGCTCGCCCATTCCGTGAGTATGAGGTCGATGAATTCGGGAACCTTCACCGCCGTCGCGCCCGGTGTGTCGGTCTCGGGAATGATCATTTCGGCGATGTTGGTCACCAGCGCCTGTTGATCGCGATTCAGCGTTCGGAAAGGAACATCGGCCAGGCGAAGGTGCAGCGCCTCACCGAGTTTTATCGCCGTCTCAGCGCTTCGGGGGATGAAGGGCAGCGCCAGAGCAGCGCCGAGGAACCGTACGGCTTCGCGTCTTCGCATATCAGGACTAGGAAAGGGGAACGATCCCGATCTGATGGGTGCGAACCGAACGTAGGACGTGGCACCGTGACGGTCAAGACGAACCCGCTTCTTGATGACAAGGATCGTCGCTCCCCTTCCCTCTTCCCTCTTCCCTCTTCCCTCTTCCCTCTTCCCGCTCCCTCTTCCCGCTTCCCTCTTCCGCTTTCACTATTGACCCGGCGCACAGGGGTGCGATACTAATCGCAGCCCTGCCGGTAAGGAGGCGAGCCAAAGGAGATCCTCAATGAGCCCTCGCGTAGCGCGCGCAACACGTCCGTCCGCAAGCAGGCGGACTCCCACGAAAGGAAATGCACCGACAACTTCAGCTCGGGCTCAGGAACTGATTCGAAGTAATGACCTGCTAATGGTCGATCTGAAGTTCGTCGACCTCCCAGGGACCTGGCAGCATTTCAGCATTCCCGTCGACCAGTTCACGGAAGATCTCTTCTCGGAGGGCATTGGCTTCGACGGCTCCAGCATCCGCGGATTCCAGCACATTCACGAAAGCGACATGCTTCTCGTTGCCGACCCGTCCACCGCGATCATAGACCCTGCCTGCACGGTTCCGACGTTGAGCCTCGTCTGCAACGTGCTCGACCCGCTCTCGCGGCAGCCGTACACGCGTGACCCGCGACACGTCGCCCAGAAGGCCGAGCGCTACCTGGCCGAATCAGGAATCGCCGACATCAGCTACTGGGGTCCCGAAGCAGAGTTTTTCGTGTTTAGCAGCATCCGCTTCGACGCCGGTGCCCAGTTCGCATACCACTACGTCGACTCCGACGAAGGCATTTGGAACAGCGGGTTGGACTCGGACACGCCAAACCTCGGTCATCGCCCCCGCTGGAAGGAAGGCTATTTCCCGGTTCCCCCCACCGACACCCTGCAGGACCTGCGGTCCGAGATGGCGTTGAAGATGATCGCTGCCGGCATCGAGGTCGAAGTCCATCACCACGAAGTTGCGACCGGCGGCCAGAACGAGATCGACATGCGTTTCGGCCCGCTGACCCAGATGGCCGATCGTCTGATGCTGTACAAGTACATCATCAAGAACGTTGCGCGAGCGCGCGGGAAAACCGCCACGTTCATGCCCAAGCCGTTGTTTGGCGACAACGGCTCGGGGATGCACTGTCACCAGAGCCTGTGGAAAGGCACTGAGAACCTCTTTTTCGATGCCAACGGCTACGCCCTCATCTCGCAGACCGCAAAGTGGTACATCGGTGGCTTGCTGGCGCACTCACCGGCGCTGCTCGGACTCTGCGCTCCGACCACAAATTCTTATCGGCGGCTGGTGCCTGGGTTCGAGGCGCCGGTGAATCTCATTTACTCGCAGCGAAACCGCAGCGCCGGTGTCCGGATTCCCGTCTACTCGACGAGCCCCAAGTCGAAGCGGATCGAGTACCGCTGTCCCGACGCCTCTTGCAACCCATACCTGGCGTTCGCGGCGATGTTGATGGCAGGGCTCGATGGAATTCGCAGTCGGATCGATCCGGGCCAGCCGATGGACAAGGATCGCTATGAGCTCGAGCCAGCCGATGCAGAATCGATCAAGCAGGTGCCGGGATCCCTGAGCGAGACACTCGACGCGCTGGAAGCGGATCACGCTTTTCTGCTCGAAGGAAACGTGTTCACGCCCGATCTCATCGAGACCTGGATCGACTACAAGCGGACGAAGGAAGTCGATGCGATGCGACTGCGGCCGCATCCATACGAGTTCTACCTGTACTACGACACCTGATCGACCTGCTCAGCGCGGACGGCGGGGCCTTTGCTTCGCCGAAATTGATTTAATGACGGTGCGCGGCTCCCCACCCTCCCGGGGAAATGCCGGCGACGCCGCGGCGATCGATTGTTGAATGAAATTCTCAACGTCGGGATCGTCGAGATGCGCGGGTGAGGTGAGGCGGATGTTGCGGACGACGTTGCCGCTACCCCGCAGCATGTTTTTCGGGTCCGGCAGCTTCGCTCCTTTGAGGAGGCAGAGCGTCACCCACTGCGGCATCATCGCCAGCGACAGAACGGCTTCGGACGGCCGCTCAGTGGGACCGTAGCCGAAGACCAGCGCGTTGTAATTGTCGTAGACGAACTCGACGCCTCCCGGCACGCGCTGTCGCATTTTCGCTCGAGATTGTTTGCCGGCAGTAACCATTTCCGGGCTGTACTTCGCCAGGAACGATTCAATCTGCTTCGACTCCGAAGCGTTGCCTGAGGGTTTGCGTTGCGATGCCGGTCGCGCTTTGGCCGCAGCCACCTGACCGCCCTACCGACCGAGAGGAACCTGGTCCGCCGGCCGCGGATCGATGAAACTGTATTGCGCCGTTTCTGCGAGCGAGGGTCTGTCGACGGTCGACAACGGCTGACGCGTTGATGCCCGCGTCTCGACGAGCTGCTGGAGCCGCGTCAGGCATCCCTCGGTCAGCACGAACCGACACGCGTCGTGTGTCAGCGCGATCGCGCCGAGGAAAGCGACGATGATAGTGAGCGGAGCCGTCCCATAGGCGATGGCGGAAGCGATCACCGCGGCTGCCGAGAGAGCGGACGTAAAGAAGAGCCCTCCGCTCCGCCGGAACGGTCCAACCTGCGGCACGAATCGAAAATGGCCATCCGGAGCGTGATGGATGCGGACGCTGGAGACGAGCGGCAGTCGCACGCACACCCACTCACCGTGCTTGACTACGACGTAATCGAGACGTTCCAGCTCGTCGCTTAGAGCTTCCAGCTCGTTATCGAGAGATTTCATCGTCAGATCTCCCAGTTGGATAAGACAATTCCGCCGTTCGCGGGGCGCGACTCGGCGTAGTCATGCATTGACATTCTCAGATCTGTCCACCGCACCCGTGCTCCGCGCGCCATCAGTCGGCGATAAACATCGCTGTACTGGCCCTGCACCCTGATCGCGACGCGACGCGACGCCTTCGCGCGGGCGTGCGCGCAAAGCTGCGTCACCAGGTGGTCGAAATCAGCTTCGGTCTTCGCCGCCATCTTGAGCACGCGCATCTCCTCCGTCGCGCGCCCCTCGACCAGCGGCACCGAGTGATAGACGGCGAACGCCGTCACATCGAAGCCCTTGCGCACGAAGAGGGTGTCACCGAGCTGGTGCTGGGCGGTGAGGATGACCTCGCGGGTGTAGTCGTAACCGGGAGCAAGCTGATCGAGCAGTGCCTTGCATTGCCGGAGCGCCAACTCCCGTTCGTGCGGATTGAGCGATGAAATCGCCGTCGACTGGCTCCCGGCGCGCGCCGCTTCCAGCGTGACCGTTACCGTCAAATGGCCGGGCACAAAGCCGAGCGTCGAGTAGAAGCCGACGTTGTCCATCGTGCGCGGCATCGTCTCCAGTCCGATGACTTTGGCGCCATTCTTTTTCAGCCAGTCCACGCCGGAGGACACGATCATCTTGCCGATGCCCTGTCCCTGATAATCGGGGTGCACAGCGAGTGGGCCCATCCAGCCTTCGACGCCTGAGCGATGCACCATGTTGAACGCGGCGATTCCGTCCCGGGCGTTGCGCCAGATCATCGCACCTTCTTCGGCATCAGTGATGGCGAACTTCCACACTGCCGGATTCAGATGGGGCACTCGTACGCCGACCATGCCGTCTTTGCGATACCGCTCGGTGAATGCTTCACTAAACACCGCATTCAACGCGGGAATCTCGCGCACGCCCACGCGCTCCGGAGTCTCCGCCACCCAGGCGTGCCGCCAGTTGCGCGCGAACGCCATTACGCCCCCGCTCCAGCGCTGGTCTCGACGGACTCTTCTTCCACGCGGTCGCGCCGGCGCGGCTCCCGCTCGTCGAAGAATTCCTTCTGCTCACGAATAACCGGCTCTCCACCCTCTGCTTCACTCACAATGGAGCTACCCGTGTCCGCGTCGTAACGCACCGCAATCACTCTATCGACTCCTTCGCGCACCGGCTCGATGTGGGTGATAAGTATCACCTGCTCGAACCTGTCCTGCAGTCCCCGCAGCAGCTCGACGACGTTGAACCGCCGCGCCTCATCCAAAGAGCCGAAAACCTCGTCGAGAATCAAGAGCGAAAACGTCTGGCCGGCGCGCTCGGCGATCATCTGG
>QHUA01000153.1 GCA_003221805.1 Gemmatimonadota bacterium
CTCTTGCCCGTGAAAAAGAGTCCGACGCCGAAAACGTCGGCCAGGGATCCATGGAGTGAGACGGTTGGCGCAAATTCCATCTCCAGCACCGGCTTGAGGCGGCGGTAGAATTCTGCCGTCTTGAGCTTCGTACGAATCAGAGGAACTCCCGTCGCGGCTGCAGACTCCTTGAGTCCACTCGGCAGTTTCTGCCCTTTCGTTACGAAGACCGCCGGAATTGGGAAAGAAAAAAAGAGGTCGAGAATCTTCTTACGCGCGGCGGGCGCCAGCGATTCGAGATAGGTGATTTCCGTTTCACCCAATACCTGCAGTCTCTCTGCCGAAAAACGCTCGACGTATCCGGCGAGGGCGAGACCGGGGCTGGAGACCTCCGCGTTGCCAATCACGCGATCCACGCCCGTGCCCGGCTCGAGCTCTTCCAGCTGCAGTGTCCCGCGCAACCGGTCGAGGAGCTGACCGACGGTTACCTGCTGATTCGGCATTCCTGCCCCATTTGCTTCGAACTTGGAATCATTGCGCGACAACTTCCTCCAGATGCGAAAGCGTTTCGTTGGCGGCGCGATCCCAGCCGAAGCCCTCGGCGAATTTTCTTGCCGCCTTCCCCAGCACGTCCACCAGATCCGGAGACTGAACGATTCCCCTCATTGCCGCTGTCATTGCCTCGGGATCGTTCTGTGGGACCAGAAAACCGGTCTCGCCATCGATCACGGACTCGCGAATCCCGGGCGAGTTGGCGGCGATCACGGGAGTTCCACACGCAGCAGCTTCCAGGTTGCTGATCCCCCACCCTTCTTTCGGCGACGCCAGAACCGACGCCCACGCACGGCGCAAGAGATGAACCTTTTCATCCTCCGGGATAAAGCCGAGAAAACGCACCCGTTCTTCAAGGTCGAGTGATTTTACCAGACCTTCGAGCGCGGCGCGATAGTCGCCGGTGCCGGCGATCTCCAGTCTTGCTTCGGGCACGTTCAGTCCAGCGAAAGCCTTGATGACGATGTCGACACGCTTGTACTTCTTGAGTCGGCCGAGATAAATGAACAGCGGCTGTTCGGATCTCTCACCGGCGTCTGGAGTGAGTCGATTCGAGTCGACTCCATTGTATATCACCCGGATCGACTTGCGCGGAATACCGCGTGCCGCCAGATCGTCCGCGGTACTAACGCTGACTGCCTCGAAGGGAACACCGCGGTAAAACGCGCCCAACGGACGCTCAGAGAGCCACACCGCCGCGGCAACGGGCGGCGATGCCTCGCGAAAAACCGTCCCCCCAAAGAGATGGTGAACGAGCACGACGAGCTTGTGCAGACCCCACAGCGGCGTGTACAGAGGCACTTTGTTCAGGTCCTCGATGACCACGTCGTAATCGTTGCCGGCGAGATGTCGACGGTAGTAGCGCTGAGCGACGAACGGATAGGTATGACGAGTCCCGGTGCGGTAAACTTCGATCCCGCCAAGGTTGGCCCGTCGTGGGGCGTTGAACCAGCCGCTGCAAAGCAAATCAACGCTGTGGCCGCGGTCGACGATACGGCTGAAAATTTCCTGTAAGTGAAGCTCGGCGCCTCCCGCCTGCGGATTCGTGAAATCCTGCCAGTTGAGAACGAGTATCCGCACTAGATCATGCCGGCCTGTCGTGCGAAAGCGTCAAGCACTCCGTTGACGAATTTGGCGCTGGCGGACGTACCGAATCGCTCCGCCAATCGCACCGCCTCCTGAATGGCGACCCGAGGCGGTGTGTCGCCTTTCATCAGCTCGGCGGCGCCCAATCGAAGCACAGATCGCTCGATCGCGCCGAGGCGCTCGAGCCGCCAGTTCGTCGTCAGGTCGGCGAGGCGCGAATCGAGCTCGCTTCCCGCGTTCGAGACGTCTCGTACCAGCACCCCCGCCAGGCGCCGCTCCTCGGGTGTGACCGCCAGGTCGTCCCAGACCTGGGTGGCAACACGATCGAGATTCTTGCCCGCCCCCGCCCCCGCCTCCCCGCCTCGCATCTCCCACGCGTAGAGCGCCTGCAGCGCGCGGGCGCGGGCGCGCGATTCAATCCGCATCGTCCGGGTCGAGCCGATTCAGAAGATCGACCATCTCGAGTGTTGCCACCGCCGCGTCAAAGCCCTTGTTGCCGTGCGCGCCCCCGGCGCGAGCTTCAGCCTGTTCGTCGGTGTCGCAAGTGAGAACCCCGAAGCCGATCGGAGTTTCTGCGTCGGCGCTCGCGGCGGCGAGTCCCCTGGATGCCTCACCAGCGATGTAGTCGAAGTGCGCGGTCTCACCGCGAATGACCGCACCCACTGCGACCAGTCCATCGTAACGCTCGCTCGCCAGTAGCCAGCGGGCTGCGATCGGCAGCTCCCACGCTCCGGGAACCCAAACGACGTCGATATCCTCGAAGGCAACACCGTATTTGACGAGGGCCTCGAGCGCGCCATCGACGAGTTTCTTTACGATGGGCTCATTGAAGCGACTGGCGACGACCACAATGCGCCGCCCGACGCCGCTTGGCAATCCGTGGAACTCGGGCATTTAAGAAGCGAAGAGGTGTCCCAGCTTTGCCCTTTTGGCTTCGAGGTAGCTTGAGTTCTCGTCGTGCGCGATCGAGATGATCGGGACCCGCTCGTCGATGGTCAGAGCGTAACCTTCAAGCCCAACCAGTTTGCGCGGATTGTTGGTGATGGGACGGATTGTCCTGAGGCCGAGGTCGAGGAGAATCTGTGCGCCGATGCCGTAGTTGCGCAGGTCAGGCTTGAAACCGAGGCGCTCGTTGGCTTCGACGGTGTCGATTCCCTGATCCTGGAGCTCGTAGGCCTTGAGCTTGTTCAAGAGTCCGATGCCGCGGCCTTCCTGATCGAGATAGACGACGACGCCTTTCCCTTCCTTGGCGATCATTTTCATCGCCGTCTCCAGCTGCCAGCCGCAATCGCAGCGAAGCGAGTGGAACACATCGCCGGTAAGACACTTCGAATGCATTCTCACCAGGACGCTGTCTTGAGGCCCGACATCACCATATACGAGCGCAATGTGCTCATGCTTGTCGACATCGTTGCGATAACCGACAACGCGCCAGGTGCCCATTTCGGTCGGGAGACGCGCCTCAGCGACTCGATGGACCAGCCGCTCCGTTTGCAGACGATAAGCGACGAGCTGAGCGACGGTGATAAAAGTCAGCCCGTGCTTCTGCGCGAAGACCTCGAGCTCCGGACGACGAGCGCTCGAACCATCTTCGCTCAGGACCTCGCAGATCACCCCCGCGGGGGCGAGTCCTGCCAGTCTCGCCAGGTCGACGGCGGTCTCGGTGTGGCCAACACGCTGTAGCACACCGCCGTCACGGGCACGCAGCGGTGGCACGTGGCCCGGGCGTCGCAGGTCCGACGGAACTGTATTGGGATCGACGGCGATGCGGATCGTCCTGGCGCGGTCCTGGGCACTGACGCCAGTCGTGACGCCGAAACGCTCGTCGGCATCGATGCTAATGGTGAACGCCGTCCGGTATTCGTCGGTGTTCACTTCGCTTTGCGGAGCCAGCTCGAGCTGGTCAGCACGCTCGCTGGTAAGGGCGAGACAAATCCAGCCGCCGGCTTTGCGGATCATGAAGTTGATCATCTCCGGCGTGACGAGCTCGGCGGCGCAAATAAGGTCGCCCTCGTTCTCGCGATCCTCGTCGTCGGCGACGATGATCAGCTTGCCCGCTTTTATGTCGGCGATTGCCTGGTCGACGGTTCCAAACTGCATACTGGGTCTAGTGCTCCAACGAGAAATCGGTGAGAGAATTTAGCGCCGAAGCCTCCCTCAGATAGGGTTCGAGCAGGCGCCGCACATGTTTAGCGATGATATCGGCCTCCACTTGAACCCTGGAACCTGGCTTTAGATCGCCAAGGTTCGTATGTCGCAGCGTGTACTCGATCAACGAGACCTGCAGGCCGCGGGGCTTGAGATCGTTGACGGTGAGACTCACGCCATCGATGGCAACGGATCCGTGCAGGACGAACAGCGGCTCGAACGCCGTCGGAAGAGAGATGTCGACGAGCAGTGCGTCACCCTCGCGCTCAACAGCCGCCACAATACCCACACAATCGACGTGTCCCTGCACGATGTGGCCACCCAGTCGATCGCTGGCGCGCAGCGCTCGTTCCAGGTTGACTTTCGTTCCTTTCTTCCAGTCGCCGATGGTGGTGCGCTCGAGCGTCGTGGTGACGGCCGCCGCGTCGAACCAGTCGGCGCCGAATTCACGGACCGTCAGGCAGGCGCCATTGATGGCGATGCTCTCCCCAGCCGTGAGATCGTTGAACGGCGCGCGGATGCGTAGCTCGCGTCCGGCATCCGTCTGCCGCACGCTCTCCACCTCGCCAACTTGTTCAATCAATCCAGTGAACATTACGCCTCACGCATCGCAAAAACCGACATCACGTCTTCCCCGAGCTCCGCACGTCTGATGATTGGCAGACTCGCCAGCCACTCCCGGAAGTCACTCTGGAAGCCGTCAAAGGGGCTCAAAGCATTTGTTCCGAGTGTGATGGGTGAATGAAAGATAATCAGTCGGTCGACCAGCTTTCTCTTGAGGAACTCCTGCGCCACACGAGCGCCCCCCTCAACCAGCAGATGCTGTAGCTCGAAACCGTGGAGCGCCTCGAGCGCGTCGGGCAGGTCCTCCGCCTCGAAAACATCGACACCGGCGTTATGCAGCGCGGCGAGACGCGTGATCGCCGGATGATGCGCAAAAATCGCCGTCGGAGTTTGCCGGGCAGTGCGAACGAGGTTCGATTCGAGCGGAGTCTCGGCGTCGCGGTCGAACACCACCCGCAGTGGCGCAATTCTGGGTCGGATCGGTCCACGGGCGGTAAGCTGTGGATCATCGGCTCTCACTGTCCCCAACCCGACAGCAATCGCATCGACATTCGCCCGCAGTCGCTGAACCTCGGCGCGTGATTGTTCGTTGCTGATCCACCGGTGTTCGCCGGACGGATCGTTCATCTTCCCGTCGCTCGACAGCGCCAGCTTGAGCGTGACCCAGGGCCGATTGGGATTGGTCGCCGCAAAGAAGAACGGTGCGTTGAGCTCGAGCGCAGCTGCTTCCTCGACGCCGAAGTCCACCCGTACGCCATAATCTGCCAGGTGCCGGGCGCCGCCACCTGCGAGTGCCGTCGGATCGGCGGCGGCGATCACTACGCGGCTGACGCGCGCCTGAATGATTGTCTCGGTACAGGGTGGCGTCTTCCCGAAATGATTGCATGGCTCGAGGGTGACGTACATCGTCGATCCCTGCGCCCGATCGCCGGCTGCTTTTAGGGCAACGACCTCAGCGTGGGCTTCGCCGTAGCGGGCGTGAAACCCTTCTCCGACAACCACACCGTCACGAACGACAACAGCGCCGACCATAGGGTTCGGCGCTGTTTGACCCCAGCCTTGCTGGGCGAGGGCGAGCGCGCGACGCATGTACTCCGCGTCGCGAACGTCGTTAGAACCCGAATCGAGCTCCGACCGATCCGTAGAGTCTGGAATCGGCTGCTTGCTTGCCACTGAAGGTGTTGTAAGTGTGGATCGTGCCGCCAGATACCTGTCCAATTTCGGCGTTGATCTTGAAAAGCAAAAGGTTAATGGACAAATCGCCGAAAATGTTGGTCCTGGTGAGGTTCTGCGAGATGGATACCGGGCCAGCATTGGCGGCCGCAGTGGGCGGTACGGTGCGCGCAGCAACGTGCGCAGCTATGTCAGTTGAGGCGTCGTATTTGTCCTGACCGAAGCCCGCAGCCAGCCCAAAAAGAATCAGACTCTTGCTGGCCGTTACGCGCCATGCCTTCGTCTTTAGGCTGAGGTTATTCACGTACAGCGAGTCGCCGCCGTTTGCGCCAGCGATGTTCAGAGTCGGCAGATCGCGGACAAGGTAGCTCACCGAAATTCCCGGAACGAGCAGGGACTCCTGCAGAATTCCCACCCGTGCGCCGTAGCCCAGCTTCAGCGACCCGTTCGGCACTTTGACGCTCACGCCGCTGTTATTGAATTCTGGGATGTACGACGCGCTCACGAGCACATCGATGCCACCGACATTTGTTAGCGCGAGGGGTATGCCTTTGAAAATGCCAATCGCCAAATCGGCTGCTGGCATGGGGAGGTACTGACTCTTGGTATCGATCGCAGGCGTATTCTGTGCGCCCGACGTCGACACCTGAATATTCTGAACCTGCGGCAGGCTTCCCTGAACTGCGTTCACGCGCAGACCAACCGAAAAGTGGCCTAGTCCACCCAGATTTCCACCTTGTCCAAGTGTCGGGTTCCCACCCGCGATGCTCGTCCCGAGCTGGGGAGCCAGATAACGGAATAGATCAATCGCTTTCTGACAGGCATCCTGAGATACCCGTTGTGTTGCCGTCCCCGACGGGCATTGGGGATCGGGTGATTGAGCCCGTAGTGACGCGCTTGACATCGTCGCAGCGGCGACCAAGACCAACAAACGTGCTTTCATCGGTTATTTCCTCAAGAAAGTATGACTGCGCCTGAGCCCGGTCGGAGCGTGCCGATGCGCCAACCCTTCAATCCGGCCTGGGCCGCCGCCGCCAACACAGATGCGACATCTGACGGCGCGCAGATCGCGACCATTCCTACACCCATGTTGAACGTCCGGTACATCTCGGCGCGCTCGACATGCCCAGCCTCCATAAGGACCCCGAAGACTCTCGGAACCCTCCAACTCGAGACATCTACCACCGCATCCAGCGTTGGCGGCAACGCACGATCGAGATTCTCCGGCAATCCGCCGCCGGTGATATGCGCCATCGCGTGCACGCGATCGAGCACCGGCTTGAGCGCCAACAAATACGACTTGTGCTCCGCGAGCAATACATCTGCGACCGTCCCGCCACCATCGGGAAACGAGTCGGTCATTCGGAGATTGAGTCGATCGGAAATGATCTTTCTCGCCAGCGAATAACCGTTCGTGTGCAGTCCCGAGCTCGGAAGTGCGATGAGAACGTCATCCGGTCTCACACGATGCGGCCCGAGAACCGCATCTTCTTCCACATATCCGACGATGAAACCAGCCAAGTCGTAATCCGGCGGAGTGTACAAACCCGGCATTTCTGCTGTTTCTCCGCCTATTAGCGCGCAGGAATTCTCGCGACAGCCGGCCGCAACGCCCGCGACCACCGCTTCGACGACGCCGGGATCGAGCTTCCCAAACGCCACGTAGTCCAAAAAGAACAGTGGAAGTGCGCCCTGAACGAGGATGTCGTTGACGCAATGGTTGACGAGATCGCGACCAATCGTGTCGTGTCGTCCAGCGTCGATTGCAACCTTGATCTTTGTACCGACCCCATCCGCGCTCGACACCAGCACTGGTTTGCGAAGCCCGGGGGGGACCCGAAACATGTCGCCGAATCCACCGAAGCCACCTACGACGCCACGCGTGAAGGTGGATTCTACGAGCTTCTTGATGCGATCCTTGGCGGCGTTGGAGGCATCGATGTCCACACCGGCGCTTCCATAGCGAAGCGCATCGTCGCTCACGCCGGCAGCGCCTCTTCGAACGCCACCAATCGACGCATATCGCGCATGCGCTGATCGATCTCGGCTCGGGTGACTGTCATCAAGCGCTCGATCGAGAATTTCTCGACGGCGAACGAGCCCATTACCGACCCGAAGATCACCGCCCGCCGCATGTTGGCCTCGCTCAGATCGTTGGTGGCGGCGAGGTAGCCGATGAATCCGCCCGCGAAGGAGTCGCCGGCACCCGTTGGATCGAAAACATTTTCCAGCGGAAATGCCGGGGCGAAGAAAACCGAGCTCTCGGTGAACATGAAGGCGCCGTGTTCGCCCTTCTTGATGATGACGTGGCGCGGCCCGCGCGCCATGATCCACTGCGCCGCCTGCACGAGGTTGGCCTTCTCCGAGAGCTGACGCGCCTCTGCATCGTTGAGAGTCACGAGATTTACTCTTTCCATCAGCCGCAGCAGGTCGGGACGTCTGCTCTGAATCCAGAAGTTCATCGTGTCGCACGCGACCAACCTTGGCTTCTTCACTTGCTCCAGCACGTCCAGCTGTAGGCGGGGATCGATGTTGGCGAGGAAGACGTACGGCGATGACCGAAGTTTCTCGGGGATTTTCGGACTGAAATGCGAGAAGACTCCGAGGTGGGTTTCGAGTGTCTCTGCCGAATTGAGGTCGTGCCGGTACCGCCCCCGCCAGCGGAACGAATTTCCTTCGGCCCGCTCCAGCCCGCTGAAGTCCACGCCCCGCTTCTTTAGTGGCTCAAGTTTCTCGATTGGGTAATCCGATCCAACTACCCCGACTACGCTCACCTTGGTCAGGTGGCTGGCCGAAGCGGAAAAAAAAGTCGCCGAGCCGCCGAGCACGTCGTCGGCTTTGCCGAACGGAGTCTCAACCGAGTCGAGCGCCACAGACCCAACGACAAGCACACTCATTCCTTACATCCTCTCCGGGGCGGTGACACCGAGCATTCGCATCCCGTTGCGCAGGACGATCTGTGCGCCCCGCGCCAGCGCCAGGCGCGCCCGAGTCACGTCTTCGGCCTGCTCGAGAACGTGGTGCTTGTGATACCAGAGATGAGCGAGACGCGCTGTCTCCAGCAGATAGTTGGCGATGCGGTGCGGCTCCAGAGTCTCCGCCGCCGATTCGACGAGCGCCGGAAAATCGAGCAGCGCTTTTATCAGCTCCTGCTCCTCCGGCTCACTCAGCACCTCGAATTTTACGCCCTCCGCCGAAACCGAGGCGGGATCGATGCCACCAACGCGGAAGATTCCGCACATGCGCGCGTGCGCCATCTGGATGTAGTAGACCGGGTTCTCCTCTGATTGCGAAGCGGCGAGATCGACGTTGAAGATCAGCTGCGAATCGCTCTTCCGCATCAGGAAAAAGTACCGCACGGCATCCCGGCCGACTTCGTTCACCAGGTCGCGGACGGTGACGTAGCTTCCCGCGCGCTTGGAGATCTTCACCTCCTCACCGTGCTTCATGACGGTGACCATTTGGTGAAGCACGTACTCCGGATAATTCTGGGATACACCCATATCAAGCGCCTGCAGGCCAGCGCGAACACGCGTGACGGTGCTGTGGTGGTCGGCGCCCTGGACGTCTATCGCACGCTTGAATCCGCGCTTCCACTTGGTGACGTGGTACGCGACATCCGGCAGAAAGTACGTATAGGTGCCATCCCGCTTGCGCATCACTCGATCCTTGTCATCCCCAAACTCGGTGGTGCGCAGCCACAGGTCGTCGACCATACCGTCCGTATACAGAGACGACTCCAGAAAATAGTGGTCGAAGCGAACGCCAAAGGCCTGGAGGTCGAGGTCCTGCTCCTTTCGCAGCTCGCGCACGGCGAACTCGCGCACCGACTGGCCATCGCCGTCAGCGCTGTAACGCTCGGCCAGCTCCCTGATGTACTCACCGTGGTAACCGCCCTCGGGAACCTGGGCGGGTTTTCCGCGCAGCTCACTCAACCGCGCTTCCACGCTCGCCGCAAGATTGTCGATCTGGACACCGGCATCGTTATAGTAGAATTCGCGCGTCACCTTCCAGCCGGTGAACTCGAGCAGCGTCGCTATTGCATCGCCGAGCGCTGCCTGTCGCCCGTGTCCGACGTGCAGAGGGCCGGTCGGGTTGGCGGAAACGAATTCGACGTTGACTACGCGTCCGGCGCCGACCGAGTTGCTGCCGAATTTCTCGTCGGCAGCGATGATGTCGCGAAGCCCGGACGCAATTCGCCCGGTATCGATCCAGAAATTCATGAAGCCGGGGCCGGCAATTTCAATTTTCGAGACGCCGGCGCTCTCCAGCTTCATCGCATCGCGCAACCTTTCCGCGATCTCGCGCGGTTTGGACCGCAAAGGTTTGGCAAGAACCATCGCCAGATTTGTCGCCCAATCTCCGTGCGCCGTTTCCCGAGGGCGCTCCAGGAGTGGGTCGACATCCTCCGGCGCGCCAATGCCGCGCGCCGCGCGAATCAGCTCGGCGCGGATCTGCTCAGCGGCCGTCATTCGCCGCTCTTTGATTTGCGCGAGGCAGCCGGTTTGTCGCCCGGTTTGGGTGTGGCAGTCTTTGCTTCCTTAGCCGGCTTGGCATCCGTGGGCTTCGCTTCTGGTTCGGCGGTGGACTCGGTCTTCCCACCTTCGTCGCCACCACTCGCAGCACCTTCGCCGGCCGGTGCAGTTTGCGGCTTTTTGCCGTCCTTACCGTAGTCGGTGATGTAGAAACCGGAGCCTTTGAAGTGAAGGCCACCACCAGCCGACAACTGTCGCTCGGCCAGTTTGCCACACGTCGGGCAATGAACCTCGCGGGGAGCGGCGGCGATGGAGCGATAAAATTTCTCGAACTCGTGGCCCTCCGGGCAACGAAACTCGTACGTGGGCATTATGGATGGGGAGGGGCTGCGCTATCATGAAACCTAGTTGCCAGAGTGAAGCGTCTCAAGCGCAGCAGCGCGCACTACCCTGCGGGACGATAGTAGCCCCAGTTGCCGGCAAGAGTCTCAGCGATCTCACCAACGGTGGCTCGGGCGCGTACCGCGTCGATGATGAGCGGCATCAGATGCAGCTGTGAAGTCTTTGCGGCCGACGCGTCGCGAAGAGCGCCGAGTGTGCGCGTCACTGCCGCGGAGTCTCGCTTCTTGCGCAAGGCTTTCACGCTCTTGACCTGGGCCTTCTCCAGCGCAGAGTAATCCGGAGCAGGAACGCTCTGCTGGTCCTCGGGGTCGGTGAAGCGATTGACACCGACGATCACACACACTCCGGCTTCCACTCGCAGCTGGTGTTCGTATGCGCTGCGCGCGATCTGCTCCTGAAAGAATCCGGCGGCGATTGCCTTCTCCGCGCCACCCAGCGCATCGATCTTCTCGATCAGCGCCAGCGCGCGTTGCTCGAGCTCGCGAGTCAGATTCTCAACGAAGTAGCTGCCCGCGAGCGGATCGGCGGTGTTGGTGATCCCGGATTCGTAGGCGACGATCTGTTGCGTGCGCAATGCCAGCTTCGCCGCTTCAGCGGTCGGCAGCGCGAGGGCTTCGTCATACCCGTTGGTGTGCAGCGACTGCGTCCCGCCGAGTGTCGCGGCGAGCGATTGGATGGCGACTCGCACGACGTTGTTCAGAGGCTGCTGGGCAGTAAGCGTCACCCCGCCAGTCTGGGTGTGAAAGCGCAGTTTGGCGCTCGACTCTTTGGCGTTGAAACGATCGCGCATTATTCGCGCGTACAGACGCCTCGCGGCGCGGAACTTGGCGACTTCCTCGAACAGATCGCTGTGCGCGGCGAAAAAGAAAGAAAGTCGGGGAGCGAAAGAATCGACCGCCAATCCAGCCCCGATGGCCCTCGTGATGTACTCGATGGTATTGCTGAGGGTGAACGCCAGCTCCTGCACCGCCGTCGCGCCGGCCTCGCGGATGTGGTATCCGGAGATCGAGATCGGATTCCAGTTCGGAACCTCGTCGGCGCAGAAGCGGAACACCTCCGCGATCATCGCCAGACTCGGCTCGGGCGGATAGATGTAGGTGCCGCGGGCGATGTATTCCTTCAGGATGTCGTTCTGAATGGTGCCGCTAAGCTTGTCGCGGGCGATTCCACGCTCTTCGGCGACCACGATGTACATCGCCAGCAGAGTAGCCGCGGTGGCGTTGATCGTCATCGACGTCGAAACTTTGTCGAGCGGAATGCCGTCGAGGAGGACGTGCATGTCTTCGACGCTGTCGATGGCGACGCCTGCTCTGCCGACTTCACCGAGTGAGCGGGGCGAGTCTGAATCGAGCCCCATCTGCGTCGGCAGATCGAACGCGACGGAGAGCCCGGTCTGGCCCGCGTCGAGTAGCATTCGAAACCGCTCGTTGGTCGTCTTGGCGCCGCCGAAACCTGCATACTGGCGCATCGTCCACAGCCGGCCGCGGTACATCGACGCCTGCACGCCGCGGGTAAACGGCCACTGTCCGGGGTCGGCAAGCTCGTCGACGTAACTAAGCTCTGCATCCTCGGGTCGATAAACGGTTTTGATTGGGACTCCCGAGGGAGATAGCTTCTCGCCGGGCTCGTGCTTTTTCACGCGCGCCGGCCCAGGCGCCGGCGGCACTTCACGCGCCTACCGATCCGACTGGGGATAAGGAGCTCGCGTCCTTGGCACCAGCACCCAACATCGCGCGGGCGGCGTCCACATCATTCGCGCTGCCAATGAACAGTGGCGTGCGCTGATGCAGCTCCGTCGGTTGGATGTCGAGTATGCGCTCGAGGCCATCGGTCGCCGCACCACCAGCCTGCTCGACGATGAAAGCGAGTGGATTCGCCTCGTAAAGGAGACGGAGCTTGCCGCGCTTGTTTCTTCGGTTGGCGGGATAGGCGAACAATCCGCCGCCGAGGAGATTGCGATGGAAATCCGCCACCAGTGAGCCGACGTAGCGTGTATTCATCGGCTGGCGATTTCCGTCCTGGCCGCGGTAATAGCGCATCAGATTCTGGACGTTCGGCTCCCACTGGCTGTAGTACGAGTCGTTGACCGACAGGTATCTGCCGACATCCGGCGTGCGGATGTTGGGGTGAGACAACAGGAATTCGCCGAGCGAAGGATCGAGGGTGAAGCCGTGGGCGCCCTGCCCCGTGGTGTAGACCAGCATCGTGCTCGATCCATAGATGACATATCCCGCTGCCACCTGACGTCGACCAGGCTGCAGCATGTCTTCCATCTCCCCGCGGCTGCCGCGTGTGATCTTTCGAACCACCGAAAAGATCGTCCCGACTGGGACGTTGACGTCGATGTTCGAGGATCCGTCGAGCGGATCGAACAGCAGACAGTACTTGCCGCAGCGGAAATGGGGCGGGATGTCGATGATCCCCGGCTCCTCCTCTGATGCCATAGCGCACAGCCGGCCCCCGTGATCGACGGCCTTGATGATGATCTCGTTCGCCAGCACGTCCAGCTTCTGCTGCGTCTCGCCCTGAATGTTCTCCAGGTCGGCAGAGCCGAGTATGTCGGCGAGCCCAGCGCTGCGCACCTTGTTGGCGATCATTTTCGCCGCCAGCGCCAGGTCGTAAAGCACGCCCGAGAGCTCACCCGTTGCCTCGGGATGCAGCTTCTCCTGCTCGATGATGAAACGGTCGATAGTTACGACTGATGTCGCAGTGTGCTTTACCACTCAGAGATCCTTGTCGACGGCACCGAGGCGCGACGCGGAGTACCGGCGAGCGTCAACTTCGTAAGCGTTACGGCTGTAGCCGTAACGTATGGACTGCCAAAGATAGCTGACAGGAAAGGCCCAGTGTTCCAAAAATTGGTGAACGTGACGAAGCTCGTGCAAGAGCAGTTCCGCTGAGAGCGGCGTTTCCGGCGCCAGGAAGATCGTCCGCCGTAGCGTGATCGCTGCAGCTGTGCTGCTGCGAAGCGCCCAGCCGCCAATTCGTACCGGAACGCCGCCGCGACGATAGCTTGCCTGTCCGAGTTCCGGATAGCTGCGCAATAGATCGGGCGGTAGCTCGAACCGCTCCCCAATCAGCGCTGCGATGAGTCGCGAGCCAGCTCCCATTTCTCGCCCTTCGCCTCGAGTTCGATGTGTACACCGTCCGTCCGAACCACAACCGTGCCCGCTTGGTCAGTTCGCAACACTTCGGCGCCGACACGAGAAAGCGCGTACAGCACGTCGCCACTCGGGTGCCCGTATTTGTTGCCCGCGCCCACTGAGATTATAGCGACGGCCGGATGTACCGCCTTCAAAAACGGATCGCTGCTACTGGTGGAGCTGCCGTGATGCCCAACCTTGAGGACATCCGCGCGCAGCTCATCCCGCTTGTTGGCGAGTAGCCAGTCCTCTTCGGCTCGCTCGGCGTCGCCAACGAGCAGAAACCGCACCGTGCCGTAACGCACCAGGGCGATCGTGCTGGCGAGGTTCGGATCCTTGAGTCCAACCGTCCAGGCAGAGTCGGGTGCAAGGAAGGAAACCGTTACGCCATCGAATGCAACTGAATCACCAGGATGAACGCGGTGCCATTCGATGCCTTCTTTCTTCGCAGCCCCTAACGACGCGATGTATGCGTCTGATCCTCCGGCGAAAGCCGCGTCCCAGTACGTGTGGGGATGCAGTCGCGTCAGAACGGTGGCAGCGCCCCCAACGTGATCAGTGTGCGGATGCGAGAGCACGAACGCCTCGAGCGAGCCGCCGCGTCGAAGGATGTATGGAAGGATCGTCGTGCGACCGGCATCTCCGCCCGGCCAGGCAGGGCCCGCGTCGAGCAACAGCCAGCGGTTGCCCCGCGTTCGCAGCAGGATCGCATCTCCCTGACCAACATCGAGAACATGCAGCTCCACCTGACCGATGCGACGAGTGGGGACAAATGGCATCACCGCCATGGTTGCCAGTGCGGCAACGCCGGCCATCGCCGGCCGGATCGGATAGCGGCTGGCGCAGGCAACTATCAGGGAGACGCTCGCCACGCCAGCCAGCACAGCGACGACCAAAGTGGTCGATACAGTCACCGCTGCACCCGGGATGGAGGCGGCGGACCACGCGATCCAGTCAAACGCGAAAAGGAGTGGGTGCACTGCTTCGGCGAAGACCCGGGCAATCGCAGCGAAGGGTCCAGCAAGAAGCGCCAGAAATAATATCGGCTGCGCGAGAGTTATCAGCGGCGCGGCGACGAGATTGGACACCGGTGCGATGAGGCTAATTCGGCCAAACACCCACGCCACCAACGGAGCTGTAACCGCGCATGCAACCAGTGATGTGAGGAGCTCGCGGCCGATCTTCCCCTTCCAGCCGTCGAGCCGCTGGGCGAGGTGGCGCCTCCACAAAGCGCCTGCCGCGACGAGCGCGCACATACCGAGGACGCTCAATTGATAGCCAACGTCGATGGCTGTGCGCGGTTGCGCCAGCGGAACGAAAGCACCAACCGCCCAGGTCGCCCACGGCGAAGTTGGGCGCTGCGCAATTCGGGAGACCATTGCCACTCCGAGCATTGCCGCGGAGCGCAGAGCCGGTGGCGGCGCGCCAATAATTGCCACATAGACGGCAGTGGCGACGAACGCACCGAGGAGTGAGGCGCGCCTCGACATGCGCGCAACCTGAAACAAAAGCTCCATCGCTGCAGCGATCACCGCCACGTGGAGACCTGATATCGAGAGCATGTGGATCAATCCCGCGCCCGCGTAGCGATCGCGCATCTCCGTCGGGATCTGATGCTGGTCGGCGATAAGGAGGGCGCGAGCCAGCGGTGCGTCCTCGCCAAAAGTTCGATCGATCACTTTCGCCGCTCGTGCTCTGATCCGCGTTAGCACGTCGCGCTGTGCTCCTCGACGATCGAAGTGAACCGTGGGACGCTCTGCCGACGGAGAAGTCACTGCGATTACTGCAGCAGCGAGGAAAATCAGCGCGCACGCCGTCCAGGTAGTCTGCCGACGAAAGATCGATATCGCGGTGACAAGAAGCGCGATCGAAACCGCGACCCAGGAGTAACCGGCGAAGCCGACGAGTAGGCCGCCGACGTAGGAGAGATATGCGGTCGTGACGAGTGGCAGTCGGGCTCCGATCCTGCTTGCCCGATCCTAGCACTTCAGCACGGGCCGCACGAAATCATTCGCGCGGCGCCGCAATCAATCCTGGCGCTCTAGACCGCCATCGGCAGCGCGGCGCGCTGCCCGACGACCTGCCCCAGAAAAGTCGAGCCGGTCGTGCCCGTGAGCTCGACTTGCAGATACTTCCCGATGAGAGAGACATCTCCGGGAATCATGACTGTCTTGAAGTCACGAGTCCGCGACTGCAGCAGCCCGCCACGTCGCGCGGATTTTTCGACCAGAACTTCGCGGCGCGCGCCGATGAGTCCCATGTTGCGCTCCCGGCTGCCCGCGCGGACGGTAGCGATGAGTCGCGCCAGTCTTTCGCTGGCAACATCGTCGGAGATGGTGTCCGATGCGGGGAAGCGGGTGGCCGGCGTCCCATCTCTCAGCGAGAATTTGAACGTGTACGCGTCGTCGAAGCCGACGGCCTCTATGGCTGTGAGCGTTTCCTGAAAATCTTCTTCGGTCTCGCCCGGAAAGCCAACAATCACATCGGTTGTTAACGCGAGCCTGGGAATCGCCGCCCGCAACCGGTCCACGCATTCGAGATACTTCTCTCTCGTATAACGCCGCAGCATTCGTCTGAGCGTCCTGGTCGAGCCCGATTGCATTGGCAGATGGACGTGCTCGCAGAAAGCCTCGATCTCCGCCATCGCACGGATGACGCGCTCACTGAAATCGTTGGGATGCGGGCTGGTGAAGCGCAGGCGTCTGATGCCTGGCACGCTTCCCACCGCGCGCAACAGATCGGCAAAGTCGTGTTTGCCGTCGTAGTACGAATTCACGGTCTGCCCGAGCAACACCACTTCGGAGATTCCTGAAGCAATGACTGCTTCAGTTTCACGAACAACCTCAGAAAGCTGCCGACTCCTCTCCGGACCGCGGGTCGTCGGCACAATGCAGTAGGTGCACTTGTAGTCGCAGCCGCGCTGCACCGGGATCCACGCTTTCACTCCGTCGAAGCGGCGTGGAGTGAAATCCTCGTAGTGCTCCTCGAGGTCGAAGTCGACTGCAGTCGCCTTCACTCCGCCCCGCGCGCTCTCGATCAGTGAAGGCAGCTCGCGATACCCGTCAGGTCCGATAACGAGGCTGACGTGTTTGACGCGATCCAGCAGCTGCGAGCCCAGCCGCTGCGCCATACAGCCGGTGACGCCGAGCACGGCGTCGCGTTTCATCTTGCTCTTGATCTCGCCGAGCCTGCCGATCACGCGCTGCTCGGCGTGGTCGCGAATCGCGCAAGTGTTGATGAGGATTACGTCGGCCCCGTCCGGTTGCTCAACGGATTCGTATCCCGATGCAGTCAGCTTGCCGAGCATTAGCTCGGTGTCGCTGACATTCATCTGGCAGCCGTAGGTTTCGATGTAGACGGTGGGACGCAGGGCCATCTGGGAAAGATAAGAGCGGAGGGCCAACTGAACACTACCGGCTGCCTGCTGTTCGCTGCCTGCTGATGGCTTCGGCGGAAGATTACCGTGTCGACGCGGTCCCGGCGGTCTGTTGTGTGCTCGTTCTCGGACCTTCCAAGACCAGCGGATTGGAAGGAAGCTCTATATAAAAGGAGCTGCCCTTCCCTTCCGCGCTCTTGACCCAGATGCGGCCGCCATGTCGTTCGACGACGAGTTTGCAAAAGGTGAGGCCGAGCCCCGAGCTGCGGGTGCGCGGTGTGCGCGGCATCTCCACCTGGCCGAACTTGCGGAAAATCACCTCATGGTATTCGGGAGGGATCCCGGGTCCGTTGTCGCTGACCGTAAAGAGAACTCCGTGTCCGGCGCGGCGCGCGCTGAGGTCAAGGTGGACTGGATGCGAGGAGTGAGTCACGGCGTTCTGAATGAGATTCGAGAACACCCGCTTGATCAGATTCTTATCAGCGGTGAAGACGGGTGCATCGTCAGCCACCGAAACCGAGGCCGTCGCGCGCTCCTGCTGGAAGCGGTGTCCCCACTCGTGCACCAACTCGACCAGTAAGGCTCCCGGGGCCACCGGCGCCAGGCTTAGCGAAATATTGGCCTCCTCGATTCTGGCGACCTCGAGAATGTCGTCGATCAATGCCAGCAGATCCTCCGACTTGGTCTCCGCGTCACCGATTGCCGCCTTCTGCGGAATCGAGACCTGACCGAAATCACCGTCGGCTAACATCTCCAGCGTGGCCAACACCGAAGTAAGCGGCGTTTTCAAATCGTGCACGATCATCTTCATCAGATCGTCGCGCACCTTCTCCAGCTCGCGCAATTTGCGCAGGCTGTCCTCGAGCGCGTCGGTCGCTGCCTTGAGTTTGAGCAGGCTGCGCACGCGCGCGCCCAACACCAGCCGGTTGTGGGGCTTGGTAAGAAAATCGTCGCCGCCAGCTTCGATCCCGCGTACACGATCGCTGGTGTCGTTGAGCGCTGTGACGAAGATCACCGGAATCCGCGATGTGCGCGGATCTCGCTTGATGCGCCGACACACTTCAAACCCCGTCGAGCGGTCGTCGACGCCGAGATCCCCGGCCGGCATCGCGACATCGAGAATGCAAAGATCAGGATGCTTCTCGAAGGCGGCAGCGACCGCCGACGGACCATCCGCAGCCGTTACCGTCTCGTAGCCGAGGCTGTTAAGCTGGTCGAGTAGGAGCTCGACGTTGGCGGGAATGTCGTCAGCGACGAGTATCAGTTCGGGCCTGGCCTTGCCCGCGTCAGCCATATCAGGGAGAAACTCTCAAGCCAATGCTCAGAATGAAGCCGCGCTCCTTTATATCCGCCGCGGATCTGCTCGCGCGCTGTAGCGAAAGATCGAGGCTTGCCCGCTCGCGAGTCAACGGCACACCCAGACCCGCGGCAAAGGAAGTCTCCGACACTCTTTCAGGGTTAGTGCACGAAGAGCCGGTCGGGATGGGTGGCGCACACGGAGCTGGATACCCGAACGGAAGGGTGCGGAAGCGAGCTCCCGCTCTAACAGTAATTATACGCTGCAAGATGCGCGGGCCGCTCGCCTCGATGCCTACGCCTGTATCCCAACCATCAAAGGCCTGGATTCCTGACGACGACAGATTGGTCAGCGAGCTCCACGCGTCGTGCGCGACGCGCGCCGAAATTACCGCCCCGGGGATTCCTTCAAAGGTCACCGACGCGGAGTAATGATCGGGGATGCGGGCGCTTCCAATCGCGGTATCGCCCGATTCTGCACGCAGGTCGCCGCCCTTTCTGCCGTTGATGGAAAATCCGATTGCGCGCGACGGGTGAAACTCGAGGCCGAGCGAAGCCGCGAAACCCGCGTAACTGATGCGGCCATTCTGTGAGGTACTGGTGTACCTGGCGCTGTCCGGGAAAAGCTGGGAGAAGGTAATGCGATTGCTGCCGCTGAAGACGTGAGCACCAACTCCGATTCGGAAGATGGGGTTGGTCGACCATGCCAGCGCCAGTCTTACGTCGTTGATCGCTCCCAGAACCTTGTTCCGCTCGGTCAGGGTTACCGTGTCGGTCGGCGTTCCAACGACTTGCACTCGCTGGAGACTAGTCTCGAGCGAACGGTCGAGAAAAGTCGAGGAGCTGAGTCCCAGCGTCCAATCCTGTCCCATCGGGAGAACTCCGGCGACCAATGGAAAGCGCGCGGTCGTGGTGCTCGCGGAGCCCGACGACGTGGTGACCTTACGGAACTCGGGCGAATACTGGAAGAAAAGCGCAGATGACCCCACACCCGCCAGCGCTGCGGGGGCGACGAGGCTCAATGCGTCGAAGTCGCCGACACCGCCGCCGGTGCCTTCCGCGCGCGCGCTGAGCTGGCCCGTTGGGTAGCCAAGCCCTTCCAGACTGAGCGCGCCCTGCGCCTGGACGCGTGACGTGAACGCGAGCGTGAACAGCGCTGTGGCAACGAGGTGACGTTTACGCATTAGGGAAGCCCCAGCGGAACTTGCTTAGTGTAACTGATTCGGAGCTTGGGCCGCAGTGCCGCCACGGCATCCTCACTCGAGGAGAAGCGAAGCTCCAGCGGCGAGATCCCTTCGATTACCGGCTTGAGTACTATTGCGCGCGGCAGAGTGTCTGGCTGCTGGATGTGCCAGAGCGCCACGGCGCGCGCGAGCTCGACGTTTACCAAACCAGCGTCACCCGGCCGCAGAGTGAGCGTATCGGCGGAGATACCGGCGATGATTTGCGCCGCCTTCTGCGGATCCGTGACTACTCTCCCCGCCAGCACGACCTGCGGCATTGGGAGTTGATTGAGAAGCAGAGTCGCCCGCACGACCGTCGACGAATCGATGATGCTCGAGGGAATGTTGAAGCGGAAATAAACTCTGCGCGGGGGAAGCCCACCGACAGCGAGTATCGTTGGTGATGCCTGCGGCGGTGCCTTTGCAATTACGGTGTAGTCCGAGAGGTTAGCGGCCAGAATCGCCTGCCCCACGGGAGTCTTGGAAAAGAGCGTCACCGTCAGCGGTTTGGTCGCAGTATCGGGTGTCGCTCGGAACAGCATTATCGGCGGCACTCCACCTTCAGTGGAGATGATTCGCATCTGGGACGATCCGGTCCCCGTGGCGCGGAGTCCGATACGAAGCGGCAGCTTGTTCTGAATCTTCGACAGAACTACGTCGTTCGCGATGAAGTACTTGAGCGTGTCGGTGAGCTGGGCGCGCGTGAACGTCTGCGACGAGATGAATCGATCCGGCCTGAACAGCGCCAGTACGGCCGCCGTCGACGTGTCGTTGGCAGTCGTATCGACATCGTAGGCCTCGATCGTCACCGGCGCGTTGCCCCTGATCGATAAAGTGTCGATCTGCAGCCGGAGGTAGGCACTGTCGACTTGCGCGATCGCCTGCGAGGTGTCGCCGGCCGGTAGAAACTTCTCCGGCAACGAGTCGAACCGAACGACCACCCGAGTGTCGAGAGTGTCCGGGCGGTTCGCGAGCAGCAACCCGGGCTCCGTGCCCAGTCCTGAAAGCGACTGGACCGTCGTGTCGATGACTATCGCATCGAGGGTTACGTTTTGGACGTCCCCGCCGATTTGAGTGCACAACACCGCGCACACGCCCGAGCTATCGAGATTCTCCGAGCACGACGATACCGAAAAGAACAACGCCGCGATCGCGAGGAAGCGCGGCAACATTGGCGAAAGCTTCACTACACTCTTCCACGTGAAGGGTTGAGCACGAAGGCGTGCGGAAGCAACTCGCCCAACGTCCAGGCTGCTTCCTTTCCATCGCGCGTGTAGCTCGAGATTTTGATGTGCGGCGCGAACTCGCTCAGGACCTGTCTGCACGCGCCGCAAGGTGGCGTCGGCTCGACGTCATCCGTGGCGATGGCGATCTCGTCAAAATCAGTAAGCCCTTGTGAGACAGCAGACGCGACCGCAAGGGTTTCCGCACAGATGGCATTGCCAAAGGCGGAGTTTTCGACGTTGCAGCCGGTGATGATCTCCCCCGTGCGCGTACGCAGCGCCGCGCCCACCCGAAAGTTCGAGTACGGTGCATAGGCATTGTCCAGCGCGCGCATCGCGGCCTCCCGCAGGGAGGTCACTTGCGTGGAGCTCCGCTTCATCAGGCTACCAGCTCGGACAGAAACGATTGGCCATGACCCCGGAATGAAAGGCCAAACCATTCCGCAACGGTCGCGCCGAGATCCGAAAATGTGTCCCGCTCGCCAAGATCGCGCGGTACCACCCTCACGCCACCGGCGAGTAGCGGCACGCGCTCGCGCGCGTGATCCGTGGATGGAGTTGTAGGGTCGTTGCCGTGGTCGGCTGTGATGAACAGCAGATCGTCCTCTTTCAAACGCGATGTGATTGAAGGCAGAGCCGCGTCGAATTCGCGGAGCGCACTATAGAACCCCGCAACATCGTTGCGGTGCCCGAAGAGCTGGTCGAAATCTACTAGGTTGGCAAACAGGAACCCACTTTCCGCCTTCGAAAACCACTCGGTGATCAATCGGATGCCTTCCGCGTTCGACGCAGTGTGATGCGAAGCAATCGCTCTCCCGGCGAACAGATCGTCGACCTTACCCACGCCAGAGCGAGGAATTCCCTTTTTCGCGAGAGCATCGAGCAGCGTCTCCGAGGGCGGCTCGATCGAATAGTCGCGTCTGTTGCGGGTGCGCTGGAAGTTCCCCGACGCCCCGGCGAAGGGGCGTGCGATCACGCGTGAAACGTCGTCCGGGGGCCGAAGCATTTCGCGCGCGAGTTCACACGCGCGGTAAAGCTCTTTGAGCGGAATTACATCTTCATGGGCTGCGACCTGGAAGACGGAATCGGCCGACGTGTACACGATCCACTTGCCAGTCGACTTTTGCTCGTCACCGTAACGCTGAATTACATCGGTTCCGCTGCCGACAACATTGCCGATGACGCCGCGACCTGTCGCGTGGGCAAACTCGTCGATCACGGGCCGCGGAAAGCCATTCGGAAACGTGGGAAAGGGCTTCACCAGATGCACACCGGCAATTTCCCAGTGTCCGGTCGTGCTGTCCTTGCCCGCCGACGAAGGTCGCATGCTTCCCCACGCCCCGGCGGCATCCCCACGCCTGCGCAATCCTTCGAGCGGTTTGATGTTGCCCAGGCCAAACAGCTCCAGGCGGGGAAGCTTCAGCCCACCGCACGCGCGCGCCAGATTGCCCAGCGTGTCGCTGCCCTCGTCCCCGTAATCGCGTGCGTCGGGGGCCTCGCCGATCCCAACACCGTCGAGAATTATGATCGCGGCGCGCTTCAGCTTCGCTCTCCGGCGTAGACGCGTTCCACGCGGGAGCGCAGGCCGGTGAGTAGCTCGTACGGCGACATGCCAGCGTCATCACCGACGCGCTCCACAGTAAGGACTGTATCTCCTTCCCTTGCTCGTCCGATCAAAGTCACCACATCGCCAATGGCGCAATTGATGGTGGTCACATCAATCATCGTCATGTCCATCGTCACTTTACCGGCAATGGGAGCCAGCGTGCGTCCTACGAGCACCGAGCCGGATCCGCTCAGCGCTCTTGGATAGCCGTCAGCGTAACCCACGGCCAGCGTGGCGATCCTTGCCGGACGGTCGACACGGAGTGTCGCGCCGTAGCTAACGGTGTCGCCGGGCTCGAGGTCCCGGATCTCGACGATTGGCGCGCGGAGATTCACCACGTTCTCCGGTTGAATCGCGGCGCTTCTCCCGCTGCCAACACCATACAGAAAAATTCCGGGGCGAACGAGATCCCAGGCGCTGCGCCCCTGACGCGCAATCGCCGCACTGTTTGCCGTGTGGAGCAGACGAGGCCGCGATGGAAGCGTCGCGATCGCCTCGCGAAATCTGTCTTCCTGCACTTTCATCGTTCCATCATCCAGCTCGGCCGAATGAAAGTGGGTAAAAGCTCCTTCAGGCGAGAACGATTCTATGAGGCTCCGAATCGAGCGTACTTCGCGCCACGGGATTCCGGCGCGGCTCATCCCGGTGTCGATCGACAGATGCCACGCCCCACCACCGCTTTGCTTCCAGGCCTCGATCTCCTCCGGAAAGCCGAGGGTGGGAGTCAACCGTGCCGCGCGCGCACGAGGTAGCTCCTGTTTCAGCAAAGGAGTGAATACGACAATCGGACGGGTGACGCCAAGACTTCGAAGCTCCTCGCCCTCACCGACGGTGGCAACGCCGTAACCCCATGGCTCCAGCGGATCGAGTGCGCGCACGGAGGCTTCGACGCCGAGACCGTAGGCGTCCGCCTTGATCATCGGCAGCAGTGGCACTCCGGCTCTACGTGCCATCGCTGCTCCATTACGCCGCAACGCGCCAAGATCGATCTCGATCCGGGCGCGAGCCAAAGACTGCTTCATTAGTACTTGGTGTAAGTTGCGGTTAGTATACGCCCGACCACGATGGATAATAAGCCTACTCATTCACTCGACGACACTCTGGCGCTGATGCGCGATTTGCGCGCACGTTGCGAGTGGGATGCGGCGCAGACCCACGAATCGCTGCGCCCATATCTCATCGAAGAAGCGCACGAGCTCGATGACGCGATCAGACTCGAGAACGATAGGCTCGTGCGCGAAGAGCTCGGTGATCTTTTGCTGCAGGTGCTCTTTCATTCCGTGATAGCCGAGGAGCGTGGAGCGTTTTCGTTCGCAGACGTTGCCGAAGGACTTATTACGAAAATGAAGGGGCGACATCCGCACCTTTACGGCGACGCGGCGAAGGAACCGTGGGAGCGAATGAAATCGAAGCAGAGAAAGAGCATCGGCGACGGACTTCCCGCCGGATTGCCGGCACTGCATCGCGCGCATCGGCTCCAGGATCGCGCCGCCGGAGTTGGCTTCGACTGGCCGGACGTGAACGGCCCGGCCGAGAAAGTCGAAGAAGAGCTATCCGAGGTCAGGGAAGAGTTGAGTAGGTCGGCTCCTTCGCGCCATGGCACTACTCCAGTAATGGACGCTCGGCATTACGCGCTCGAGGCAGAGTTGGGAGATCTGCTATTCGCGGTGGTGAATCTTTGCCGTAAGGCGGGAGTGCACGCGTCGATCGCGCTCGACAAAGCCAACGCGAAGTTCGAGCGGCGCTTTCAGGAGATCGAGCGGCTGGCGAAGGAAAGAGGAATAGATGTCGCGCGCGCTGGACTGGCGAAGCTCGACGAGTTGTGGGACGAGGCGAAGCGTACTGAGGTCTCGAGCGCGGCGCCGGGCGGAACGTGAACCGCCCAGGGGTCAGGCCAGTACCAGCCTCACTGATAGAGTCCCTTCACAGTTGCCACGAGGAGCCTAGCGCCAGGAACCAGATCGCCAGCAGCAATACCAGTCCGGACAGCACTCCGATGCCGACGAAGAGTCCGCAAAGAACCTTGAGGTATTGAGCCGTCAGCGTCCGTCCGCGATTGGTGGAGTAAGTCCGTGCACGGTCGAGCAGGCCCCAGACGGCGTAGCAGAAATACGCCCCGCCGAAAGTACCGACTACGGATTTCGCGAATGGCAGTCTGCTAAACCCGCCGGAAACCAACGCGAAGGCCACGATCGCTTGCGCTATGAGTCGGCTGACCGGCGCCGAGCGAGCGCGGTATTCAAGAAACTCAACGAGATTGGCGTCAGGCCGAAGCGCAGAGAGAACCATCATGCGTCAAGTCTCGGTGACGAAAGTCAGGGGCGCAAGCGGTTCATCGTGCGTGGAAACGCGATCGCTTCCCGGATGTGGTGGATGCCGCAGATCCACCCCACGGTCCGCTCGAGGCCCAGCCCGAATCCGGCGTGAACGAAAGTCCCGTATTTTCGCAGATCGAGATACCAATTGTAGGCTTCTACCGGCAGTCCCTCCTGCTTGATCCTCGCCAGCAGTTTGTCGTGATCGTCCTCCCGCTGTGATCCGCCAATGATCTCGCCATAGCCTTCCGGAGCCAGCAAGTCGTCACACAACACCGTGCGTGGGTCTGAGGGATTCTCCTTCATGTAAAACGCTTTTGCTTCTTTGGGATAGTTGTAGATGAACACGGGCCGATCATGCCCTTCGACGAGAAGAGACTCGTCCTCGGCGCCGAGGTCTTCCCCCCATTTCACGGTGCTGCCCTTCCCCTGCAAGATCTTCACTGCGTCGCCGTAGTTGATACGCGGGAAAGGCGGCTTGATGTTTTCGAGCTTGGAGATGTCTCTCTCGAGCTCCTTTAGCTCTGGCTGACGGCGCTCGAGCACCCGGGCGACGATGTAAGAAACGAAATCTTCCTGGAGTCGCATGTTGTCGTCGGAGTCGTTGAATGCGACTTCGGGCTCGACCATCCAGAACTCGGTCAGGTGCCGCCGCGTCTTTGACTTCTCGGCTCGAAACGTCGGTCCGAAGCAGTAGATCTTGCCAAGCGCCGCCGCTGCTGCCTCGCCATAAAGCTGGCCCGTTTGAGCGAGGTACGCGGTTCCTTCATCGAAGTATTCCGTTCCGAACAACCCGCTGCGTTCGCCGATGGCCGCGGTAAGAATCGGAGTGTCGACCAAAGTGAAGTCGCGCTCGTAGAAGAAGTCTCTTATCGCCTGCTCGACTTCCGACCTGATGACCGCGATGGCGCGCTGCCGGGGAGAGCGTAGCCATAGGTGCCGGTTGTCGAGGAGAAAGTCGATGCCGTGCTCTTTGGGCTGGATCGGGTAATCGATCGGACTGGTTCCGTAGATCGACAGCTCTTTGACGGCGAGCTCATATCCACCGGGCGCGCGCGCGTCGGGGCGCACCTCACCCTCGACCTCGATCGATGTCTCCTGGGTAAGCTTGCCGAAACGCTCCCAACTCTCGGCGGATACAGCGGTCTTGACGAGCACTGCCTGCAGCAGGCCGGCGCCGTCGCGCATTACGACAAACGCAACTTTTCCGGATGATCGGACGTGAGTAACCCAACCGCGAACGCGGACGGAGTTGCCGGAATGGCCGGAAAGCTCGGAAATGCGAGAGTACGGAGGAGCGGTCATTGATCCTTTTTTGGCACTGGCGCGGCAAGCTAGACGGATTCGTAGCGTAGTGCAACCGCACCAAACCGAATGTTGGGCAACACCTTAACGGATTTCACCGAGTGGCAGCCGCCCATAAAAATCCGTCTCGATGAGGAAAACCCGCGCTTGACAACCTCAACGGTTCAAAACCATAGTAGCGACGATTTATGAAACAGCGTTCCAATATTCGCCCACTTGCTGGGACGCGTGCCGTTATCCGCGCGATCACCGTGCTCAAAGCGCTCGGTCGATCAACGAACGCCTATGGCGTGACCGAGCTTGGAGCCGCGACCGGCCTCAGCAAGGCAACCGTCTTTCGCCTGCTCGGTGCTCTGGAAAATGAGGGCATGGTCGCGCGTGATGGGTCGAGCGGCACATACCGACTCGGTCCACAGATAATTTCACTCGGAGCGTCAGCGCTCTCTACCACCGACTTGCGTACGATCGCGCACGACGAGCTGGTGCGGCTTGCCGACGAGTCCGGCGAGACGGCGACGCTGGAGATTCTCACCGATTCGGAGGTCGTGGTTCTCGACGAGGTCCAAGCCCGATTCGTCTTCGGGGCGACCCCGGAGATTGGCCGGAGCTGGCCGGCTCACGCGACTTCGACAGGAAAACTTCTGCTCGCCCTCACTGAACCGACGCCCCAGCTTCCCCGTCTTCCCAAGCTCGCGTCGCGAACGATTACGACACGCTCGGCGCTTGAGCGCGAGCTGGCGAGAATCCGGCAGCACGGATACGCCGTCGCCGTCGACGAGCTGGAGCCGGGTCTGGTGGCGATGGCTGCGCCGATCCGGAATCACCTTGGTTACATCGTCGCCGCACTCAGTCTCAACGCACCGGGAACGCGTCTCGGCCCGAAGCGCCGCCGGACGGTGATCCCGAAGCTTTGCCGAGCCGCAAATCGTGTGTCCCGCCGGCTCGGTGCATCGATACGACGTACCCCGAGTCATCGGAGATCGAAAGAAAGGTCGGAGGGGCTGGTGTATAGCCCGGCAAACGCGCAATGATTCTTGACGCGCGGCGGTCCGTGATTACATCGTCCGCGGAGCCGATTCTCGGCGCTGCGAACATTCATATCTCGATCCTACCACCGGGTAGCGTGTACGACCCAGGAAGCAGCGAAGCTACGCTTCCCGGCAAACAAAACTGAAGAAGCAACCAACATAGCGGGCCTTAATTCGGTGACCGCCCAGGTCACCGGTGTTTTCAACCGTTACCGTCAACGGGGAGGGGTGCTATGAGGCGTCTGAAAGTTGGTTGGAGATTGTTGGTGGTCGCGTTGATCGCGGCGGCAATGCCGTATCAGCGAGCGACCGCGCAAGCAACAGGGGTGTTACGAGGAACGGTCATCGACTCGACCTCGCAACAGCCGGTTGCCGGCGCGCAGGTGCAGTTGGTAGGGACCAATCGAGCGACCTACACTGACGCGGCCGGTGTCTACCGACTGACCGGCGTTCCAGTGGGTGAGGCAACGGTGCGGGTCCAGCGCATTGGGTTCGCTCAGCGCACTGTGACCGCTATCGTCACGGATGGTGCGACCGTGGCAGCCGATATCCTATTGCAGCCCGTGATAACGACGTTGTCGCAAGTAGTCGTTGTGGGGTACGGGTCGAGCAGCCGCGCCGAAGTCACCGGCGCTCTTACTACGGTTTCCGCTGCAGACATCAGGAATACGCCGATCGCGGGCGTCGATGCCGCGTTGCAGGGAAAGGCCGCGGGTGTGCAGGTCACGCAGAACTCAGGCAACCCGGGGAACGGGATTTCGGTTCGCGTCAGAGGCTCGTCGTCGCTGACCGCCAGCAACCAGCCGCTCTTCGTAATCGACGGAGCGCCGGTTCAAACCGGCGACTTCTCGCAAGTTGGTTTCGGTGGGCAGGACCTCACCGCCGTGACGAACCTGAATCCCGATGAAATTGAAACCATCACGATCCTGAAAGACGCCGCTTCGGCAGGCATCTACGGCTCGCGCGCCTCCAACGGCGTCGTGCTGATCACGACGAAGCGCGGCATTACTGGCGCTAACCGGATCACATTCAATGGATATACCGGCTGGCAGAAAGCGGAGAAACTGCTGCACATGCTGAGCGGTCCTGAGTACGTCGCATATATGGCGGAAGGAATGAGGAACGACGGCTACACCGACCAGGATATTGCCGATTTCGGATTCGTCACTGGCGTGAACGACCTGGTCAGCACGAACTGGCAGTCCGAGGTATATCGGACTGCTCCAGTGCGCGACGCGAGTATGGGACTGAGTGGCGGCAGCGGGCGGGTCAGGTATTATGTGTCCGGCTCGTACTTCGGGCAGGACGGTGTTCAGATCGCTTCCGCGTACAATCGGTCGAGCGGACGGGCGAATATCGACATAGACGCCACCGAGCGCCTCTCGCTCAAGGCTTCCCTAGCGCTGGCGCGTGAGGTGAACTACCGGGTCGTCAGCGACAATACGATCAGCGGAATCGGTCCCAACGCGATCGCTGATCAGCCCAACATTCCGGTCCGCGATGCCAGCGGCGCGTTCAGCACCAACAACTCGAGCGGAATCCAGTACACGAATCCGCTGGCAATCGCCGCGTTCGACTACAACCCTACGACGACCAACAGAGCGCTGGCCAACGTCGAAGCGAATTACAACGTTGCCAACTGGGTGCAGTTCACGGGCCGAGTGGCGGGCGACCAGCTCGTGCTTCACGAACGAATCTGGGGATCGCCCCTCGTCGTCGATGAGAACGGCGGTGTCGGCGGCGATGCATCGTCGGGGTACAACTCCGGCAACAGGTTCGTCGGCGAAGGATTTTTCACACTGACGCCGTGGGCGGGAAGCAGCAGAGGAACTCTGACCGCCATCATCGGCGCCAGCACCGAGCGCAACAAGACCGAGCTCAATTTCGTCGAGGGGACGGGCTTCAGCAGCCCTGCGCTGCACGACGTCGGCAGCGCGACGACGGTAACCACTTACGACGGGAGCCGCGGCGCCAACAACCTGGTGTCCTATTTCGCCAGAGCGAATTTCAATTTCGCGGACCGTTATCTAGCCAGCGCCAGCTTCCGCGCGGATGGCTCGTCCAGGTTCGGACCGAACAACCGCTACGGCGTGTTCCCGGCCGTTTCGCTGGGATGGGTCATCACCCAGGAGCCGATGCTCAGCGCTCTCTCCAGGCTGGGCTCTATCAAGCTGCGTGGAAGTCTCGGGACGACTGGCAACCAGGGTATTGGCAATCAGACTTACCGCGCCACGTTCGGATCGGCCAACTACGGGAAGGCCGGCGGAATCTCACCGAACAACTTTGGCAATCCCGATTTGAAGTGGGAGCAGACGAGAGAAGTCGACGCCGGGTTTGACTGGACGATGTTCGATGGGCGGATCGGTCTGGTTGGTGACTACTACAAGAAGAAAACCTCGAACCTTCTCGTTTCGCGGCCAATCAGCGCCACCAGCGGGTTCACGAGTTTCACTGACAACATTGGTAACATCGAGAACCGCGGGATCGAGCTGGAGGTGACCGCGGAAAACTTCCGCAGCAGGGGCCCAGGGAGCTTCTCGTGGCAGACTATCTATAACTACTCGCACAACCGGAACCGCGTAACGGCACTCTACCAGAACCAGCCCATTTACAGCGGAATCGACAACATCAACTCGGTGCGAGTCGGTGAACCGATCGGCGCGTTTTACGCGCTGCGCTTCCTGGGGGTTGATCCACAGACGGGCGACGCGATGTACCTCGACGCGAACGGCGATGGTGCCATCAACGCCGACGATCGTGTCGTGGTTGGAAATCCGCAGCCGACATCATGGGGCGGCGTGACCAACACCTTCACGTATGGACCCTTCGATCTGCGGGCTGCGGTTCTGTTCAGCGGTGGCAATCAGATTTACAACGGCGTCCGTCAGTTCTCGGACGACGGCGGTTACTTCTACGACAACAAGTTCGCGTACGTGCTGCGGCGGTGGCAGAAGCCGGGCGACATCACCGACGAGCCAAGAGCGAGCTTCGACGGAACTTCACAGGCGACCCTGAACTCTTCGCGCTTGCTCGAGCCGGGTAACTACACCCGACTTCAGGAAGTGACTCTCGGAATGAAGGTGCCGAAGGGTATGGCTCGCTTCGCGGGAATGGACAACACCCGCATCTACGTGAGTGGCAGAAACCTTCACACCTGGACTCACTTCAAGGGATACAATCCTGATGTGAACAGCAACGGGTCGGGTTCGAATGTCTCGCTCGGCGAGGAGTTTTACTCCTATCCGTTGGCGCGGACGTGGATGGTCGGCCTGACCACGATCAATAAACGCTTCCTGGTTATGGCGGGACTCGGATTGAGTGCGTGCAGTGGCGTGCTCGATGTACCGCCGACGAGCTCGGTCTCGTCCGAGGCAGCGATTGCCGATGCCGTCGGAGCACGCGCCGCGCTGGCGGGTGCCTACTCGGGCCTCCAGCAAAGCGGGCTGTACGGACACACGATCGTTGATTGGACCGAAGTCCTGTCTGACAACATGCGTCACGTCGGAACTTTCGATAACTACGCGGACGCTGACAATCATTTATTGCGCTCGGACAACTTTTCAGTAGCCTCGGTCTGGAACGCGTCTTACAACGAGATCAATCGCGTCAATCAGATCATCGCCAAAGTTCCCAACGTTGCGGATTTATCCGCCGCCGAGAAGAGCGAGATACTTGGCGAGGCGTATTTTCTGCGCGCTCTGATTTACCACGATCTCGTGAAGCTGTGGGCGGGCGCGCCGCTCCAATTGGCGCCGGTCGCGAGCGCTGCTGACGCCAACCAGATTGCACGTTCGACGGTTGCCGAAACCTATACCCAGATCCTCGCCGATCTGGCGCAGGCGAAGCAGCTGATAACCGCCGGTCGTTCGCAGACGCGGCAAGCTTCGCTCGGTGCGGTTTCAGCAATCGAGGCTCGCGTCAGACTCTACCAGCAGGACTGGACTGGCGCCGAGGCCGCCGCGGCAACGGTCGAAGGCATGGGGTATTCGCTGGCGCCAAACTTCAGCGATCTATTCGATGCAACCGGAAACAATACGCCGGAAGACATCTTTAGAGTGACGTTCACGCCAACGCAAGCGCAGTCGGTGAGCTTCTACTACTTGCCGAAGGCGCTCGGTGGACGTTACGAGGAGGCCCCAACGACTGCTGTCGATAACGCGACCGGCACAACCGGAATTATCGCAGCATTCGACCCGGCGTCGGGCGGAAACATCGCCAACTATCATCCGACGGACACGCGAGGGATCTGGTCGATCTCGCGCTCGGGAACGCGGACATACGCGGCAAAATTCAGGAATCCGACAGGCGACGAAGATCTGCACGTGATTCGTCTCGGCGAAGTCATTCTCATTCGCGCCGAGGCACTGGCGCAGCTGAATCGTCTACCGGAGGCCGTCACCGAGTACAATCGGCTGCGGGTCCGTGCTGGTCTGGCCGTTGATCCCACCACCGGGCTCACACAGGCGGGAGTATTGGCCGCAATTGCCCGTGAACGACGGCTCGAGCTGGCGTTCGAAGGCGATCGTTGGCCGGACATGGTCCGCACCGGTACGGGTCTGGCAGCGCTGCCTCCGGCGCAAACGCTGCTTCCGATTCCGCAGGCTGAGCTCGACGTGGCGCCGAATCTGACGCAGAATCCTGGATATTGATTCTCAGTAACCAAAAAACGGCACGTCTCGATCAGAGGCGTGCCGTTTTCATTTTGCGGTTGCGCTTCCTCAGCGTTGATGGGTCAGGCGGTAGATGAGCAACGCCGCGCGCTCGGTCGCCGGTCCTATCGATCGTAGATCCACTCGTTCATCGGGTGTGTGCGATCCTTTTCCCTTGACGCCGAGTCCATCGAGCGCGTCCAGGTAATCGGATACGTAGGAGATGTCGCCACCACCACGGCGCCCCGGATCCAGAGCCTCCACTGGTCCCTGCCCAAGAGCGCGACTCACCGAGTCCTCGAGCGCAAGCAACGCCAGGTTACCCTTCGTCGGAGGCATCGCCGGGTTGCCGTCCTCAAACGTTATAGACGCAGTCGTGCCAGGCAGGTGATCGGCGACGATCGCGCGCATTGCTTCTCTCGCCTTGAGCAGCTGATCCTGGGAGATGAATCGGAGATCGCCGCGTGCATAGACCTTGGGGGCGATGATGTTGTCTTTACCGGCGGCAGTTCCAGAGATTTTGCTCGAATCGTAGGTGACGTCAGTCCCCCCGACGATCACCGCCGGATTGAACGTAAGGTACTGCTGGTTGGAGAGGTGCTCCCGAAAAGTGTTGAGAATGCGAGCAGCTTCGTAGATCGCTCCGTAGCTGGATCCGGGAGAGAAGATTCCAGAGGAGTGCGCCTGGCGGCCGGTCACGACAAGCTGCCAGCCGCTGAAGCCACGACGAGCAATCGTTCCCTTGCCCGCGTCCTCTTCGAATGCCAGGGCGACGTCGCTGCGTTTGGCGACATCGATCAGCGGTTGGCGTGACACGAGGTGCAACGGACCGGCATCCTCCTCGTCGCCCATGAACGCAACCACGATCCGCGTGCCGTCGAGCGCACCAATGCTTTCCAGTGCTTTGAGCGCGTAAAGGACGACGACGTCCCCGCCTTTCATGTCCGCGCTGCCCGCACCGGCAGCGAGCGTGTCCAGCCGAACGAATCTCTCGCTCTCGCCCTCGAAGACAGTGTCCAGGTGTCCGATCAACAGGAGTCGTTTGCCGCGGCCTCCCTTCCTTTCGGCGAACAGGTGACCGGCGCGACCGACAGCATCAGGCAACGCGATCCACTGTGTCTGGAAACCAAGTGCTGCTGATATTGACCGCCCTTTCCAGAAAGGCGATCTGCTCCGCTTCGTGCTTACGCACGTAATCGCGGATCTTTTGCTCCGTCGTGGATAGCGCCTGAGCACCCGAGGTCTGGCCGAAGATTGGCGGGGAACCATAAGACAGACACGTCGCGCAAAGGATCGCGGTGATGCGAACGAGACGCGCACAGGTGACGCGTGACTTGGAGAGGGGTGTCATGAAGGGAGACTATCATTGCTTCGCAGTTCCGTCTACCCACGCCAAACGGTAGCTTTCGACGCTCGCCAATTTCAGATTCTGAAATGACCTTGCGCGCCCGCCTCGGGTGGGGCCTATTTGCCATCGCAGTCGTACTGATCGTACCACTGCTCCTTTCGCTGCGCTCTCTCGAGCACCTCTACGAGACGAGCCGTCTGCTGCGCGACCGCGAGTTTGCCGCTTCGATGGTGCTCGGCTCCTTCCGCGAGCGCACCGACGATACGCGTCGCGCCGAAGATGCGCTCCTCTTCGTCCACGACCAGAAAAGCGCAGCCAGAATGCAAAGCCAGATCGACAGTCTGGTTTCGATGACGGACTCGCTCGATCGTTATCGTCTCGATCTGTCTGCCACCGCGATACGGACGTCGCTCGACGCGCTGCGCTCGGCCGCCCGAGAGGAGTACGAGCAGGCGTCAGCTGGACGGGCGACCGTGGCGGAAATGATCTCCCAGCAGCGCACTCGACCCGCGATCGCAGCGGTCGACAGCTCGCTCGGCGTCAGCGCAACGATGCTGCGGAATCGAACCAGGCAGCGTGTGGCTGACGCGACGACCGAGACCCTCAACGCCGAGAGGTTCGTTGCTGCCTCGCTCCTGATCGCGCTTCTCATCGCATTGGCCATCGCCATTTGGCTGCTGCGGTCGATCAGCCGGCCGGTGCACGAGCTGGAGCGCGGCATGCATGCCATCGCGGAGGGGGATCTGAGTCATCAGCTCAGCCTGCCCAAGAACGAGGAGACAGAGTTCGGGCGCCTTGCCGCCAGCTATCAAACCATGGCGCGGCAGCTAGCGGAGCTCGAGCGATTACGCGCCGAGTTCGTCGGAGTCGCGTCACACGAGCTCAAGACGCCCATAAACGTCATCATCGGCTACCTCGAGCTGCTTCAGGAAGGCATTTACGGAGAAATACCACCCAAGCAGAAAGAAGTACTGGAGACGATCAACAAGCAGGCGAACACACTCACGAGGCTCGTCAAGCGGCTGCTGGACATCAGCCGGTTCGAGGCGAGCGGCGGGAAACTCGATGTCCGGCAAGTGGACCTGCGACGGTTCTTCACCACTCTGGAGAGCTCGTTCTCAGTGCTGGCGTCGCAGCGTGACATAACATTTAGTGTCGATCATCACGAGCCTCTTCCGGCCACGGTGCACTGGGACGAGGATCGCATCAACGAAGTGCTCGGCAATCTCCTGTCGAACGCGTTCAAGTTTACGAAGCGGGGTGGCAGAGTAACGTTGACAGTGGCACCGGATGACGATCAGGTAGTCATCTCGGTCGCCGATACCGGCGCGGGAATCCCGCCGGAACAGCTGCCGCACATTTTTGATAAGTTTTTCCAGGCCGATAATCAGGCCGCCGCCGCCACCAAGGGCACCGGTTTAGGCCTGGCGATTGCGAAAGAAATCGTCGAAGCCCACGGCGGCCAGATTACGGTTGATAGCACGGTCGGCGAGGGCACCACGTTTGTCGTTACGCTGCCGACTGAGCCAAGTGGCGCGGGGAAGCGGCGCGAGCCTGCACCAGTGGGCTGAGGACGAAGGATGAAGAAAGCTCTCCCTATCGCAACATCACTGCTGTTAGCCATCGGCTGCGCCCACCTGGAAACGCTCAATCCGCGATTGCAGAGCGATTGGGACAGAACGCTGCTCTACGCCCGCCAGGACGTTGACAGCGGTAATTACTTTGCCGCCGACAAACTGCTCGATGAATTCGTGCGCACCCATCCCGACACGCGTGAAGCGCGCGAGATTGCGTTCTGGAAGGCGGCGTACCTGCTGGATCCCGCCAATCAGTCCGGCTCGCTGGCGGCCGGGATCGCCGGACTGGACGGATATCTGAGCGCAAATCCCGACGGGTGGTATCGCAACGAGGCAACGTTATTGAGGCGCACCGCAGCGGTAGCCGCGGGCGTCGCTAACATCGCCAAGCTCGCAGCCGCCGCGACTGATTCGTCTACGGGTGTCAAAGACACGGTGATCGTAGGGAGCAAATCACGCGACGAGCAGATTGCGGCACTGAGGGATCAGCTGGCGGCGAGCAAGGCGGAGCTGGCCAAGGTAAGCGCCGAGCTGGACCGAATCAAAAAGCGATTAGCAAACCCGAGCAACTAGCTCGCGGACTTATCCAACTCTGAACAAGTCGAGTGCGCGCGAGTAGCGTCCACTCAAAACTTTCCGCACGCCCGCATTGGCTTTGGTGGAGAGGTCGGGATCGCGTTCCAGCATCGCCTCTGCAGCCACGCGCGCTTTCACGTTCAGGTCTTCGTCGCGCACCGGATCTGCGATTTTGAACGTGGCTTCGCCGCTCTGTTCTTCACCGAAAAGATTTCCCATCCCGCGTAGCCGCAGGTCGGCGCGTGCGATCTCGAACCCGTCGTCCGTATCGACGAAGATCCGCAGGCGCCGGTATGCCTCTTCGCCGACGTCACCGAGCAGGATGCAATAGGAAGCTTCCGCGCCGCGTCCAACGCGTCCGCGCAGCTGGTGGAGCTGCGAGAGGCCGAACCGTTCCGGATGCTCTACCAGCATGACAGTGGCGTTCTGGACGTCGATGCCAACTTCGATGACGGTCGTCGAAACGAGGACATCGATTTTCCCGTCGCGAAACGCGCGCATGATCGTTTCGCGCTCATCCGCCGGCACTCGACCGTGAATCAACGCCACTACCCGCCCGGCGAACGGACCTGCGGAGAGCTGCTCGTACATCGTCGTGGCAGCCTTGAGATCTGTCTTTTCCGACTCTTCGATCACCGGATAAACCACGTACGCCTGCCTGCCCTTTTCGGTCTCGCGCGCGACGAACTGAAGGACCCGCTCACGCGCTGATTCCGGTCTCATGACTGTGGTGACGGGCTGCCTTCCAGCCGGACGCTCGTCGAGCGTGCTCACATCGAGATCCCCGTAGACCGTCAGCGCAAGGGAGCGGGGGATGGGAGTTGCGCTCATCAACAACACATCTGGCGACTCTCCTTTGGCCGAGATCGCGGCCCGCTGCTCAACACCGAAACGATGCTGCTCATCGATGGTGACGAAGCCGAGATGTCCGAAGACCGCACCCTCCTGCACCAGAGCGTGCGTCCCAACGACGAGCACGGGATCGCTCCCGGCGAGTTTTTCCGCAGCGGCTTTGCGTTCGCGGGTACTAAGACTGCCTGTCAGGAGCACGGGCTCGATTCCGAGTGGCTCGAGCAGTTTGGTGAAGGTCCTGACGTGCTGCTCCGCGAGAAGCTCTGTCGGCGCCATGATGGCAGCTTGATACCCGTTCTCCATCGCCAACAGCGCCGCGAAGAGGGCGACGATGGTCTTCCCGCTGCCGACATCGCCCTGCAGCAGGCGGTGCATCTTCCGATCGCTGGCCATGTCGGCCACGATCTCGCGTACGGCGACCGTCTGCGCGTTGGTGAGGGTGAACGGCAACACATTCTTGAGTGCGCTCGTTAGTTGTCGTCGATTCTGAAATGCGATTCCGGTACGCCGCTGTCTCTTGAGAGCATTCGCCCGACGGTGGAGGATGTGCACGAAAAGCAGCTCCTCGAATGCGAGGCGCGCGCGACCTTGCGCGCCTTCGGCGAGCGTCTTCGGCCGGTGAACCATCCTGATCGCCTCGCGAAGCGGGGGAACGCCGGCCTCGAGCAGAATGTCGGGGGGCAGATACTCGTTGACGAGCGGCAAGAGCGCGTCCAGATGGGCATCGATGATTCCGCGAATCATCTTGAACGAAAGTCCTTCGGTTGCCGGATAAACCGCGAGGACTTTTCCGCCTTTCACATCCGCGTCGTCTTTGCCCAGCTGGATGTACTCTCGCGGTTGGAGCTGGCGGCCGTGGAAAAACCTCACTGATCCGGTGAGCAGCATCATGTCGCCTTTTTCGATGCTCCGATCGAGGAAGGGCTGGCCCGGCCAAGATGCCTCGATCATCCCACTATCGTCCTGAAGTACCGCCTGGAAAATCCGCAGACCTTTGCGGGTGGGAATGATTCCCTTGGAGATGACCTTCCCGATGATCGTTCCATCCATACCCGGCTCGAGCGACGCGATCGGACTGATCGTGCTGGCATCCTCGTAGCGATGCGGGATGTGATAAAGAAGATCTCGCGCCGTGACGATGCCAAGCCGGCGCAACATCTCCGCGCGCGCCGGTCCCACGCCCTTGAGATAATTCACGGGCATGTCGAGGCGGACCTTGCCGCTGCGCGTGTCCGTCGCGACAGCCATCTACTGCTCCAAAACCTCTCGCGCGAAAAGCTCTGGATCGAATTCCTCGAGATCGGACGCCTTCTCTCCGATGCCGATGAATTTCACTGGAACGTTGAGGGCTTCGTGGACGGCGAGCACGATGCCGCCCTTTGTCGCTTCCGCAAAAGTCTTAGCCTTGGCGACCGCATTCTGTCCGATGGTGCCGTCGAGAACGAGGAGCGTCTCGTGCGGCGCGCCGGGAAGTCGTTTCCCGATCACTCGATTGATCTTTTTCATCTCGTCCATGAGAGATCCGCTGGTGTGCAAGCGGCCGGCAGTATCAACGATCACGACATCCTTGCCGCGGCTGATGCCGGCGTCGACGGCATCGAAGGCAACGGCGGCGGGGTCCGACCCGGCGTTGCCACCGACGAAATCGGCTCCCGTGCGCCGGGCCCAGGCTCGCAGCTGATCGATCGCTCCGGCCCGGAAGGTGTCGGCGGCGCCCACCAGCACCGACATCTTATTCGCCTTGAGCAACTCGGCAAACTTCCCGATGAACGTAGTCTTGCCGGCTCCATTCACTCCGATGACGAGCACCACGGTCGGTCCTGACTCCGCGCGGATGACTAGCGGATCACTGTTGCCGGAACGCAGCGAAGTCTCGATTCCCTTCTCCAGAGCGTCGAGGAACTGATCCTGGGTCTTGATGAACCCGCGCCGAGCCTGTCCTTCGATCTCGGCGACCAGCCTCATCGTCGTTGGCACACCAAAGTCCGCCTCGAGCAACACTTCCTCGAGCTTCTCCAGCGAGCCCTGGATCGAGCCTGCTCTTACTATCGCGCCGACGTCGGTCAGAGCGACGTCTTTTATTTTCGTCCACAGCGAGCGGCTGGGAACGTCGCCCGCGCGCCTGAGTATCCTGCTTTTCATTCGACCGGAATTAGATGGATGGGCGAAAAAAAACCCGGACCTGGAGGTCCGGGTTCAAGATAAACTCTGCGAGCTTGGCGCGTCTTACTCGGCGACGCTCGCGAAATGCGCCTCGTTCAGACTCGCCAGCGTCTGGTTTCTCATCTTCTGGAAGAGAGAACGCTCGTCGGCGGGGATTGGCTCACCACTGCGACTCTGTAGCGCAAGCTTCGGATCGCGGGCGACTCCGTTGACACGAATCTCGAAGTGGAGATGCGGTCCCGTCGCCCAGCCTGTCATGCCGACGTAGCCGATGGTCGATCCCATGGCAACCCGGGTGCCTGGCTTCATGCCCATCGCGAAATTGCGCATGTGGCCGTAGCGGCTGACCATGCCGTTCCGGTGCCTGATGTCGATCATGTTGCCGTAACCACCGTTGCGTCCGGCGAAAATGACGACGCCGTCGCCGATGGCGCGGACCGGAGTCCCTTCAGCCGCAGCGTAGTCAGTGCCGGTGTGGTTGCGCCACTCGCCGAAGATCGGATGCTTGCGCGCGCCGAAGACGCTGCTGATGCGACGAAATACCAGTGGAGCGCGAAGGAACGCGGCACGCAGGGACATGCCGCTGGCGTCGTAGTATTGCCCGGTGCTGGAACCCGGCGTATCGAAGTGAATCGCCTCGAGCGGGCTGTGGCCGTTGGACAGTGCGAGTCGAGCGCCGAGGACCTTGTTGACGATGATCGCGCCATTTGGCTTCTGAAGGCGCTCAACCAGGACGTGGAACTTGTCGCCCTGCATCAGGTCGCGGCTCATGTCTACCTTGTACTCGAAAATATCGGCGAGAGACCAGGCCAGCTGGTGACGAGCCGACGGAGGCAGAACACCAACGCCGCTCTCATTCAGAGCGTTGTACAGACTGGATTGAATGACGCCGCCGATTGCCAGCGTATCAACCAGTTCTTTATTGGAGGCTTCGACGACGAGCGGTGAGAGGACGAAATCTGCCGGCTCGAGACCCGGTCTGGAGACGACGACCGGCTGCATTGCAAAGACCTGCTTCTTTTCCAGGGTCGGTGTAAACCAAATGGCGACCACTGCCAGGGTCGCCACGACCGCATAACTAACGGGCCGAATTCTTTCCCGCATCAGTCCATCTGTCTCCGAATGAATGTCGGGATCTCCATATCACTCAGATCCTGCTCAGGAGACGACCGATCACGCTCTGGAGTCACAGCTGGATTTGTGGTCGGAGTGGTCCGTTTTGGAAGCTCGAGCGGAGCCCTTGTCGCTCCATTTCCGCGTGGCGGACGGAGCGGAATCACCGGCGCGCCGCGCACGATTGGCGACGGCGTCGTGATCAAGGTGCTTGGCTGAGGCGTGGCAGACTGAGACTGTGGGCGGTCGAAACCCGTGGCGATCACCGTCACTCTGATCTCGCCCTGCATCGCCGGTTCGTGGACCGCGCCGAAGATGATCTCGGCGTCCTCGCCGACAGCGTCGTGGATGATCTCGTTGATCTGGTGGACTTCGCCGAGTGTCAGGTCAGCGCCACCCGTGATATTGACCAGAACCCCGGTGGCGCCCGAAACCGACACGTTGTCCAGCAGCGGGCTGGCAATCGCCTGCTGGGCCGCTTCGATAGCGCGATTCTCGCCGCGCCCGATGCCGGTGCCCATCAACGCCGAGCCGCCTTCCTGCATCACCGTCCGCACGTCAGCGAAGTCGACGTTCACCAGACCGGTAACGCTGATCAGCGAGCTGATACCCTGCGTCGCGTGAAGAAGGACCTCGTCGGCTTTCTTGAGCGCATCCTGGAACGGGATGCCTTTGCCGACCACCGCCAAAAGCCTTTCGTTCGGAACGACGATCATCGTATCGACGTTCTTGCGCATCTCCGCGATGCCGAGCTCGGCCTGGCGCATCCGCTTGCGGCCTTCAAAGAGGAACGGCTTGGTAACGATTCCAACGGTCAACGCACCCGCTTCGCGAGCGAGCTCGCAAAGGACCGGAGCGGCTCCGGTTCCCGTCCCACCGCCCATTCCGCAGGTCACGAAGACCAGGTCGGCATTGTACATCGCCCGCGCGACTTCCTCACGGTTTTCGTCGATGGCCTGCTTGCCGATCTCGGGTCGCGCACCAGCGCCGAGGCCGCGGGTTAGCTTCTTACCTATCTGGATTTTGATGTCTGACTTCGAGTTCAGGAGGGCTTGGGCGTCGGTGTTAACCGATATGAACTCGACCCCTTCGAGGTGCTCCTCGATCATCCTGTTGACGGCGTTTCCACCCCCGCCACCCACGCCCACGACCTTCATGCGGGCGCTCTGTGACTGGCTTTCCTCGAATTCGAATATCATCAGGTCGGAAACTCCGCAACGACAGGGCTTTGTGGAAAAAATCTCGGGCTAGTATAAGACCGTTAGTCGATAAGTACCATAGGCAAAGACGAACGGAGGTCAAAAAAAGTACAACCCCTGTCAAGCGAGTTATCCACACGCAGTTTTTGGCCCGCAGGTTTATGATTTTCTCATAGTGCGGGCGATGGTGAAGGCGCTTCGACCGGCATCTCGGCGCGGGTCAGCGAGGGTATCCTCTTCGGCCGCACGCTCGCTACGGCGGAGGCTAACTACGCTCACTCGCTCTGCTCGCTCGCGCGTCTCCTTGGTCACTCGCTGTAACGCGGCCTACGAGGACACCCTCGCCTCCCTCCACAGATTCGTAGCTGCACTTGTTCCGCCCGGCCCCTCGAAT
>QHUA01000222.1 GCA_003221805.1 Gemmatimonadota bacterium
CGGCGTTCTGCATCCGGCGACGTTCAGCGGACAGATCGTTGGCCTGACGATGACACTCACGGTCTCGCTAACGGATACGGCGCGGGTGTTGGGCCCGGTCACACTGACTTACGGCAAGGAGCCGAAGATGGGGCCGTGCCCGATCTGCAGGATTCCGCCAAGACGAGTGATCTGAACTCAAGGCGGGCCGTTGATTTGGCCGCTCACTGGCCACCACAAAACTAAAGCAGGGAGCTGCAAGCTTTGACAGCTTTGTAGCCCCGAGCTATTCCGGCGGCGTATAGTGTCGGACGGTCGTGGTTTTTCGAGCTTCGGATAGATCTCGACGAAGTACCGCAATCTGAGACCAGCGCGCATCTCGAGCGCCAGTATGGAAGCTCGGAGCTAAGAAGCTGACCAAGCTTAAAGCTCCCTGCTTTGGTATTGAACCAAGCCAGATCGCGCCAAGATCAACGGCCCGCCCGCCTTGACCGGCGAGCTCCTTACGAGATGACCTGAAGCCGGGGCGTCGCCCTTATCGGTTGGCCATCGCGATCGCGCTCGAGCCGACCTGTTTCTGACGCGACGGGGAGCATCAGAGTGAAAGTCGATCCTTTTTGCTCTTCGCTCTCCAGCGTCAGATCGCCGTTCATCGCCCGCGCGAGGTCCCTGCTGATAGAAAGGCCGAGCCCCACGCCCTGTTGCGTTGCGCTCGTCAGGTGTCGGTCGATCTGCACGAATGGCTCGAATACGCGATCGAGATCGAGCGGGCGGATGCCGACACCGGTGTCCCGCACCCGAAATCGAGCGGTCGTCCCATCACTCTCGCACGCTATCCCAATCCTGCCGCCCCGACCGGTGAACTTGATCGCGTTGGTTGTCAGATTGAGCAGGATCTGCTGAAATCTCTCGGCGTCGGCTGTGATGAACATCTCGCTTTCCGGCCGGGAGACGGTCAGCTCGATGCCTTTGGACCTGGCTTGCAGCGCACAAAGCCCCTCGACCTCGCCCAGCACCGGGCTCACCGGAAGGCGAACCAGATTCAAAGGTCTCGCGCCTTCGAGTCGGGACACTGTAAGAACATCGTTGATCAGACGGAGCAGATAAGCCGCTGCTCGCTTGATGCGGCCCAGATCTCGTGCCTGGTCGGGATTCACGGGTCCCCGTAGTCCCATCTCCAGAATTTCGGTGTATCCCGAGATCGCGTTCAGTGGAGTGCGAAGCTCGTGACTCATTCCGCGCAGAAATACTGTCTTGGCGTTGTTGGCATGTTCGGCTAGAAGCCGCGCGGCCTGAGCTTCCGCCAGCGCGGTCGCAGCCGCAACGCGGAGCCTTACCCGATCCAGCGCCTGAGCGCAGTAGCGCGAAACGGTGTCGGCGAAATTACGGTCGAACAGCGTGAATTTCCTGGCAGCAGCAAAGCCGAAAGCCAATGTGCCAACGGCGATTCCATCGATCTCGAGCGGCAGGAACATCCATGCGCCGAAGGACTCCACCCTCGACACGATGCGGAGCGCCGGATATCGCACAATCATGGCGTCGAAGGATTCCAGGTAGACTGCCGCGCGTTTCTCCACCGACTCGGTGTATGGATCTCCGCCTGCGCTTCGTCGCCCACCCTCGAACGAGCGCATCAGCGCATCGAGCGAGCCACATTCGCGGAGTAAGGTCAGGCCTTCTTCTTCGTTCGTGACGACGACTGCCCCGGCGTCGCACTCGAGAGCGACGATCGCTTCGCGCAAGACGGAATCGGCGACTGCGTCTTCGGTAATGGTGGTGCCGAGCGCGGCAGTTATCGATTGTAGTCGGGCGAGGCGGGTCGTGGCAGCCTGCGCCAATGCCCTGGCCGAGGGGCTCTCCGACGCCCTCCGCTCGATATAATCATTCGTTGGCTGATTCCACTCGTTCGCCATCTAGGTTGGCAACTGCTGGGGGAAGCGATCGCTGGGGAGACCGCTGTAACCAGGAGGCGGTCGGTAAGCTTCGAGACACCACGCCACTGCCTGCCTGGTGATGGCGCGGAGTGTCGGCGAGGCGCGGGGACTGGAATGGTTGGCGGACTCTACGCTGACGCGTACCATTTCACGCACGCGGATGACGATTTCGGCCAGGGACATTCCGCCACTTTGCTCAGCCGCGACTCTCGCCCGTACCGACAGCCGTAACGTATTTACGAAGGCGAAGAGGCTGGTGTCATCCGGTGAGACGGATTTGTCAGGAAATCCCGTGATACCCGTTGGTATTTTTCTCATAAGCGCTTTGGCGGAGGAAAGGCGTCGCCAGTAGCGCCGGATACCGCCTCATGTCGAGGCAGAACGGGGATGCGGGCTGGTGGAGTCCTCCCGCACAGAAGTGCTGAATCAATGTACCGGATTGAGCCGGAATTAGCGAATTAATCGACTAAACGGTCCGCAGCGCCTCGATAGCTCTGCGCTGGGTGACCTTCTGTGCGATCATCACTGCAATGGCTGTCGAAACCACGCCGGCAACAATCAGCACGATCAGATAAAGCCACGGTATCGACAGACCTTCCGGTGCGGGATCGAAGACTCCCGTCAGCACCTTCACCAGCATCTTCGCGATGGCAAAGCCGGTGGCGAATCCGAGCACCGTTCCGGAAATGAGAATTATCAGGCTTTCGGTCCAGAGGAACGCACCCAGCTGACGCGCCGTTGCACCCATCGCCGCCAGCAGCGCGAAATCGCGACGACGCTCGATCATGCCAAGTCCGAGCACCAGGCCGCTCGCCCCCGCGATCAACAGAATCGCGAAGGAAAGCTCGATCCAGGTGAGCCCGTGCAGATCGACCGCCGTGAGACTCGAGCTGATCGTCTTGAGCACCGAGCCGAGATCGGTGACGCGTGCGCCGGGCACAGTCGCGCGCACTGTGTCGCCTGTCTGTTCGCCGACGTAGCTGGCGTTGGCGAGAATGAAGGAGTCATGCGGCGCTGTCGAGAACTCGCGAACCACTCCGATGAAGTGGAACGGCACCGGATGATACTGGTGATCCTTCGCGTTCTGTAAACGCAGATTTATCACGTCGCCCAGTTTCAGCTGGAAATCGTTGACGGTCTCCTGCGACAGCAGCGCGCCATCGTGCTGCGCCGCGAGCTTCTGCATCGTGCCCTTGGCGTCGTTGCTGGCGAAAAACGCGTTGGAGAGATCGGTGGCGTCACCGATGGCGAGCGGATCGACGCCATAAAGATCCTGCAGATCGTTTCCGACGTAGGCGAAGCGGTGCATCATCGCCCTCGCTGCATGCACGCCGGGAACCTTGCTGGCAGGATCGAGCAGCTGGCCGGCGGGATAGGCTGTCGTTCCGGTGATGGTGACATCGGCGCCGTTGGTCAGAGCCGCGTCTACACGTGATTGCACGTTGTAGGTGGTGTTGAAAACCGCCGTCGAAACAGCGAACGAGAATGCGAGTGTGACGAGGACGACGCCGCGCGTGATGAGTCGCGCCTGACGGGAGACCGACGCAGAGACAATGGGTGTCATGCTGCCGCCGAGTGGACGGAACACGCGCGCGACCACAGCGCGTCCGGCCACGAGTCCGTGCCGGAAGACTCGCGTCACCAGCAGCCCGAACCCGATCCAGAGCGCGAGCGGAGCGAGAAACGATTCGTACGACACCGATGTCGCCGGCACGCCTTCCGGCGCCAGGACGATCTGATATCCTGTCGCCGCGGTGCGCCAGTACACCAGTCCGGCGATGACAAGGAGCACGACGTCGATCCACGTTCGCTCCCAGAACGGAGCTTGCGCTCTCCCGATCCTCGCTCGACTGGCACGCACCGACGATTCTCGCGCGGCGCGCCAGCTGGGAATGATCACCGCGGCCAAGGCTGATACGATTCCAATCAGCAGCGCGATCACCAGCACGATAACCGTCTGCCGCGTGCCGATCGAGATGCTGACCATTCGGGCGACGACGAGCTGAGTAATTATCAGTGCGACGATCACGCCGAGCACGGAGACGACCAGCGCCTCGAGGGACTCGAGCCTGATGATCGACGAAGTGTTGGCGCCACGCACGCGCAGCAGCGCCTGCTCCCTGATCCGCCTGTCGCCCCCCGTCGCGGCCACCGCGAACGTGAGGATGATGGCGAGGATTGCGCCCGGTAGCCCCAGAAAGAGGAAAAGCACCCGCGCGTATAGCGCGTCTTCGCGCACTGCGTCGAGCCGTGCCGCCAGGTTGTCGCCGACCAGCGCGGTCCCGACCACCCGCGCCTCGAAGTTGCGCGCCAGTTGCTCGACGTAGACGTACGCATCCCGAGGGTCGGGCGGCAGTTTGTGATCGAGTCGCACGTGAAGCTGGGTATGCACGGTGCCCACACGCACTAGCGCCTGCTGGTCGAACCATTGGTGCCACACGTCGATCGGGACGACGAGCACGTTGTCGGGTGGTGCTTGCGGGGCGGCGCCGGCAGGAACTCCCACCGCCTGAAAGAGCGCATCTGCCTGCGGCAGGTCGATCACTCCATCGATGCGGGTCACCACGGGTGATAAGCCTGCGCGAATTACCGAGATGTTGTCGCCAACAGAGACGTGGAGATTGGCTGCTGTCTGTTGCGCGATCAGAATTCCGTCGGTGCGGCCGAGCATCGGTCGCAATTGGGCGGGA
>QHUA01000154.1:0-13031 GCA_003221805.1 Gemmatimonadota bacterium
CTCGCCGGAGATACCACCGAACACGTTCTGCCGGCGGAGAGCCGGGCCCTCGTCGTCCGCGCCCGGGAGCTGGATCGCGCCGACAGCCTCGATGCGGCGCGCGCGGCCTACGAATCAGCCGCGGGAAAACTCCCCCAGCTCTCGGACTGGCTGTATCTGCGCGCGGCGGGAGTGACTGCCGACAGCGCGGCACGCTCGGGATACTACGCGAAGCTTCGTACCGATGTCGCCCGCGACAGAATTCGTTGGACCGATGCGATCGCGCGCGAGAGGACTCGTGACTTCGCCGGCGCGATCCGTGCCTACAACGCGCTCGGCGCCAGGCTCGATGCGCTGAGGCTGCGCGTGAACCCACCCGCCGACGACGCGTCTCGTGCGGCCGCGCGCTCTGAGCTGCTTTCCTTCATCGCCAGCTCCAACAATTCCGCCGACACACGAGAGGCCATCGACCTGTTCGACAAGGTCTTCACGACGACAACGCCTGCTGACGAATTGGTGGTCGCTCGCGCCGCGGGCAAATCAGGTCTACCCGATCGCGCTGCCGCTGGATACTCGAAGGCGCTAGCCGCTCGACTCGGGGATGTCTCCGACAACGTCGCTTACGGCTCCGTGTTGTTTCGCTTGCGACGCTACGCTGATGCTTCCACGCAATTAGCCAAGGTGCGTGCACCGGCAAACCTCGCCGCTGCCGCCCAATACCAACAAGCTCGCGCCCAGATAGCGTTGGGGAACACCGCCACGGGGCGCGCGACATTGCGGTCCATCACGACGGCGTACGCAAAGGACACCAGCGCAGCATCTGCATTGCTGCTACTGGCCGATCTGGCAACCGACGACAATCGAGACCAGGATGCCCGACAGGCGTTGATTACACTGCTCAAGCGGTTTCCCAGAGGCAGACACGCCACCAGCGCGCGTTTTCGCGCGGGAATCATTTCCTACATCCAGGGTGATCGGCGAGCCGCTGCTGCGCAGCTGGATTCACTCGTCGCACGCGACTCGAACAGTGTGGAGGCGCTGGCCGCCGAATACTGGGCCGGTCGCTCCTACGCAGCGCTTGGCGACAAGACGCGCAGCAAGGCGCGTTGGCGTTCGATAATCGGAGCCGATCCACTCAGTTACTATGCGGTGCTGGCGGCCAAGCGACTGGACACCACGCTCGTCGCGCCGGATCGGTCGGGACCCAACTACGCCAAAATTCCCATCGTTGACTCGGCGGTGAATCGCGTCCTCGCGCTGAAAGACGTTGGCATGGACGTGGAGGCGGGGTTCGAGAATGACAGGCTCTTCCGAGACGCTTTGGCGAATCCAACGCGGATGGTCGCCACGGCCCACGCGCTCGCCGGCGGCGACCAGGCATCGCGGTCCATCGCACTCGGCCGTCGCGCGCTAGACGAGATCGGCCACAGCGCCGAGAACTATCGCCTCTATTTTCCGGTACTCGAGCGCGAAACTCTGGTCTCGAGCTCCAAGGAAAACGGACTCGATCCGGTTCTCGTCGCGGCGCTCATTCGCCAGGAGTCGAATTTCAATCCACTGGCCACTTCACCCGCCGGCGCCCGCGGGTTGATGCAGTTGATGCCGTCGGTTGGAAAGGATCTCGCCGCCGCCAAAGGCATCAGTCCATGGGATCCCGAGCTACTCTATCAGCCTGCGACGAACATCAAGCTGGGCACGGCGCACTTGAGCGTGCTGGTTCGCAAGTATCCCGAAGTTGTCAAAGCGCTCTCGGCCTACAACGCGGGCGAGTCGCGCGTTGAAAAGTGGTCAACGAAGGCCGGCGCCAACGACCCTGAAGTGTTTACCGAACGCATCCCTTTCGTTGAAACGCGCGACTACGTGCGGACAATCCTTCGCAATCGCGCGTACTACCAGGCTCTCTATCCCTGGTAGGCCTCGGTCTCCGAGCGTTCCGCCAGCTCGCCTTTGCGACGCTTCCGCCAATCGAGTAGCCAGCTCAGCGGAATCCCGGTTAGCAGCGGAGTCAGGAAGATGCCGAGAAGGGTGTTCAACCAGATAAGCGCGATGTAAAACGCGATCAGGCCAAACGACACCCACAACGTTCCCAGCGGACCGTGCGTCTCCAAGCGGAAATCCCCCGTGAATAGGTAAATTAAAACTATAATGGCAAGCGCCCGCGTTGAAGGATCCGAGGTAGAGAGCGCCGTCGAGAAATCCCTCGCCGCGTGCGAGTGTGCCGTACTCGCCATCAGCGGCGGACTCGATTCCATGGCGCTTCTCACGGGTGCGGCGAAGCTGCCGGTGCGCGCGCGCAAGACTATCACCGTCGCAACTTTCGATCACGGTACGGGACGGGCGGCGGGTCGCGCAGCGGCGCTAGTCGCGCGTCACGCCTATCGGGCCGGGTTTCTTTGCGTGAGCGGCCGGGCATCCACAGTCGGGCGGCGCGAGGAAGAGTGGCGTCGCGCCAGGTGGCAGTTTCTGAGGCAGGTCGCGGCAAGACGCGGCGCCAATGTCGTGACCGCGCACACTCTCGACGATCAGATCGAGACCGTGTTCATGCGCATTCTGCGCGATGCCGGTCCCCGCGGCCTCGCCGGTTTATACGCCGAGTCCGAGATCGTCAGGCCCTTCCTGAACCTTTCCCGCGCCACGCTGGCGGCGTACGCCAAACAGCATCGAGTGGCGTTCGTGGAGGACCCGTCGAACTTCGACCGCCGGCATCTGCGCAATCGAGTCCGCCTCGACATTCTCCCGTCGATCGTGAAACAGAATCCGGGGTTTCCGAACGAGATTCTCTCACTGGCTCGGCAATCGGCCGCCTGGCGGCGTTCGCTCGACGATCTTCTACCCAACATTGAGGCGGCCGAGGAGGGGGACGGTGGGCTCCGAATCAGTCGCTCCAGCCTCGCCGGCTACGACTCAGAATGTTTGCGGGTTCTGTGGCCAGCGTTAGCCGCCCGGGCACGCGTGGTGATGGATCGCCGCGGAACCCACCGCGCCGCTGAGTTTACTATTAGAGGCGCGACGGGAGGCGCTATTCAGCTCTCCGGAGGAGTCGAAATCGTCATGGGGCGCGATGACATGCTGCTGCGCCGGTGGCGGTCGGCTCAAAACGAGGCGCGCGCATGAGCAGCAGCGTGAAGCCGATGGGCACGAAAGCCGATCCGCGCCTCTCCGGAAGGGCAGTCAGGCGAGTCGCCTTCGACGAAGCTGCGATTGCCAAACGGGTCAGCGAGCTCGGCAGGGAAATTACCGTGGCTTATCCAGACGGCGATCTTTTGGTGCTGGGCTTACTCAAAGGGAGCTTCATTTTCCTCAGCGATCTCGTGCGACAGATAACGCGTCCGTTGCAAGTGGATTTTCTGGTTGCTTCCAGTTACGGAGATGGGACAGTCTCGAACGGTACGGTGAACCTCGTCTACGACCCGGAGACTGAGCTGGGAGGCAAGGACATTCTTCTGGTCGAGGATATCGTTGATTCGGGGCGGACTTTGAATCGTCTCATGACTATACTGAAGGAGCGCAAACCGCGATCACTGGAGATATGTGCGTTGCTCCATAAACGGATTGCCGATGGACTGAAATACCAGACTAAGTTCGTTGGTTTTGATGCGCCGAACGAGTTTCTGGTTGGATATGGGCTGGATCACGCGGAGAACTTCCGCCACTTGCCGTACATAGCGAGCTTGCAGTAATGCCGATACAAATGCCGAATAAAACACCCAAAAAGCCGACGAACTGGAGCAAGGTTTCCAAGCAGCTCTCGTTCTGGGTTTTTGTCATACTCGTGCCCGTTGCGATCATCCAGTTCTCGGGGAAGGGAGCCGACGCCGCGCCCGAGATTTCCTATAGCCCGCAGTACGACGAGCAGTTGCAGAAGGGCAACATCGACAAGGTCACCATTCAAGGTGGCAAGCTCGTCACTGGTGAATTCAAGCAGAAGGTTCCCGTCAAGGGTCGCCTGGTGCAAAAGTTCAAGGTCATGCTGCCGATGGAGAACTCGGCCGACGAAGTAAAGCGTCTGACCGAGCACGGCGTGCAAATCCAGGCGGAAGAGCCGCGGGCATCGTTCACGACGATCCTGATCGGTCTGTTCCCGTATCTCCTGATCTTCGGAATCTGGTTCTTCCTCTTCCGTTCCATGCAAGCCGGCGGAGCAAAGGCATTCAGCTTCGGGAAGTCGAAAGCGAAGCTGCTCACGGGTGACACTCCGAAAGTCACCTTTGACGATGTTGCCGGTGCCGACGAAGCAAAGGTCGAGCTGCAGGAGATCATCGAGTTCCTGAAGGACCCACAGAAATTCACCAAGCTCGGTGGACGTTTACCGAAGGGCGCGCTGCTCGTCGGACCCCCGGGAACCGGTAAGACGCTACTCGCGCGCGCCGTGGCCGGTGAAGCCGGCCGGCCGTTCTTCTCGATGTCGGGATCCGACTTCGTCGAGATGTTCGTCGGCGTCGGTGCGAGCCGCGTCCGCGATCTGTTCGAGCAAGGCAAGGCACACGCGCCCTGCATCATCTTCATCGATGAAATCGACGCCGTCGGTCGTCACCGCGGTGCCGGACTCGGCGGTGGACACGACGAGCGCGAGCAGACACTCAATCAGCTGCTGGTCGAGATGGACGGCTTTGAGTCCAACGATGGCGTGATCCTGATTGCTGCCACCAACCGTCCCGACGTGTTGGATCCGGCGCTGATGAGGCCGGGTCGCTTTGACCGGCAAATCGTCGTCGACTCGCCGGACCTTCGTGGTCGCGAAGGGATCCTGCGCGTGCACATCCGCAACAAGCCGATGGCCGAGGATGTGGACGTGCTGCTGCTGGCGCGCGGAACTCCGGGAATGGCCGGGGCCGATCTCGCCAATCTCGTCAACGAGGGCGCGCTACTGGCTGCCCGTCGCAACCACGACAAGGTCTACATGGCCGACCTCGAGGACGCGAAGGACAAGGTCATGATGGGCGCCGAGCGCAAGTCGATGGTGATGAAGGACGAAGAGCGCAAGCTCACCGCCTACCACGAGGGTGGCCACGCCATCTGCGCGATCAAAGTCAAGGGCAACGATCCCCTGCACAAAGTCACGATCGTGCCGCGCGGTCGTACTCTCGGTGTAGCATGGACGCTTCCCGAAGACGACCGCGTATCGGTTACTCGCGAGCAGCTGGAAGCGAATCTGGTCAAGGCGTACGGTGGACGCGTTGCCGAGGAACTCGTCTTTGGACGCGACCGCGTTACCACCGGTGCTGCGAGCGACATTCAGCAGGCTACCGGTCTCGCACGCCGCTATGTGTCCCAGTGGGGACTGTCCGACGAAATCGGACCCGTCCTCGTCGGCGACAACGAGCAAGAGCTCTTCCTCGGCCGTGAGATCCAGACGCGACGCGAAGTTTCCGAGCGTACGGCCCAGCTGGTCGACGCCGAAGTGTCGCGCGTGATCAAGGAAGCGTACAGCCGGGCGACCCAGGTTCTTCAGGCGCACATGGCGCTGCTGCACACGGTGGCTGCCGCTCGCACGCGGCGAGGAGCTCCCGCCGCGTCCGGTCAGTCCGCCGCCGTCCGCGCCCGCACTGGCGACACCGGTGATGCATCCCAAGCCATCCAAGCCGCCTCTGTTCGGCGGACCGGAGGTTGCCCCGGCGTGAGTTTCGCCTGGCCGTCAAAGTCACTACGGCCAACCATCTTCGGAATTCTGAACGTTACCCCCGACAGCTTTAGCGACGGGGGTAATTTCATTTCGACGGAAGCCGCGATCGCTCAGGCTGACCGGATGATCACTGAAGGCGTCGATGCTATCGACGTTGGCGGCGAATCGACACGCCCAGGTGCGGAAACCGTTCCGGCGCGTGAAGAGCTCAAGCGTGTGCTGCCGGTGATCCGCGGAATTCGTTCACGGTGGAGCGACATCACGATCTCCGTCGACACCGTCAAAGCGGAAGTGGCGAAGGCGGCGCTGGCCGAGGGCGCGTCGGTGGTAAACGATGTGTCGGGTATGTCGCTCGATCCGGACATGCCGCGGATCTGTGCTGAAGCGGGCTGCAGCGTCGTGCTGATGCATTCGCGTGGAACAGTAGCCGACATGGCGAGCTACGATAACGCGATATACGGGCACGATCCGGTCGGGGAAATTATCTCGGAGCTCGAGGAAAGCATTCAGATCGCCCAGCGCGCCGGGATTCATCCCGCGCGCATAGCGGTCGATCCAGGCATTGGCTTCTCCAAGAAAACCGGCCATTCGCTTGCTGCGCTAGTGGAGCTGGATCGGATCGTTGCACTTGGTTATCCAGTTTTTGTCGGTGCTTCCCGCAAGCGAGTAATCGCCGAGCTGATTCGGTACACTTCGGCCGGGGGAAGCACTTCGGCGGGAACCACGCTAGCGCCCCACGCAATTTCGAACGAGGATCGCGACATGGCGACGGTTGGAGTAAATGTCGTCGCCTTCTTTGCGGGCGCGCGAGTATTTCGCGTCCATCGCGTGCGCCCCAATCGTCTCGCACTCGACGCGGCCTGGGCACTCACTCCTGAAGAGTCGGAGCTCCTGGCCGAGTAGTCGACGGGAAAATCACGGTCTTTGGGCCGAACCACCAAACCAGCAGCCACGAGGCAATGACTTGAATGAGGATCAGCGTTGGCAAGAGGTTGTGGTGCTCCATAAGCGGCACGAAGGAGGTCGAGCGCGGAAACATCACCGGGATGTTGATCAGGTTGAAGATCACGATCCCGATCAATAGCCCCCTTGTGCCACGAAAGATTGCCCAACAGAAAATGCAGAAGGCGATCTCGACCAGAAAATCGAGGACGGGATATCCCTGCAGGTTCAGACCAAGCCGCGGCCCCCATTGCATGGGAAGCAGCGTGATGTTCGGCTCGTGCTGAATGATGTCGAGCGCCACGTGAGACAGTACGCCGAGGGCAATGGCGGCGCCGACGTTGCTGCGCCGAGCAACTTTGCCAAAACCCCACGCGATCGCGGCCAGCAACAAACCCGTTCCCACCGAGTGCGAGTACGGAAGGAAATCGAGATGAACAGCGTTTGGCGTGATGCGGGAGTGCTCGATTCCGAGGTAGGTAAAGAGAATCCAGAGCAACTCGACGAACTGCACGGCGATGAGGAGGGGCCATAATCCGACGCGCGGGAATCTGCTTTTTACTGCGAGCGCTGCTGAGGCATGACTGATGGCGTACGTAAGTCCTCCGGCAGAGTTCACATGAACGGCGCCAACTCAACGGCTCAACGGTCGGGCAACTCCCGAGCCGCTAAATTATTTTTGAACCGGTACTCTACCTCGAGGCGCTCCCAATAAGACGGTTTCCTTCGCCGGGTTGGACGACCGCCGTACTTCTTCTCTTTGTCTACATGCTCACCCTTGCCCCCGGCGTAACGCTGTGGGATTCGGGTGAGTTCCTCGCTGCCATTCACTCGCTTGGCATCCCGCACCCACCGGGCACTCCGCTCTATGTGCTGATCGGAAAAGTGTGGAGTCTCATCTTCGCGCCGGTCTTCGGGTTCGCCCGCTCCATCAATCTGCTCTCCGCCTTTTGCACCGCCTTCGCCTGCGGAATTCTCACCAATCTTCTCGCCAGCTGGACTGAGGATGGATTCGCCGCCACCGCGGCCGGACTGACTGCCGGGCTGATGACGACGGTCTGGCTCAGCGCTACTGAAACCGAAGTGTATGCAGTAGCATTTCTTTTTGGCTGCATGATGTTGTGGGCGGCTGACCGCGCTGGCAGGAACTCCGACGCCCGCTGGGCACTGCTCGCTGCCTATCTCGCCGGCCTCTCGTGGTCTCTTCACTTGACAGCGCTGCTCGTCGTTCCGAGCGCGATCCTGCTCGTCTTCAGCACCGGCGATGGGTACTTCGCCGTTCCCGTCGGCAGGCGCTACGTAGATGGCCGCCGCGAAGCCCACTCACTCACCAAGCTGCTGCGCGCGTCGATCCTCGCCGCTCTGGTCGGCATGACGGCCATTGCGTTCCTGGTGATCCGCGCCAAACACGATCCCGCGATCAATCAGGGGAATCCTTCGACGGTTGGCTCGCTCCTGGACGTCATTCTTCGACGCCAGTACGACGTCGCGCCTCTTTGGCCGCGGCGGGCGCCTTTTTATCTCCAGCTGGGAAACATCTTCGAGTATGCAGATTGGCAATTCGCCAAAGCACTCGCACCCGAGGCGCCGCCGAGCTGGTGGAGGACTCCGATCACCGTTCTCTACGCGCTGGTGGGTTTATGCGGCTTCGCAATGCACCGGAGCATAGACCGCCGCAGCTGGCGCGCATTGGCACTGTTGTTTTTCGTGTCATCGCTCGGTGTGGTGATCTACCTGAATCTGAAAGCAGGGCCCTCGTTCGGGGCGGGACTGCTGCCGGCCGACGCGCCCCATGAAGCGCGGGAAAGGGATTATTTCTTTTTCTGGCTCTTCGCCTGCTGGGGACTGTGGGCTGGCTTCGGCGCGATCCGTTTGTCGCGCCTCCTCGTCGCTCCGTTCAACATGCTGGCGATGCTGCTGCCTTTCGCACCGGCGCTGCTCAACTGGACTGCCGTCGATCGCCGCAACGATCCGGTGGAAACCAAGGCGCGAGTGGACGAATCCGAGATGCTGGCGCGAGTACCTCCGTCAGGGGTGTTCCTCGCCCTCGGCGATAATGACACTTATCCACTGTGGTATCTGCAACAAGCCGAGGGCACGCGCAAAGACGTGACCGTCGTCACGGTTCCGCTACTGCCTGCGAAATGGTATCGGGCGGAGCTCGCGCGCAGGTACAAGCTGCTCGATTCGAACGGAGTTGATAGCTGGCTTGGGCGGGATAGCACCGTCGCGCTCATCTCTAGGCGCTCGTACGATCAGAACCGGCCTGTCATCAAGTCGCCATTCTTCGCGCTCGATTCAGCAGCGAAGAAGCAGTAAGACGCGCTGCGAATTTATTGAACGGCGAATGTGTAAGCGCCCGTCGCACCGGCCGCAGCTGAGCGCGCCCTGATGATATAAAAGCCAGTCGAGCCCGCCGTGAATGTGAATTGGGCATTCTGCGTCGTGGCGTCGATGTTGTCGTTCGACGCAAGAATGGTGGAGTTCCCATCGGCTGTGAGCTCGAGATACGAATCCACGGCGGTCGAGCTCATGGAAACGGTGATTGACTGGCCCGACTGCATGAAGATCAGATAAACGTCGGACAAGATACCATTCGCCGTGCAGTCGGAAGAACTCAGGGACTGCGACGTACTGATCCCGGGCATGACGAACACATCCTCGCAGTTCGTCACCTCCGCCGTGGTTGCGGCAGACGTAATGGTGTACGCGCCCGTATCTCTTGGGGCGTAGGAGTTTGCACCGATGATGAAGGTGCCAGCCGCGAGTACCGCCTTTATTCGCGAGTTGGTGTTGCCGGACGCAACATCATCATTCACTCCGACGAGTCTTCCCGCCGAATTGAACATCACTAGATAGCTGTCGAATGCCGACGATACCTCGTCAATGACGTAAGTGCCCGCGGTCGGGACGCTCACCTGATAAAAGTCGACAAAGCTTCCGTCGCTCAACGCGCAATCCGAGAGCGAAAGATGGCCGCTCGTCGTCACCCCTAGCGTTAGGGTCACCACATTGGTGCACGGATCAGCCCCGGTGGCGACGAATGTAACGGACAGGCTGCCAGTGCTCGCAACAAGGGTGTTCGCGCCCTGACTCGGACCGAGGGTCCAGCTTCCCACCGTTGCTATCCCAGCCGAGTTCGAGGTCGCGTGGCCGCCCGTTACCGACCCGCCACCGGCGGTGACGGCGAATGTGACTGACACACCGGCGATCGGATTACCGCTGGCATCTCGCACTATCACCGAAGGAAGCTCGACCACCTGGGCACCAGGTGCCGCCGACAAGGCGGTCGACGAATTTGCGCTGATGCTGGCAGCCGCATTGCCGGGCGCGGTGGAATCGCCGCAAGAGATCTGGAGTGCGACAATTCCCGCGAGAGCAAGCTGAGGGGAGAGTTCTCGCAGCAACTTCATTATACCGCAATATCCGCCAGAACATCGCGGAGTCAAGCTGGAGAGGCCAAGGGCCAGAGAAATGCCCGTGAGCGATTTCTCTGGCCTGGTAAGCGGCGGGATGCCGATCTAATACCGATAAAACTCGGGCTTGTATGGTCCTTCTACCGGAACGCCCAGATAGGCAGCCTGCTCCTCGGACAACTTCGTCAATTTGACTCCAAGCTTGTCGAGGTGAAGGCGCGCTACTCGCTCGTCGAGATGCTTGGGCAGCGTGTACACCCTGCACTCGTACGCATCGCAGTTCGTGTGCAGCTCTATCTGCGCCATCACTTGGTTGGTGAAGCTGGCAGACATCACGAAGCTCGGATGCCCGGTAGCGCAACCGAGGTTGAGCAGACGGCCCTCGGCGAGAATCATCACGCTGTGCCCGTCTGGGAAGACGTACTCGTCGTACTGCGGTTTGATCTGGATTCGCTTGATGCCTTTGAACCGCTTCAACCCCGCCATGTCGATCTCGTTGTCGAAATGGCCGATGTTGCCGACGATCGCCTTGTCCTTCATCTGAGCCATGTGCTCGACGGTGATGATGTCCTTGTTGCCCGTCGCAGTCACGAAGATGTCGCCCGTCTTCACGACATCTTCGAGCATGGTTACCTGGTATCCCTCCATCGCCGCCTGCAGCGCGCAGATCGGATCGATCTCAGTGATGATTACTCGCGCACCCTGACCTTTGAGCGCCTGCGCGCAACCTTTGCCGACATCGCCGTAGCCGCAAACGACGGCGATTTTTCCGGCAAGCATCACGTCAGATGCCCGGAGGATGCCGTCAGTAAGGGAGTGACGGCAACCGTACAAGTTGTCGAACTTTGATTTCGTTACCGAATCGTTGACGTTGATGGCGGGGAAGAGAAGAGTGCCGGCCTCCATCATCTGATAGAGTCGATGCACGCCGGTCGTCGTCTCTTCCGAGACACCGCGCAGATCCCTGGACATGCGGGTCCAGCGTTGTGGATCCTTCTTGAATTCACGGCGCAGGAGATTGAGGATGACGCCGAACTCCTCTGAGTCCTTGCTCGGATCGAACTCCGGAACGCGCCCAGCTTTCTCGAACTCGACTCCCTTGTGGACGAGGAGGGTAGCGTCACCGCCGTCATCTAGCAGAAGATTGGGTCCAGACCCGTCGGGCCACACCAGGGCCTGGTCCGTGCACCACCAGTACTCTTCGAGTGTCTCGCCCTTCCAGGCGAAAACCGGCGTGCCCTGCGGATCGCTGACCGTCCCGTTTCTGCCAACCACTACCGCGGCAGCGGCGTGGTCCTGTGTCGAGAAGATGTTGCACGATACCCAGCGAACGTCGGCGCCGAGCTGTGTCAGCGTCTCGATCAGCACCGCTGTCTGCACCGTCATGTGCAGCGAGCCCATGATCTTCGCGCCAGCCAGCGGTTGCTTTCCCTTGTACTCCGCTCGCAACGCCATCAGCCCCGGCATCTCGTGTTCGGCGAGACGGATCTCATTGCGGCCGAACTCGGCCAGCTCTAGATCCTTCACCTTGTAGGGCTCGCGACCTGCTTCGATTGCGGCGGTGAATGAATTCATCGGTTCTGTAATCGTGCCCACTGTGTGCTCCATGGAAGTTCTGCGTTAAGACTCGATCATGCGGTTTTCATCAGCGGTACCGCATCCGCTTTCTTGCGTCCGCCGCTTGTGACTGCGGCGGCATTCCGTTTTCCCGTTGCCGCGAATAGAATCGGCCCCTTGGCGTCTGGATCGGGTGGCAGCGGGTTGTAGCGAAAGTTTTCCAGACCCGCCGCCTCCATCCAGCCCGACACCGTGGCGCGGTCAAAACCCTGCCAGAGATGTCCCATCGTCTGCCGCAAATCCTGCCTGTCGTGCGGCATCATGTCGAGGACGAGCAGCCGTCCGCCCGGCCTGAGCACCCGAGCAGCCTCGGAGATGACCCGTATCGGCTCCGCTGTGTAGTGCAACACCAGAAAAAGAAGTGCCACATCTACTTCGGCGTCGCCAATCGGCAGCGATTCGAGGCGTCCATTTCGGATGTCGACATTCTCAACGCCGTGCAATCGCTTCCTGGCCGCCGACAGCATCGCCCTCGACTCATCGACGGCGATCACCCGCGCCACGAACGGCGCCAGAGATTGCGTGATGGCACCGGTGCCGGAGCCGAGATCGGCGACCGTCCAGCGCTCATCGAGCAGCCCGAGTAATGCGATGTCAGCGCGTCTGCCGAACAGCTCCAACCGCATTCGATCCCATTGCCCAGCCGACGTCGAAAAGAACTGCTGGGATCGGGTACTGCGCTCGGCCAGAACTGCCTGAGTGCGTCGCGCATCGTGCTCGGCGGCGTTGGTGTGCATCACTTCGTCACGGACGATGCTCCACAATCGGCGACTGGCCGGATCCAGCGACGCGGTTGCAAGCCGGTAGTAGCGACTCGTTCCCTCCGCGCGTGCGTCTACCCAACCTTCCGCGCTCAGCATCTTGAGGTGGCGACTGACCGTCGATTGGGGCAGCTGCAGGATGGACGTCAGCTCGTTCACCGTGAGCTCATCCCGCTCGAGGGCGACCAGAAGCCGGCTCCTCGTCGCATCGGCGAGGGCGGTCATTTGTCCAAAGAGGGCTGGTGCGCTCATATACTCCATCCGTTCATCCGGATTAAAGGTTATACCATTTGGCGCCGCAAGTCAATAGCGCAACTGAGCGTTTGCCCTTAATCGGCCCGGACGCCGATATTACACGTGGCGCTTGCTCCTCTCCCCTCCGCAAGGAGCCCCCAAATGAACTTTGAAAAGAGCCTTCGTCGCCTCGATGAGATCATGGCCGAACTCGAGAGCGAGCAGGTCGGCCTCGACGCCTCGCTCAAATTGTTCGAGGAGGGGATCGAGCTGCTGCGCGCGGCATCAGCGGAGCTGGATAAAGCCGAAACGAAGGTGCACCTCCTCCTCGAGAGGTCTGAAGGCGGCTTCGAATTGCGGGAGATGGATCTCTGAAGAAGTGACCCACGCCGAACCCCTTGCAGCAGCAGGGCGCGCAGATCGATTCGCGGCTGATCGACAAAAAATCGAGCTTCGGCT
>QHUA01000154.1:13063-15540 GCA_003221805.1 Gemmatimonadota bacterium
CGGCGGCGATTCAATACGGCCTGACGAGTCCGGGGAAGCGGTTGCGACCCTTGCTTCTGCTCTTCGCCTACCGCGCGGCGGGCGGCAACGGCGACGCGACCGTACTCGCGTGTGCGCCGGAGATCGTTCACTCCTACTCGTTGATGCACGACGACTTGCCGTGCATGGACGATGACGACATGCGCCGTGGCAGACCGACGGTTCACAAGGTTTACGGATCCACAGTCGCAATACTGGGAGGCGTGGCAATGATACCGCTGGCCGTGATCGTTGCCGGTGACGCGACCCGACAAATGGGACTGCCAGAGCATACCGCCGGGGCGATACTGCGAACGCTGCTCGACGCGGGTGGATCCGCGGGCATGATCGGGGGGCAGCAGCGCGATCTGGCTGGAGAAGGATTGGCTCTCTCGCTAGAGGAGCGCGAGGGGATCCACTCGGCGAAGACGGGCGCCTTGATCGTGGGATCTATCAGAATGGGAGCGCTCGCCGCGGGGGCGAATGATGCCGCGATTGGCGCACTGGAACGCTACGGCCGGGACATCGGCCTCGCGTTCCAGATCATGGACGACGTTCTCGACGTCACTTCCACGAGCAGCGCACTGGGCAAAACGACTGGGCGCGACGCCGCGCTGGGTAAGAGTACTTACCCCGCGTTGCTAGGTGTGGAAGGCGCGCGGCAGCGCGCGCAGTCCCTGATCGCCGATGGCTTGGACAGCCTGCGGGCGCACGGACTGCTGACGCAGGAGCTGTCACAAGTCGCTAATTTCATGGTTACACGCACGTCCTGAATCCCGTTCACGTATGTCCATCTTCGACCGAATTCACTCGCCGGCGGATCTCAAGTCGATGACGCGCGACGAGTTGCGCGCCGTCTCCGAAGAGATGCGCGGGCGCCTCATCGAGATCTGCTCGCGCACCGGCGGGCACATCGGCGCCGGTCTTGGCGTCGTCGAGCTGACGGTTGCTTTGCACGCGGTGTTCGACACGCCGAGGGACAAGATCGTGTGGGACGTCGGTCACCAGGGATACCCGCACAAGTTTCTCACCGGACGCGCCGACAGATTTGAGACGCTACGTCAGGAGAACGGCTTGTCAGGGTTCCTAAAGCGCAGCGAGAGCGAATACGACGCGTTTGGTGCCGGCCACGCGGGCACCGCAATTTCCGCTGGCTATGGGATGGCGGTTGCGCGCGATTTGAACGGCCAGGATTTCAAGGTCGTATCCATCCTCGGTGATGGCGCGCGCACGTGCGGTCTGGCGTACGAAGGTCTGAACAACGCCGGCGCCTCCGAGCGCGATTTCATCGTCATCCTGAATGACAACGAGATGTCGATCGCTCCTAACGTTGGTGCGATGTCGAAGTATCTCACCTCGATCCAGCGCAACCCGCTCTACAATCGCGTTCGTTCCGCGATTGGCAGCGTTGTCGACTCCGCACCCGGTCCCCTCTCCGGAGTGGCGACTCTGGTGAGAAAGTGGGAAGAGAGCATGAAGTCTTTTCTCACTCCGGGAGTGCTTTTCGAGGAGCTGGGGTTTCGCTATTTCGGTCCCATCGATGGCCACGACATCGATGTGTTGATGGACACGCTCGCTGCCGTGAGGGACCTGAGCGGCCCTCGTCTGATTCACTGCATCACCCAGAAAGGGAAGGGATTTCCGGCTGGAGAGCACATCGAGAAGTGGCATGCGCTCCCGCCTGGTCACGATCCGGCCACCGGCAAGCAGCGTAAGGCTTCGGTCGCGAATTCGGCCTACACTGCCGCGTTCGGTCAGGGGCTCGTCGATCTGGCGAAGGAAAATCCCCAAGTTGTGGCGATCACCGGCGCAATGCCGAGTGGCACCGGAACCGGCGCGTTCGCCAAGGCCTTTCCTGATCGCTTTTTCGATGTCGGGATTGCGGAGGGACACGCTGTGACCTTTGCCGCCGGACTCGCTACCGAGGGAACAGCGTCATTCACGACGTGGCAATTCAGCACCTGGCGGTGATATTCGCGATGGATCGGGCGGGGCTCGTTGGAGAGGACGGTCCGACGCACATGGGCTTGTACGACATCGCTTACATGCTCGCCGTGCCGGGGATGGTCGTCACTGCTCCGAAAAACGGAAAGGAGATGCTGGCACTGCTGCGCAGCGGACTCGCGTACCAGAAGGGACCGTTTTGTCTGCGGTATCCACGCGACGCGACGCCGGACATCGTTCCGCCGGTGGCCGAGATCGAACCTGTTCCGCACGCGACGTGGGAGATCCTGCGTCGCAGTACGAGTGCGGGGCGAGATCCGGAGCACCCCATCGCCATTCTTGCCGTCGGCACGATGGTCCTTCCTTCGCTGGCGGCGGCTGACATTCTCAACGAGAGTGGCATGAGCGTGACGGTCGTGAACTGCCGATATCTCAAGCCACACGACGAGCGCGTGCTGGCGCAGATCGTCGCCGATCATCGCAACATTCTCGTTGTCGAAGAGGGAACCATCGTC